>CAZCMN010000019.1:0-17843 GCA_964500015.1 Candidatus Woesearchaeota archaeon | reverse complement strand
TTCTTTGTCAATTGTTTTCATTGCTTTTCTATACTGAGACATTGGCCTTTCATTTAGAACTTCACCTGTTACGATGAAGTCATTTCCTTTCAAAAGCTTTTTAGTTTCATTTAAAATAAAGATTCTGCAATCAATACAGGGATTTATTCCAGAACCATGTCCAAATTTTGGTTTGCTGACAATTTGGAGATATTTTTTAAATAAAGTTCCTTGAGTGTGCTCAAAAATCTGGTGATTTTTGGCATGCCGAAAATCTTCTGATTTTCCAGTACAGTCAATTATTTTGTGTTCAATTCCTTGTACTTGGGTAAAATTAAAAGAGCAATCTGGCTGGCAGCAACCAGAGCCAAAAGCGAACTTGAATGTTATTGCAATGATTTTGAACTTACTCTGGTTTTCAGATTGTTGTTGCATAATCTTTAGAGCAAGTCTTGAATCTAAGCCGCCAGAAAATAAAACATAACATATTGGAAGTTTATTTGTTTTCTGTTTTGCCATGATTTTCAAAGAATTACTAATTTAAAAATGTTTAATAATATAAAAAATGCTCAAAAAAGAAAAGCTTTTTTGGCAGACCAAAAACTAGCAAGTTTTTGTATGTTTTTTCCAGTATAATCAAAACCGAAACATTTATCAGTATTATTTCTACTTATATACATGAAAGACATAAGACACTACATAGATGGTTGTAGGGAAAGATGTTCTGATCTTTTTTCTAAACTTGCATTTCCTCTACTGATTACTGTTTTTGGGGTTGGTTTATCTGGAATGATTGGAGGATATGTTTATTGTGCAGTAAAATCATCGCATCCCAATCCCCCTATTTATGGAGATGTAAATGGGGATGGAATACATGATAAAATTATTCAAAAGAGAGTTTTCTATGATGGAATTCTTTTCTCGATTCCAATCTTGGAAGAAGAAACCTTATTTGGTGTCGATATAAATGGGAAAAGATTATATTTCTTGAGAAAGCAATTTGACGAATTAAAATGATAAAAAACACAAAAAAGAGAAATCTAAGAATTTTTATATTTTCAAACACCTTAATGGCAGTTGCGGTGGGGTTATTTGGTCCATTTTATCTTATTTTCATTAGTAAACTTGGAGGAAGTATAGAAAACTTTGGAATTGCAGTAGCTTTAGTTGTTTTATCTGGGGCGTTTGCTTCTCTTTTTACTGGAAAATATTCAGATAAAATTGGAAGAAAACCACTCTTGATAATTGGATGTTATGCTTCTGCAATAATTGTTTTTCTTTATACAACCATTAATTCTCTTTGGCAATTATACCTACTTCAAATATTTAATGGGCTAATTCTTTCTATCTTTGAAACTTCAGAATCTGCATTTTTAGGGGATATCACAAAAAAAGAGACGAGAGGATCAGAAATTGGTAAATATGATGCCTTTGTCGGAATTGCAGAAGCCTTAGCGATTATTACAGGAGGATTTTTGGTCGGGAAGTTTGGTTTTGAAATTGTATTTTATATTGTTTCTCTTATCCTTTTAGTGTCTGCTACGATTATGTTTAAATTAAAAGAGAGAAAGGGGGCTATCTTCTTTTTTAAGAAAAAGAAACAAAAAGTTTTTTCCATCACTCACCAAAATTAGGATTTTTAAATTCTTTTAGAAAAAGATAGGTTCTCATTATTAAAAATATAAAAAAGAAAAAATTAATAAAAATTTACTTCTTCTTCATCATTACTGGTTTTGATTCACATGCACAGTTCTTACAACAACATCCGTGGAAAATTAGAATTAAAATTCCAAAGATAACTGCTACAAATCCAATAAAGAATGCCCATGAAACAATATGCCAAAATGTGTTTATTAGAATTAAAACTCCCAATAATACCATCATCCAAGCTTTATGCGCCATGAAATGACATTGGTCTTCCATTTTACCTCCTTTTTTATTGTCTGTTAAGACCAAACTTATAGGGTTTATGTCTTTTTATAGATTTGTTTTTCTCTTTTTAATGATGACAGATATCGGAGATAAATTTAAAAAGTCTTTTTTGTAATTATAAGTATGGCACTTTGGGCTTTATTCATACCATTGATAATAATTGCAGTGATAGTTGTAATCATTCTATTAGTTTGGGTAGGTTATTACAATAGATTTGTTGTTCTAAGCAATAGAATAAAGAATTCTTTAAGCCAGATTGATGTTCAGTTAAAGAAAAGAGCTGACTTAGTTCCTAACTTAGTTGAAACTGTGAAAGGATATGCTAAACACGAAGCTAAGATAATGAAAGAAGTTTCAGATGCTAGGAAGATGCTTGTTAATGCAAATGCATCTGGAAAAATGGATTCTAGAATAAAAGCAGGAGATGCTTTGCAAGGAGCATTAGGAAGATTATTTGCTATTGCTGAGAATTATCCTAACTTAAAAGCTAATGAGAACTTCTTACAATTACAGACAGAATTATCATCTATAGAAGATAAAATTGCATATGCGAGACAAGCTTACAATGATTCTATAATGTCTTTTGACAATGCAATCCAGGTTTTCCCAGGAAATATTTTTGCAGGACAAAAATTTAAGAGTCAAGCTGGAAAATATATCCAGATTCCAGAAGCTGAGAGAGCGCCTGTCAAAGTTAAGTTTTAATAGTTAAGAAAATTAATTCTCTAGGAAAGAGTGTTATTATCAAGATGGTAAAAAAAGAAAAGTCAAAGCAAGAAGAAAAAGAGAAACATATTGATTTTCGAGATCAGATTTCTAGAAACAAGACAAAATCAGTTTTCTTATTGATTTTTGTATTTATTGTTTTAATTGTATTAGGTTATGTAATTGCATTAGCTTTTCAATTAGCTGTTTTTGGATTATTGATAATTGCAACTTTATTTTCAATATTTTATGTATGGATTACATATGCTTTTTGCGACAAGATTGCTCTAGCTTCTGTTGGAGCAAAAGCAGCTGATAAAATTATGCATCGAAGTTTGTATGATGCTGTTGAGAATATGTCTATTGCTTCTCAACTTCCTATGCCTAGGGTGTTTATAATGCCTGGAAAGCAGATAAATGCTTTTGCAACTGGAAAAGATCCTAAGAGTTCTGTTATTTGTGTTACAGAAGGTTGTTTAGAGAAGTTAAACAAACCAGAACTTGAGGGAGTAATAGGGCATGAAATGAGTCATATTGCAAATTACGATATCAGGTTTGTTACAATTACAGCTGTTGTTGTTGGAGCTATTTCTATTTTTTCACAGATGTTCTTAAGAAGTTTATGGTTTGGTGGTGGAAGATCAAGCAATAGGGAAGGAGGGAACGTAATTTTTTTAGTGATTGCCTTAGTTTTAGCTATTTTAGCTCCTATAATTGTTAAGCTAGTTCAATTAGCTATTTCTAGAAAAAGAGAGTATGTTGCTGATGCTGGTGCAGTTGAATTTACAAGATATCCTCCTGGTCTTATCAACGCATTGAAAAAAATCGAAAAAGACCATGAACCATTAAAAGTTCCAGGAGCTGTTGCACCAATGTTTTTCTCAGACACAACAAAACAAAGGTTGGCTGAGATGTTTCAAACGCATCCTTCTGTAGAAAAACGGATTAAGGCACTTGGGGCAATGTAATTCTTGCAGAAAGATTTAAATACTTGCACGTATTAAACATAATACACGTAAATACGTTTTATGAGTATTGTAGGAAAACAAAAATGGTAAGTATAACACTATCTGTGCCAGAAGAACTTAAAATAGAAATGGACAAATTTCCTGAGATGAATTGGAGCGAGATAGCAAGGGCAGCGATAAAGCAGAGGCTATTGATGCTAGAAACATTAAAGAAATTTACAGAAAAAAGTACTTTAACAGAAGAAGATGCAATAAGATTAGGAAAAGAGGTAAACAAAGCACTTGCAAAGAGATATCTTAAATAAAATGAAGCTCGTAGTTGACGCGAATGTTCTTTTTTCTCTTTTAATCAAAGAAGGGAAAACAAAAGAGCTTTTTATGGATTTTAGTTTAGATCTTTATGCTCCAGAATTTGTTTTTGATGAACTCGAGAAACATAGGCAAGAAATTCTAGAAAAAACAAAAAGATCGAATGATGAATTTAATTCGGTTTTAGATATTTTTGAAAAAATTGTGAAAGTTGTACCTACAAAAGATCTTACAGCTTATGCTGAAAATGCTAAACAGATTTCTCCTGATGAAAATGATGTGAGTTACTTTGCCCTCGCTTTAAAGTTGAATTGCCCAATTTGGAGCAACGATAAAGAATTAAAGAAACAGAATAAAATCAAGGTTTATTCCACTGAAGACTTAATCAATGCCTTAAAAGATGACTAAAACTGTAGAAGCAATGTAAATTAAATAAATTTAAAAATTCAGTTAATATTCCTTTATTATGAAAAAAGCAGTTGTTGTTGGTGGAAGTGGTGGACTTGGAACAGAAATTATTTCTAGGTTAATTAAAGAAGGCGTTAAGGTTGTTAATGTTTCAAGAAGTGAATCTGCACTTAAAGTCGAGAACATAAAAACAGATTTAACTAAAAATGATGAGATAAATGATGCTATTGATATAATAACAAAAAAATATCAAGATATGGATTTACTAATACTCTGTCCCGGAATTTTACACAATCATCCAGATAATAAATTTCCGGTAAATGAAATTGATGAAGATTTTGCTATTAATATTACTGGAGAAATGAAGATAACGCATAGTTTATTATCTTTAATAAAAAAGAATAAGGGCGACATTGTGATTGTAGGTTCTACTAGTTCCTTTGTTAGTTATGGTAATAATTCAGTTTATGTTGCAGCAAAACATGCAGTTCTTGGTTTTATTAAGTCTCTGCAAGTAGAATGTAAGAAAGAAGATGTTAGAGTTATGGGTTTTCATCCGGGTGGATTTCAATCAAATTTTCATATAAAAGCAAAATCTTCATTAAAACAAGAGGATTTGATGAATCCTAAGTATCTTGCAGATTTAATTTTAACAATATTAAAATTGCCAAGAAATATGCAAGTCTCTGAAATAATTATTGATAGAAAAAAATAAAAAATAATTATTCCTTCTTCTGTTGGGTTATCTTAACACCAAGCTCTTCTAATCTTTTGATATGTGCCTGCATAATTGTTTGTACATTCTGCAGCATTCTTACAAGTTCATTATATTCTGCTGCTAAAGATTGTATAGAACCTTTATGAAATGCTGTTTCTTCTTCTTTAGAAAGCTTTGGTTGTTCTTTCTTTGTATCTAGTGTTTCTTTCTTTGCCATAATTTTGCTAGAAAAAAGAGACTTATAAATCTTGTCCTTTTTTCTGCACGCCAAAAATCATAAGATTTTTATCGTTTAAAGAAAGATGGTTTTTAAAGATTATCATTTAATAAAGAATTAAAAAATTAAGAAGCAAAATATTGCTGGGATCTGAGCCAGAGAGGCAGCCAGAAAACAAATCTTCCATCTGAATCGTGTGGAAGATTACTCAAACCAAATTTTTTCATATGCTCGTAGTTACCTTGGCAGGATGGTATTTTTCTATGAAGGTCTCCTAGATCAATTCCGCTACATATTGAGTCGCCCATGACTAAGGAGTTAACAAATTGAGTTAGGGCGTTGTTGTCCATCCCTTTTTCAATAAGTGTTTCTTTTGTCTCTTCAGCAAATCTAGAAATTTCATTATATGTATCACCCTCATTTGGCCTAACATCACCGCCAGGAACGCGATTTTGATGGGGATTTAATCTTGAAAAATCAATCCAGAACTTACTTTCAGGATTTTTTTGATTATATTTCTCTGCTAAATTGACAAGAGCGGTTCTTAGAATGCCATTGCTTATTTCCCTAAGTGTATGGAATCTTTCTTCACCGAGTTCTCTAGTTGGATATCTTGTTGCACCGGGTATTGTCTCTCTTGTAAAAGTAGGAGGATATTGAGTTTCGAATATTCTCTTTGCTTGGCTTAGATAGCT
The DNA here is from genome assembly GCA_964500015.1 of Candidatus Woesearchaeota archaeon. GTDB lineage: Archaea > Nanobdellota > Nanobdellia > Pacearchaeales > UBA284 > JAPLYB01. Next base: position 11,912 of record CAZCMN010000019.1, on the reverse strand, counting down.
GCAAACACCTTCTATTTCTGCAGTATCAGTGGAAGTGGCTCTTTCAGTATATATCATTCCTTGATATGCACTTATGGCTAGTAAGAAGTCTGCTCCCATATCTGCACCAGATTCTTGAACATATGCACCCTTATTTGGCTTGCTAGAAAAGAAGGTTCTAAATCCCTCTAATTCTGTTGCTAACTCTTCTAACTTTGTATCTGTCATCTATTAAATAAAAAAAGGAGGTATTTAAATCTTTCTTTTTTGTCACTATAAAGAAGTAAATTTATCCACAACTTGCTGCATCTCCACTTGAAGAAGCACTTCCTCCGCCAAAACCTGGACTTGGGTTTGTTGTGTCAAAACTTAAAGAACATTCTGAAGGTTTAGATGTAAAGGCGTCACATAAAGCATTAGCAACGCTTTGAGGGTCACGTGGATAAACTGAAACTTCTTCCCCATTAATTATGACTGTAGGAGAGCCTTGAACTCTGTATTGGGTGTTAAGTGCTGTATCTTCTTTCATATATCCTGTTACTTTTGAGGATAAACAAGAATCTAATTTTCCTGTATCAATTCCTGTGCTTGCTAAACAAGATTGGCTTGATGCTTCAGAACCATCACCATAAACAAAACATTTTAAGTAATCTATTAATTTTGCATTTTGTTCTTCCCTAATGCAGATTAATCTGTTATTATCTAGGTCTTCTTGAGGACCATGCATTGTATATGAGACAAATCTTAATTCAATATTTGCTTTATTTTTGAATTTTTCCCATACAGGAATAACTCCTTTTGCCATTTGTGTTCCGTAAGGACAATGAGACATTATGAAAAATTGTAAAGTTGGAGCTCCTTCAATATGCTTTATTGCGTTTCCAGAAGAAGAAATTGTTTCTTTTTTAATTTCAATTAATTTTACTTCTATAGTTATTGTTTTTCCTGCATTTGGATCATTTGCATCTAAGAAAACATTAGTTGAATTCATTCCCAATACTAGTGCTTCTGGATAACCTGTTAATGTAACTCTTGATCCTATTTGTGGAACATAAGTTGTTATGATTTCATCTGTTGTGAAATTAATGATATAATCTCCAGTATCAGTTGAGATTACAGTGTCATTTCCAAACATCTTTAATGTAATTTTTTCAGGAGTGACTTCAACTATTTTATAATAGAAGTCTCCAAATGGAATTTCCTGATTTAAAACGGCTTCTTGGCTTATTTTAACATCAGTTGAATTTAATTCTAGGACTTTATATGGCCATGGTGCTCCTGAAAGATTATATTCTTGATTTAATACTGGTTGTTCACCAAATGCTTGGGTGAAATCAGTTATTGCAACCCAAGTTGTTTTGTTCATCTCATTTGTTCTGTCTTGTTTTTCAATTTTAGGATATGTGAAGTTTAATTCAGGATCATAATCCCCGTAAGCATCTTTTGGCTCTAGGGTAATATTCTTTTCTTCTCCTGGAGTCATTGAAGAAATTTCTTCATCTAATTTATCTGAAGCTAATCCAATTGTTCTTGCAACACTTCCTTTTGTAAATAAAGAATTTCCATAATCAGCTAAAACATTTTGAGAATAAATTGAATAACTAATATTATATCTTTCAATTGTTGTGCCGGGACCTGATTTTGGGAGGAATAATATTAAGGTTATGGCAATAACTAGAATTACAGCGATTATGATAAATATCAAAGTTTTATTATTTTTTTTCTTGGGTAAGGATGTTATAGTTACTTGGGGTTTGGTTTCTGGAGAACTTGGAGAATTTTGTGGTTTTATCTCTACGGCATCATTTTTAATCTCAACAGTCTGAGTTTGCGTTGATTGAACTTCCCCAACCTTTTTTTCTTCTTCCATTTTTTGTTTATGAAAAGGGTATTTATAAAGTTTTTGGATGAGAAGTCTATATTATTTTGGAGATTTGGATAATATTTATAAAGACTATTTTTCTTATAATATTGAAAAAAAGATGGTAGTTAAAAAGAAAAAGTCTAAATCTGGAAAAGTTGACGGTGTTGCTAAAAAAACTACTGTGCAAACAACAACTAATGAAACTGTTAAAGATGAACCTTTAAGTCCAGATACTGAAAAGATCTTATCTGCTCTGGGTTATCCTATCTGGGTAATTGCACTTGTTTTGATTTTGATTGCTAAGCCTGAGAATAAGTTTGGAAAGTTTCATGGATATCAAGGATTGTTCTTTGGAATTGCTTGGTGGGTTGTAGTTGTAGTTTTATCTGCTTTTACACGTGCCCCCTTTATTGGATGGCTATTTTCAGTAATTGGGTGGTTTGTAGGACTTGGATTTTTCATTGTGAGCATTATATATGCTGTAAAAGCTTACCAGGGAAAAACATTCAAGGTTCCAGTGATTTATGGATTTGTTCCAGCTTCATCAAGGATGTAAAGATAAAGACTTTAAGAAAAGAGGAAAAATGAAAAAGGAATTAGTATTACTTGGTTTTGTAATTTTTTTTGTATTAGTTCTTACAAGTTTTGCAATTGCAGAAGAGCAAAGCTTGTTAGCTTATTGGAATTTTAATGAGGGCAATGGATTTATTGTTAATAGTCCCACAGGAACAATAACACAACCTATTTGGGTTAAGGGAGGAATAGGTGGAAGTGCTCTTGGTTTTAATGGAAAATCAAGTTATTTTACATCTAGTTTTGATGAATCTTGTAATGGAAATCCTTTTTCTTTAGAATTATGGATTTTGCCTGATAAAAATTTGAGAAGTGCTGGAATACTTAGTAAATATGCAAATCATGGTTCAAGGTGTTATGACTTATTTTTTGATGGAGCTGTTCTTGCTTTTAGTGTTGGGGATGATGTTCCTGCTTGGAGTGGATGGAAAACTGTTGTAAGATCTCCAAAAGATGTTTTAGATGGACAATTTCATCATATTGTTGCAACTTATGATAAATCTTCTATGAAACTTTTTGTTGATGGTGTTAAAGTTAGTGAAGCAAGTGAGACAAGAACAATTCAAAATCACCCTGGGGCCATGTGTATTGGAAATGACAGGCATAATTGCGTAAATGGCGGAGGTTGGGGGGAACAACCTAATTATTTTAAGGGAGTTATTGATGAGGTTAAAATTTATGGAAGAGCTTTATCTGAAAGTGAGGTAAGCCAAAAATACGATGCTAATAAAAATAATATTATCAATGTGGATTGTCTAGAAGGTGAAAAGAGATGTGGTGGTAAAAAAATAGAATTTTGTATAGATAATTCATGGAAAGTTCAACAAACATGTGATGTAAATTGTTCTGCAATTACTGGAATTCCTGCATGCGTACTCTGCAATTCATATGAAAAAAGATGCTCTAATGGAAATGTTGAGCAATGTAGTTATGATGGAATATGGGAAGTTTATTCTGGATGTGATTATGGGTGTGAAGTTGTAAATGGAAAAGCAAGATGTAAATCATTATCAACAAGCAGCAGTTCTAGTTCTACATCAAGTTCAAGCACTTCTGGTTTAACTGGAGATAATGGTATTGTAGATATGTTTAGTTTTTTAGGTGGAAGCATTGTAATCACTTTGATAATTATTATTATTTGTTTTTTAGTAAATATTGTAATACTTGTTCTTTGGATTATTTGTTTGATTAATATTATTAAGGCTGGAAATGATGGCAAATGGAAGGCATTATGGATTGTTTTGATTACAGTTTTAAGTTTATTAGGAATAATTCTTTATTTTGTTATTGGAAAAAAATCAAGAGTTTCAAAAGAAGGACAAGTTGCTGTTGAATCAAAACAAGTTGTTCAGTCTTCACAACCAGCTGATTTAAAAGAAACACCTGCTAAGAGCAAAAAAACAAAATCAATTGAAGTTAAGCAAAAACCAGATCAGAAACTCTTAGATTATGTTGTTTCTTCGAGAGCAAAAGGAGCTAAAGATTCAGAAATTAGAAAAAAATTAATTGGGGTTGGATGGTCAAAAGATAAGGTTGATGATGCTTTAGCTTACTAAAATCATGTTAAATAAATTTTTACAGGAGGTTAAAAAATGGAATCAAAAGCAGGATTTATACTAGCTTTAATTGGGGGAATCTTAACTGTCCTAGGCGGTTTGTGGTGGCTTATCGGAGCAGGAGCATTATCTACACTTTATGCCTCAATGGGATTAGGATGGCTTGGAGGACTAGGAATTGTTGGTGGAATCCTATACTTGGTCTTTGGTGCACTTTCAATAATGGCTGCAGTAATGATGAAAAGTCCAGAGAAAGTCAAAACAGGCGGAATTTTAGCTTTGATTTTTGGAATTCTCAGCGGATTCAACATCTTGACAATTATCGGCGGAATCCTTGGACTAGTTGCAGCAGGCAAGTAAACTCGTTTTAATTTAATTTTTATTTCGGACAAAACATTTAGTTTTGGACGCCCAGAAAATGCAAGACATTTTCTAGGGTTTTTTTATTTTAATCAATAATCAAGTAATCCAGAGAAAACAAAAAAACATGAAAAAAATATTTAATCTAATTTTAATTTTTATTATTTTACTAACTTTTTTCCTTACTTTTTCTTTAGCTAGAGCAGAAAAAGTTACAATTGATATGAATTATTTAAAAAAAATGTGCTCTGTTAAAACTGTAGAAGCAGATGTTTCTTCTTATACTAAAGGCTCTTCTTTTGGATTAGGATCTAGTCTGAAAATTGGCGGCAAATACTATGAAACCTTTCCAACAGGGATGGGTTGCGGAAATGGAAATGTAAAAGCAGAACTTTCTGTGTTGGTTTTCGGAATTCCTTCAATAAAAATCAATTTACTAACAAAAGAGAATATCGCTTATATGTGGTTTGAATCTACTAATTCTCAAGATTCTGATATCTTTTCTAAGTTTTTGCTATTGGATTTGGAAGGAAATAAAAAAGTTGGACTTACCTTCGTGGCTGATAGAAGTATAATGAGTCCAGTTAATAGTTTTTCTTCTATTTCCCCAGATTCAAAAATTGTGGGCATAGATAATTTTGATGGAAAAAAATGTTATATTGTAGAAACAAATTCAAATTCAGAAAATTCAAATTCGAGCATCACCCAATGCTTTTGGAGTGAGTACCCTACCCCCTTATGGATAGAAACAGAAAGCAATGGTAGCATAACTAGGACGGAATACAAAAATTATAAAATAAATCAGGCAATTGATGCTTCTATTTTTCAATTGCCTCCTGATCGAGAATTTGATTTGGAAAAAGCTTCAAATGAAATTTTAGAAAGAAACTATCAAGACTGTTTAGACAAGTGTAGTGGGAATAAATGTGTAGAAGATTGTACAGAGAACAAAGATATAGAAAAGACACTTACTAGAACAAATCCTCTTTATATTATTTCTGATATGATGTTTAAAGGAGAATTAGTTTTTCCATTGAGCAAGCTAGATGTAGACAATCCTTACTTGAGCATCTCTGATATTTGTAGTAATTCAAGTAATAAATGTCCATCTTCTTGTGAAGTTGAAGTTAAGTTTCAGCCAGGATCTCCTGAGAAAGATAAAGAGTTTGCATGTTCAGCTTTAATTAAATCAAATGCTCCGAGTGTAAATGCAGATTATGAAATAAAACTTCTTAGTGGAGAAAAAGTAGCTTCTGGAAAAATGAATTGTATTAAAGAACAGGGTAAATTTGTTTGTGATAGTAAGCCAGAACTTAAACCAGAGAAAGTTGTTGAAGGGGGAGAGTATAATTGTTTTGTTACAGCAACAACAAATGAAGGCATGTATTGCTCTGGTGTTGGATTTTCTAAATGTGAAAGTACAGAAGAATTAGAAAGAAATTGTTGTTTTGATTCAACAAAGAATCAACCCCAATGTTGTCCAGTCAATAAGATTTATGATGAAAGTAAAGGGAAATGTGTTGATCCTGTTCAAGAATGGATAAAAGTTATTGGAAGTCCTTGCACGCAGGGGTGGCCTAGCCACCAGGGTGTTGAAATTTTTATTAACAATAAGAACTATGCTTGTGATTTATTTGAAGTCAATGATGTTATTTTCCAGAATTATGGAAAAATTGCTGCTAATTGTATATTATACAGTTGTCAGAGCATGGGCTGTCATAGCAGCTGTAAAGAGGTAATAGAAAAATCAGGATTTAATCAGAGTTCATGCCCAGAAATGACTTGCAAGGCAATGAAATCAAAATTCATGAAGGCTGTTGGTTTGTATGATTTTTATGGTGTTGGTTGTGCTAAAGATTTTTATTTAGAGAGTTATTATCGTCCAGAACTTATGTGTAATGAAGGGAATGCAGGTGTGAAATGTCGTATTGATGCTAGATGGCCGTGGCTTGATAATTTAGGTTTAACTTGTTCCAAGCCTTTTAAAGGAAGCCCTCCTGGAATGGATGAAATAACTGGAAAAGTTAATAAGTGTTTTTTTGTAGATTTGCCAGCATCAGTTTCAGTTAGACAGATGAGAACTGGAACATGCGCTGATTATTCTGTTGTTTTAACAACTTTGTTGAGGGCTTCTGGATTTGCTCCAGATTCACAAACTGCTAATATGTATCAAACTGGAGAAGTTTATTCAGCTAAGTTACCAGGCCATGAGGTTAATCGTGTGAGGATGTTTGGAGAGTCTTCTTTTGTAACATGGGATACAACTTCAAATGGGTGTGTAATCAAAGAAAAAGAAACAAGAAAAATAACTGGTTGCGCAAATGATAAAGTAAATACATGTCCAGCAAATCGCTAAAATGAAAAATAAAAAAATAATTTTTGTTTTTGCATTTTTCTTAATGATAATTGCAATAGATTTATGTTTTGCAGATATTCTTATCGAGAAAGAGGCTGTTAATCAGATAAATTATGGTGAAGTTTTGAATGTTAAAATTACTTTAAGTAATAATGCAAGTGCTACACAAGTCTCCTTGATTGAGTATATTGAAGAATCAGAAGTTATTTCTCCAATTGATAAACTTGTTGTTCCAGAACCTATTCCAGGAAAAATTGCTTTAGAACCATCTTATCTTTTTTGGGAATTTTCTTTAGATGCTGGTTCTGAGAAGATAATTGAATATCAAATCAAACCAAAAAATGTTGGAGATTTTGTATTTTCCCCAACAGAAGCATTAACTGATGGAGGAGTTTTTTATTCTAATCCATTATCTGTTAAGGTTATTTCAGTTCCAAATGGAAGATGTGAGCAGGATATAGGAGAAAATTATCTTAACTCTCAAGATTGTCCTTCTGGTTCTCAGGATGGGATTTGTGATGGTATAATCGATGGAAAATGTGATATTGATTGTAGTGCTGGAGCTGATATTGAATGCAGTCAGATTAGTAAAGGAGCAACTGGCAAAGAAATTAATCTTCAAGCAGATGTAATGTCAGAGTCAACTAAACTAATGTTATGGGTTGGAATTCCCGTAGTTGTTTTTATTTTAATTTTGATATTAGTAATTATTTTAGCTATTAAAGCTGGCAAAAAGAAAAAACAAGATCTGCCTATTCCTATGCCTGTTAAAGAAAGCCAGATTCCTTTGCCAAGAAAAAGTTCATCTTCAGATTTAGAGATACCTCTGCCGCCAAAAGAATAGATAAGTAAAAATTTATAAGTTGGTTTTTCTTAGCTAAGTATCAAAAGAGGTTGTAAATGGATAACCCAAATCAAGGAAACACAACCAGTGTAGGAACGGGAATTGTTAAAGCAAATACTGTTTTTGGGGGGTATCTCGCTCTTTGTATTGCGATAGTATTTAATTTAGCAACTTTTTTTATTACATTCATTTCTCATACTGCACCAAATTGGTGGTTTGTTCCAGTTTTTATTCTCGTTTCTTGGATAGGGTTAGCTGCTGCAATTTCATATTTTAGACAATCAATATACTTCAAAAAGTTGAGTCTAGAATCTAAACATGGGGGTTTAGCTTCAGATATTGGCACTGTTCTAAAGTTTAGAGATGCGATAAGGACAGTTATTTTTATAATTTTTGGACTGGCTATTCTTTCAGTTATCCTATACTTTTTTATTAGATATGGTCATTTTGTCAGTTACTTTGAAGACAAGCTTCGTTTTTCACTTTATAGCGTTATATATTTGGTGGGATTGGTTGTTGTTTTGTTACTTTCATTTGTATTCAGAAAACAGGGTTCAGGAGCTATAAAGAAAGCTGTTCGAATGCCTTTTTTCATATTACAAGAAGATGGATTGATAATAGATATAAATTATGTACAGCTTTTTGGAAAGAGAAAAGGACTTCCTTTCAAGGTTTTCTTTAATGAGATAGACGAATTAAAAGAATTGTCTTTTGTTGAAACTCAGAAGTATCAGAGATATACTGTTGGACCGAATGTTCAATTAGGGGCTGAGAGCGTCAAGCAACAATTCCAGTATATGAATGGAAAAATTGCTAGGCCAACTGTATTTTATTATGTTTCAAGTGCCGGTAGAATTTTGTTAATCAGAGGACCAAACATATTTTATTTGATGCCTTTCTCAAATGAGAATATTGATGAATTGTTTGATGCTTATAATAATTTTAAAAATAAGTCAAAAAAATCTAAAAGATTACGTATTCCAAGACCAAAAAAGAAATAAGTAAAAATTTATAAGTTGGTTTTTCTAATATTCTAGATAAAAGAGAGGTAGTAATTTATGCCAGAAGATATAGTTATTGGAAGAGATGAATCTGATAAAAAAAGATTTGGAAATGAAGGATTAGTTTATCTAGGAAAACACTATATTAAGATGGGTTCTATTACTAGCTTGAGCAATAGAATGATGTTAGATGTTGCTAGAGCTCATGTTGTTTTGGTTGCTGGAAAAAGGGGATCAGGAAAATGCGTTGCAGGAGACACCTTAATCCCTTTGGTTGATGGTTCTGTAATGCCTATCGAACAACTTGCAAACGATTCTAGAAATATTTTTGGGCTAAATGAAGAACTTAAAATCAATTCCTTGAGTAAATCTGATTTTTTTGAGAGAGAAGTTGACAAAATTTTATATATTAAACTAAGAAGTGGACGAGAAATCAAACTAACTCCAGAACATCCAATGTTGACTATAAAGGGTTGGAAGCCAGTTAAAGAATTAGGAATTGGTTCAAGAATAGCAACTGAAAGAAAAATAGAGTGTTTTGGAAAGGAGGAAATGTCAGAGCATGAAATTAAACTTTTAGCTTATCTCCTAGCTGAGGGGCATATCAAAGGAAGTTACTGTTTATTTGCGAATAATGACCCTTCAATTGTTGAAGATTTTAAAGATAGTATGGCTAATTTTGATAAAAATCTACAATTAGTTGAATGGCCTAAAGGAAGAAAAGGATGCTATGGAGTTACACAAATTAAAAAGAAGGTTAATATCTCTAATCTCAAGAGAGATGATCATGGAGCATTTGTTAAGGGAAGTAAAATAGAATTCTTAAAAAACTCGATGGTTAGATGGCTCATCGATATTGGCGTTTACAACAAAAAATCAGCACAAAAATTTGTTCCACAAGAAATCTTTAAATTACCCCAAAAACAATTATCTCTGTTTTTAAATCGGCTTTTTAGTTGTGATGGTTCAATTTTCTTTACTCAAAATCACTATGAAATTTCTTATTCTTCTTCATCAGAGAAATTAATAAGGCAGGTGCAGCATTTGCTTCTAAGGTTTGGTATTTTGTCTAGACTGAGAAAAAAACATGTTAAATGTAACTTAAAAATATTTGAAACATTCGAACTAAATATCGAAAGCGAGAATATAACTAGGTTCATAGAAGAAATAGGATTTTATGGTTATAAAGAAGAAAAAGAACAGGGGGCTTTAGAATATATTAACTCAAAAATATTAAACCCAAATGTTGACACGATTCCGAAAGAAATATGGGCAACATACAAACCAAAAAATTGGGCAGCTGTTGGAAGAGCTTGTGGCTACAAATATCCAAAAGCAATGCGTGAAAGAATACGGTACTGCCCCTCAAGACAAACCTTGCTTCAAATTGCGGAAGTAGAACAAAGCAATCCATTACTGTTATTAGCAAATTCAGATATATTCTGGGATGAAATTGTTTCCATAGAGCAAATAGAGGGAAAAATCAAAGTTTATGATATCTGTGTTCCAGAATTTCACAATTTTGTTGCTAATGATGTTATTATACATAATAGTTATACTTTAGGAACAATTGCAGAAGAGATTGCAACACTGCCTCCTGAAGTTGCTCAAAATATTGCTGTTTTATTATTTGATACAATGGGAATATTCTGGACTATGAAATATAAGAATGACAAGGAAATGGATTTGTTAAGAGAGTGGGGCTTGGAAACCAGGAAAATTCCAATAAAGGTTTTTGTTCCTTTTGGAAAAACTAAAGAGTATGATAATAAAGGAATTCCTTATGATCAAGAATTTTCTTTAAGTGTTCCTGAACTTTCTGCAGATGATTGGGTTGTGACTTTTGGCTTAGATTATATTAATCCAGTTGCTATTGTTATGGAAAGGAATATAACCATGCTTCAAGAAGAGCTTGAAGCTGGAACAATAAAAAATTTTGATATTGAGGATATTATTCTAGCTTTTAAAAAAGATAAGGAATCTAGCAAAGATGCAAAAGATGCTGCAATTAATTTTTTTGAGGGAGCTAAGACTTGGGGGCTTTTCTCTTCAAAAAAACAAAAAGGGACTAAAGTTTCTGAACTTGTTGAAGCTGGAAAGACAACTGTTCTAGATGTCAGCTGTTATAGTTCAATTGGAACTTTTAATATAAGGGCATTAGTCATTGGATTAATTTCTAAAAAATTATTCAGCGAAAGAATGGATGCTAGAAAAAAAGAAGAAGTTGAAGCTGTCAGACATGGAATTGATTATCTTTATTATAAGGAAAAAAGAGAGATGCCGTTAGTTTGGCTTGCAATAGATGAAGCTCATGAATTTTTGCCATTGCAAGGAAAAACTTCTGCAACAGATGCTTTAATTCAATTATTAAGAGAAGGAAGACAGCCAGGAATTTCTCTTTTATTAGCAACACAACAACCTGGAATGATTCATCACGATGTTTTAACACAGTCAGATGTTGTTATAGCACATCGAGTAACAGCAAAGCCAGACATAGATGCTTTGAATTATATTATGCAGACTTATCTTTTAGCTGACATCAAAACATATCTAGATAATCTTCCTAGATTAAAGGGAAGCGCAATTATTTTAGATGACAATTCTGAAAGGATTTATCCTATGAGGGTAAGGCCAAGATTTACATGGCATGGCGGAGAAGCTCCGACAGCTATTAAGGTTAAGAAAAGGGTATAAAATGAAAGAAAAGAAAATCTAAATTAATTGATCTGCCTTTTCCAAGCAAGAATAAGAGTATTATAAATGATTAGACAAAGATGATTAAAAAATTTAGAATTGTTGGGTGGACTTCTTTAATTATAGGAATTCTTTTGTTTATTGTTCCTTTACTTTTAATAGATAAAATTTCTTTTTTTATTTTTTGGATATCCTTTACACTGTTCTTGTTTTTAACACTTTTTGGAGTCATATTAATTATAATCTCCTATTTCTTTCATCCGACTCATTCTGGTTGGAGGATGTTTTATAAAACTAGGCCAAAATGGCAAGATCCTTACCGATTATAAAAAAAGATTTCCACCAGTTTCTCGGACTTGTGCTTGGAACAAAACCATTTGCTATGAACATGAACTGAGTATAAATTAAAGTGTAGAAAATAGAATATCAACTTACCTCCTGCCACATTGGTCTATGACCGGTGGTTCTTAAATTATTGCTCTGATTGTTTCCAGATTAATTTTATCATAGGTAAGTGTAAATATTTTAATATCCTTTAATTTTGTTTGTTTTTCGGGGAATTATAAAACATAAACAATTATTTGATTAAGATAAATTAGCACATACTTTGCATGGCTAGAAAATTAACTTTTGCATCCTTCTGGAATACCATAGGGCGCGAAGTCAGATTCGTTATGATAAATCA
>CAZCMN010000018.1:0-18340 GCA_964500015.1 Candidatus Woesearchaeota archaeon | reverse complement strand
TCTTTTTTCATTAAGAAGACATAAAATTAGATGAGAACTAATTTTCGGTTATCCCCTGACATATGTCTCTGGCTCATACACAATTTGATTTTCAGTTAAATTTAAAAATACCCTAAAGTTCTAGAGAATATGAAATCAGCTTATTTTTATTTACGTGAAGCATTTAAACAAAAGGCTCCAGCGGAATGGCAAGCACTTTTGATAAATTGGCGCAAATCTAACGCTATAGTCAGGGTGCAGAAACCATTCCGACTGGACAGGGCCAGAGCTTTAGGATATAAGGCTAAGAATGGCTTTGTTATAGTTCGAGTTAGACTATTAAGAGGCGGAAGAAAAAAGCCAAAAAACAGAGCAGGTCGAAGATCAAAAAGAATGACTCGAAAAAAAGTCTTGAAAATGACTTATCAAACAGTTGCAGAACAAAGAGCTCAAAGAAAATATCCTAACTTAGAAGTTTTAAATTCTTATAACTTAGCTAAAGATGGAAGAAACTATTATTTTGAAGTTATCTTAATAGATCCTAGTGCTCCTGAAATTATCTCAGATAAAAATCTTAATTGGATTTGTTCTAACAAGAATAAAAAGCGAGCCTTGCGAGGCTTGACAAGTTCAGCTAGAAAATCAAGAACTTGGTGATTTCTTATATTTTTTATTTATTTTTGATTAGTTTATAATCTATATTTTTTCTTTCTATTTTTTATAGTGTAACCAGGTAGTAGTAACAAAAAGAAAGATTTATAAAGGAAAAAAGCTTTAAAAAATATGCCAAACACAAGATTTCCAGGATATAATATTCAGAAAGGATCATCTGTATCAAATACAAATGCTTTTCTTAAATACGTTACAGATAATCGTGGGTCTGATGATCTTGATCATATTCATCGAGAATCAACAACTCTCTTTACTGAATTAGTTTCTGCAGGTTATAATGCTTCAGTTAGTGGAAAGAGAAGTTTTCCTTATCTTGATCAAAATCAACCAATTACAATCAATGTTAGTACTTCTGCAAGTCGTCCAGGTTTTAATAGTGGGAGTGTAACATTGCGTGCAAAAAAAGGCTTTTTAAAAGGTAGTGCAGAAGTTAAAGCCAGTACCTCAACACCAACAGCTTTAGATCATTTTTTATCAATTATCTTAGTTAGCTAATTTGAAGCAATAAAATTTATATACACACTATTCTTATAGCATTTATGGCAACACTACAATGCACTAAATGCAGTCACACATTTGAAAAAGATAGAATTCCATTAAACTGTCCATTTTGCGGGTCAAAAGGGACTGTTAGACCTGTTCCATCTGCCAGTCAATTACTATCAGATGTAACCAGTGCTGAAAAATCCTTTTTCAGCAGACAAAACAAAGACGCATAAAAATAAGGTAAACTAACACAATATATTAGTTATTTCTGTATCTATTAATAAGACTAGGGTTTCTCTTTTTCAGTGCCAAATTTCTTGTTAATTATTACACAACATTATGGCAGACAAAATTCTTTTTTATTACTTACATATTATTTTCCCAAAAACTTTTTCAGAGCTCTAACAGCATTTTCAGGAAACTCAAAACAAACTAATCCTTTATCTTCTAATAATTCAGAAATACTAACTTCAGAAGCGGTTTTAGGAACAACCAAAACAATTGGCTTTTTTCCCTTATTATTTATTTCAGAAACAATATCAACAATATCCTCATTAATTAACGGAGTCTGATACAAAATAACTAATAAGATCAAGTCAATATTAATATCATCTAAACAAGTTTCTAGTGCTTTCTTATACATATCATTTGTAACATCTCCCATTAAATCAAGAGGATTATTCAAATTAAGCCGAGGAAATTCTTTTTTCAATTTCTCTTTGCTTTTTGAAGAAAATTCAGCAAGTTTTAAATCATTTTTAGCAATCTGGTCTGCGCAGATTATTCCATAACCGCCCCCATTTGTAATAATCTGAATTCTACTGCCCAAATTTTTGAAATTCTCAAATTTTTCAAATAAATCAGCTACAAAAAATAAGTCTTCAAGATTTTCAACCTGAATTGCATTAACTTGTTTAAAAATTCCCTCATAAATTTTTGCATTTCCAGCTAAAGAGCCTGTATGGGATAGTGCTGCTTTGTTTCCCTCTCCTGTAGTTCCACCCTTAAAAATAATCAATGGCTTTTTACTTGAAACCTTTTTAGCAACATCTAAAAATCTTTTTCCATCTTTAATCTGTTCAACATAGAAACATATTACTTTTGTATTTTCATCATCCATTAAATACTCTAAAAAATCACACTCATTCAGATTTAAAGCATTTCCATAGCTGATAAACTTAGAAATTCCGATTTTCTTTTCAGCCATGCTATCTAACATTGCTCCGCCCAATGCTCCAGACTGAGATAAAAAAGAAATTTTTCCTTGCAAAGGCCTTTTTAATTTTTGCTGGCTTAAAAATATACAATCCAGCTCTGAAAAAGAATCATAAATTCCTAGGCAATTAGGGCCAATGCATTTTATATTATATTTTTCAAGTTTTGATTTTAATTGTTCATTTAATTTCTCATTTCCTACTTCAGAAAAACCCGAACTGATAATCAAAACATTTTTTATTTTCTTCTTTCCGCATTGTTCAACAATTTCCAGAACTAGCTCAGCTTTGACAGCTATTACTGCAAAATCAATTTTATCCTCTATCTCTAAAACACTCTTAAAAGAATGTCTGTTCATTACCAGATCAGTATTAGGATTTACAGGAAAAACAGTTTTATTTTTTAATAGATTTTTCATTAAAACATTTCCAACTTTATTTTGTTCATGGCTTGCTCCAATTAAGGCAATTTTTTCAGCTTTGAAAAAAGCATCTAAGCCTGGCTTTTGTTTTTCCATGCTTTTTTCAATCTTCTTTCTAATTTTTTTGGTTTTTTTGTTTTTCATCTTTCTGTAATCCTTTTATAAGTTAAAAATCAATTTAAGTCTTGCAAGATCTGCTCAAAAGCAGACAACATTGCGCTAGAAAAACAGGAGTTTTTCGGCACGCCAAAAATTGTCCATTTTTAAGTGTCTTGTGCAATTTGTTTCTATACACACATATCATTTTTCAAATATAATCCTTGCATCAACAATCTTGCAGGATTTTTCATTTAAAATTAATGGATTAATATCTAGCTCTTCAATATTTGGATTTTTCAAAGGAATTTTTGAAACCTCAATAACCAGTTTTTTTAAAGTTTCAATATTATTTTTTTTCCCCCTGATTCCTAAAATCAGGCTTTTGAATTTTAGATCATTAAGCATGCTATCAAAATCCTCTGACTCTATAGGACATGCTCTAAAAGAAATATCTTTTACTATCTCTGTAAAAATTCCCCCCAAACCCATGCCAATTACATGTCCAAAGGTCTTATCTTTTTTAATTCCCAGAAGAATTTCTCTCCCTGAAACAAATTCTTCAACAATTATGCCTCTTGCCTTGTATTTTATAATCTTTTTATCAAAATCAGTTAGGGTCTTAAAAAAATCTTGTTCATTATAAACAATTTTTACTGCATTTTCTTCTGTTTTATGAATTAAAATATCAGAAGAAATTTTTAAAACTAAGGGGAAAGTAAAATTTAAAGAAAATCTTTTTTCAAGCAACAGTTTTTTCACTTCTTTTTGATTAAGAAGCAAGGCTTTATGAGTTTCAGCATATTTCTGTAAAAATTCCTTAGCCTTGTACTCTGTAAAGATTAGACCCTTCTGGCTTTTCTTTGCCGTTTTTGCACCCATTTTTTCAACAATAGATATAAAAACTTAACTATTTATATTTTTTTGTTAACATAAAGGGGGAAAAATGCCAAAAAATTCTGAAGAAGAGGAAACTAGCTCATTATTAGAATTTAATCAAGAAGATGAGAAGACAAAGTTAAAAAAAGAAGATTTACAAAAAACCCTTATTCCCCAAAAGAGAGTTTATGATCTTCTAGATATACTAAAATTAACTTCATTTGGAACTCCTTTAAGAGCAGCAATTGAAAAAATAAGTTATATGAACTCTGGAGCACTAATAATCGTGGCTAATGATGAAGTCTTGAGATTAATAAAAGGGGGTTTCTCAATTGATTGTAAGTTTACTTCAAATAGAGTAGCTGAACTATCTAAGATGGATGGCGCTATTGTTCTGAATAATAACCTGTCTAGGGTTTTGTATGCAGGAACACTTCTTATTCCAAACCCAGACATAAAGACCAGTGAAACAGGTTCAAGACATCAAGCAGCAGAAAGAGCTGCAAAACAAACAGGCCAGCTGTGTATAGCAGTTTCTCAAAGAACAGGGCAAATAACAATTTATTACGGAAATCTTAGATATCAATTGAAAAAACTTGAAGATTTGCTTTCTAGAATAAGATCAACCTTGAATAACATGTCAAAATACAAGAAAATAATTGATGATTTAATACTAAAATTAAATGTTTTGGAAATAGTTGGAGTTGTTGAAGTTTATGATGTCATAATTTTAATGCAAAGGCTTGAGATTATTTCTAGAATTTCTGAAGATGCAAAACAAGAACTAACTGAAATTGGAAAAGAAGCAGGCTTATTTGAAATGGAATTCAAAGAATTGACAAAAGATCTTGAAAGAGAGTTACTTTTAATCATAAGAGATTACAAAAACAAAGTTTCTGCTAAAGCAATTAGAAAATACCTATCAAACTTTTCATTTGATTCTTTGCTTGAATTAAATAATGTAGCAATGTCAATGGGCTATAGTTCTTTACATGAAAAAATTGCCCCAAAAGGTTATCGTTTCTTATCAAAAATCAAATCTTTATCACCTGCAAAAATTGAATATATAACCAAAAAATTCCAATTAAAAGAGCTTTTTGATGTTGATGTAGAACAATTACACAGGGCTTTGGGCATAGACAAAAAAGAATGTCTCGAGATATTAGAAGAAACAAAGAAGTTGAAGAACGAGTTGATTTCTAAATTATAGTGTTCTTTCTTAAAAGTTTTTAAACTCCGGAAACATGTGATTTTGTCAAAAACTAGAAACGTTTTTGATCATCCCAAAAATTCTTTGAAT
This sequence comes from Candidatus Woesearchaeota archaeon, assembly GCA_964500015.1. Lineage (GTDB taxonomy): Archaea > Nanobdellota > Nanobdellia > Pacearchaeales > UBA284 > JAPLYB01. The sequence goes on along the minus strand of CAZCMN010000018.1, from coordinate 13,292 downwards.
TTTTTAGGATATTAAATTTTTTATAATTTTTTTGAACTTCAAAAAATGATTCCACAAGAACAACTACAGATATTTAGAGAAGCTCTAGAAACATGCACTAATCCTGTTTTCTTTTTTGATAATGATGTTGATGGCCTTGCAGCTTTCTTAATCTTAAGAAAATTCTGCGGAAAAGGCCGAGGAGTTGCTATAAAAAGTTATCCCTCTTTAGGACATCAATATGTCAGAAAATTAGAAGAATTTAATCCAGATATTATCTTTGTTCTAGACAAGAATTCTATTTCAACTGAATTTATTGAAGCTGCCAAAGAAAAGAATTTAAGGATTTTTTGGCTTGATCATCATCCAAGGCCAGCTGAAGCTTCAGATCCTTGTATAGAGTATCTTAACCCACTAGATACTCAACCAAGAGACAACAAGCCAACAGCTTATTGGGCTTATCAAATTGCTAAAAATAAAGAATATGAATGGATTGCATTATGTGGGTGCATTTGGGATTGGTTTGTTCCTGAATTTGCAGAAGAATTTTCAAAAAATAATCCAGAACTATTTCAATATACTGAAAATGCTGCCCGAGCTTTATATGAAACACCGATGGGAAAAATCACAAGAATTTTTGCTTTTGCTCTAAAAGATAAAACATCTGCAATAGTAAGGATGATTAAAATATTACTTGATGTTAACACAGCTTCTCAAGTTAATGAAGAAAACAAAAAACTTCAGCCAATATTCAGAAGATATGGCCAGATTAACAATAGATATCAAAAATTGCTTCAAAGAGGAAAAGACATAGCTTCAAGAAGCTCAAAATTGCTGTTCTTTCAGTATGGCGGTGAATTATCTTTATCAGGTGATTTAGCAAACGAGTTATTTTATAAATACCCCGATAAAATAGTTGTTGTAACATACATAAACCTGAATAAAGTTAATTGTTCAATGCGGGGTTTGATTGATGTTCGTGATTTAATTAAAAAAGCACTATGTGGAATAGAAAGTTCTTCAGGTGGTCATGAAAACGCTGTTGGAGCAACATTTCAAGCACAAGATCTCAGAAGATTCAGAAATAACATCTTCCATCTTTTATCTAGACTCGAAACTCCTCAGGGATAAAAACGTAAACCTTTAAGGAACACAAAACCTTAAAATACTAAATCAGTTATAATTGAACATACCTTTAAAATGAAACTCACCCCAGTAGATCAAATCAAAATCAAGAAAGGAACAAAAGCTTCTGAACTAGTTAAACAACTAAAAGGAACAGCATATAATGCTCGAGCTTTAGGAAATGCCGCTGAAATATGGCTTTCAGCTTGCAAAGAAAAAGGCTGCAAAAAATTCTTTGGACTTGCTGGAGCACAAGTTCCAGGTGGAATGAAACAAATTATTATTGACATGCTTGATAAAAACATGATTGACATTTTTGTAACAACAGGTGCCAATCTTACTCATGATTTAGTTGAAGCTCTAGGATTTTCTCATTATCAAGGTGAAAGTGAAATTGATGATTCTAAATTAAATAAAAAAGGCTTAGATAGAATTTATAATGTTTATATGAAATCAGAAGTTTACAAAAAACTTGAACAATGGTTTATTAAAAATTTTGATGAGATAAATTCAGAAAGCAATTCTGAATTTTTATTTAAAATAGGAAAAATCTTGAATAAAAGTGGAAGTAAAAAAGGAAAAAATTCAATTTTAGCAACATGTTTTAGAAAAAATATTCCAATTTTCTGTCCTGCTTTATCTGATTCGGGCATAGGATTAATGGTCTGGAGCATGATGTTGAGAAAGAAAAAACCTTTAATGCAAGATTGGAAAGATTTGCATAAAATCCTTGATATTGCCTGGGTAGAAAAGAAAAAAGCTGTCTTTTATGTTAATGGCGGATTTCCTAAAAATTATATTCAGCAAGCAATGCAATTTTCAAGCCCAGCACAATTAGGAGTTCAAATAAAGACAGATGATGCTTCTTATGGCGGTTCAACAGGAGCTCCATTAAAAGAAGGCATTTCTTGGGGAAAAATGTCTAATCAAGGTAAATTCATTGATGTTGCATGCGATTCAACAATTGCCTTGCCCTTGATTTATTCTTATGTTCTTGATAATCTCAATTAGTTTTATTACAATAAAGCATTTAAACTCTTATCCCTAGAAGATTAATGCAAGAAAAAAAGAGCTGATTCCTCAAATCTCAAATCTTTTTTTCTAAACTAAAACAAAATGATTAACCAAAATAAAATTAAACTAACCTCTCACAAAGCAATCATGCTGGAAAAAGAAAACGAATTTCCTTTTTCGGCACCACAAAAATGCTTCTCATTTTTTATGGTTTCATCAATCTTATTAACACTTTTATTAGTGCTTTCACTTTCTTCTGTTCTAGCAGAGTTTAATTATTCTGAAAATATACGCTCTCAAGAAATGAGTTTAAACATATCTAATCATGTTTATTCCACTTCTTCTAAATTAGGTGCTAATCTTTTAATATTTCCTTTAAATAATGAAAGACAGATATCAAAAATCACTGCTTTTCCAGATTCAAATTTGGTTTCATCAATCAATTCAATAAATTTTAAATTTAATGAAAAAGGGAATCTAAATTTTGGTTTATACTCTAATGTCAAGACAAACTTTTTATTAAATGAATTAAAAGAGATTTCTCTTGAAGACATGAGAAAACAAGCAAATATTTCAGAACTTGAAATTTATAAAAAATCTTCATCTTATTCTGATTCAGATAACCTTATAATTAAAAATAAAGCACAACAATTAGTTAAGACAAACAATTCTGTTGAAGTTCTTTATGCTTTAGCAGAATATGTTAGAAGTAATATGAATTATAATCTAGAAAAACAAGATTTAAAAAAAGCTTCTGAAATTATCCAAGAAAAACAAGGAGTTTGTTCTCATTATACTATTCTATTTATTGCTTTAGCCAGAGCTTTGGGATTTCCCTCAAGATATATTTCAGGAGTTGCTTATTCAAATAAAATAAATGATTTTCAAGAACATGCTTGGACAGAAGTTTACCTTAATGGTGAATGGATACCTTTTGATATCACTTTTGGCCAGTATGGTTGGCTTGACACTAGCCATATTGCTTTTAAAAATAGTGTAGATGCTGGTGAACCTTCTGTAAGTTACAGTTATGTTGGGGGTTATATCCAACCAGAGCCAATTTCAATAAAGACAAAAGTTTTAAGTTATAATGGAAACATTTTTTCAAACATCTCAATTGAACTTGATGCTTACAAAGAAGAAGTTTCTCCAGAGTCCTATGTTCCAATAAAAGTTAGAATAAAAAACAACAATGATTATTACATAGCCCTGCCAGTAAGAGTTTCTATAGCACCGAAAGTTTATGGAAATATTCAGAAGATTCTACTTTTAGAGCCAAACTCAATTCAAGAAACTTATTTTTTAATCTATCTCCCTTATGAAGCAAGATGTTCAAGAGGATGTAAGACTTATGTTGAAATCCGGGATATGTTTAATCACTCTCAAATTCAAGAATTAACTTTTTCAGATTTTGATGAAAAAGTCACTCTTCAAGAAGCTATAAAAATTATAAACGAACCAAAATCAGAAGATATTGATTTTTACTGCAAGCTAGAAAATTTAAGCAAAGAGAATAAGACTATTCTTTGTTCAATTAATTGTGAAAAAGAAGAAAAATTAAAATTATGTTTTAAAGATCAATGTTTTGAGCAATTCTTCGAAAAAAATAAGTTAACTGAAGTGCAGATTAAAATTCAGACTAATGAATCAAGAGCCTGTATAAACTTAGAAGATACCAATATAACCCTAAGTTCTTGTGTTAATCTATTAAAGGAAAAAGAAAAATCCTTTTTTAAAAAATTAATAGAATGGATAAACTTCCAATTAACTGGTTTTATGTTCTTTCTCCAGAATCTATAAAAAACATAACATTTATATACTTACTATAACTGCTGTATAACATGGAAAAAACAACTATACAAGTAAGTCAACAGACCCTTGAAAGACTAAAAAATTTAAGAAAGTTTGAAAGGCAGTCTTATGATGAAGTACTTAATGGAATCATAGATGATATTGAAGAAGAAAGTTTAAGTGATGAAGAAATAAGAGAAATTAAACTAGGACTAGAAAATGTTAAAAGAGGAAGAGTAAAGCCCATAGAACAAGTAGCAAAAGAATTAGGGATTACCTTGGGATAAAATGTATTCAATTCAAATTGAAAAGAACGCTGAAGATTTTCTAAAAAAACTAAATAAACAAGATGCTGAATTAATTCTAAAGAAGATTTATTCTATTAGAGAAAATCCATTTAGGTTTCTTAAAAGACTTCAAGGAGGAAAACTTTGGAGATTAAGAATTGGGGATTATCGAGCAATAGCCGATGTTTATATCTCTTTAAACAAAATTATTGTTATTAGGATAGGTCATAGAAAAAACATCTATGACTAATTTTTTTGTTTTCCAACACATTTAAAAATACCCTTTTTCTATTCTTTTTATGGCACTAAGAAAAGGGCATTGTTATACAAAAATTAAAAGAGCTTATACAAGAAAGAGCAAAGTTAAAAGTAAATCTTATATCAAAACAATTCCTCCAAATAAGGTAGCTAAATATATGATGGGGGATGTTGCAGGTTATTATAACAAGAAATACAAATACGAAGTCTCTCTAGTTATACTTGAATCTATGCAAATGCGAGATAATGCTTTAGAAGCAGCTAGGCAGCAGATTCACAGGCATTTAGAAGAAAAATTAAAAGGTGGGTGCTTTTTTTTGCTAAGAGCTTATCCACATCATATCTTAAGAGAACATAGGATGTTGACAGGAGCAGGAGCAGATAGAATGTCTTCTGGAATGGCTCATTCATTCGGACAAGCAATAGGCATAGCAGCCCAGATAAAAGGAAATTCAAAATTATTTTCAGTATTTTGCCAAGAATCAGGAGTTCCTGTAGCTAGAAAAATTCTTTCAGATGTCAGGACAAAGATCTCAGGCAAAAAGAGGATTATAGTTGAGAAGATTAACTAATAATAACAAAAACTTTATAATCTTGAATTCTTTAATATCCTTATAAAAAAAGAGATAAAATTAAGTATAACTTAGATTTAGACAATAAAGACGCCTAAAGTCATAGATAAATAAATTTAATTATTAACATACAAACAAAAAAATGGTAAATGCCCAATATTTAATTGATGAGAACAGTAAAGAAGAAGCTGAAGAAAAAGAAGAAGCAAAAAAACAAGAAATCAAAGAAAAAACAGAAGAGCCAGAGATCAAACAACTTGAAGAAAAACCAGTTGATAAAAACAAAGACATTCTATGGCTTAGAGAAATCAGAAAAGAAGATACCGGGGTAGTTGGAGGAAAGGGAGCTAATCTGGGAGAAATGTTTTCAGCTGATTTTCCTGTTCCAGATGCTTTTGTAATAACAGCACAGGCATTCAAAGATTTTTTTTCAGAAATAAGAAGCCAAATTTTATCTATAATAGGTTCAATTGAATTTAATGACACCCAAGATTTAGAATCTAAAGCAAAAAAAATTCGCGAGGTTGTTATAGAAGCAAAAATGCCAGAATATCTAGAAAAAGATATTAAAAATTCTTATACTGAACTAAGCAAAGATAAATCAGGCTCACCTCTATTCAGAATATTTGAACCTTGTTTTGTTGCTGTTCGTTCATCAGCTACAGCAGAAGATATGGCAGATTCAAGTTTTGCAGGGCAGCAAGAGACTTTCCTTAACATGAAAGGAAAAGATCAAGTCTTAGAGGCAGTTAAAAAATGTTGGGCTTCTCTTTACACAGCTAGATCTTTATTTTATAGATATAATAATCATATTTCAGAAGAAGACATTTTAATAGCAGTAGTAATCCAAAAAATGGTTAATTCTGAAAAAGCCGGGGTAATATTTACAATAAATCCCTTGACAAATAATAGAAATCAGATTGTTATTGAAGGGGTTTTTGGATTAGGGGAAGGAATTGTTCTTGGCGCAATTGAACCAGATCATTTTGTTATTGATAAAGAAACTGAGCAGATTTTAGAAAAAAGAATTGGAATGAAAAAAATAGTTTACACAAGAGATTCTTCAGGAAAAACAATACAAAAACAGCTTCATGATGCTTTCATTGAAAAAGAAGTTTTTTATCCTCATGAATTAAAAGCCCTGATTAGGATTGCTAAAAAAATAGAAGAACATTATAGTTTTCCACAAGATATTGAATATGCTTTTGAACAAGGCAATCTCTACATTGTTCAGTCTAGACCCATAACAACATTAAACAAAAGTATGGAAGAAAGCCAGGAAAAAATTTCAGGCACCTTGATTTTAGAAGGTCTTGCTGCTTCTCATGGAACAGCTTCTGGAAAAGTAAGGATTGTTCATGATTTATCTGAACTCTACAAAATCCAGTCAGGAGATGTCCTAGTAACAAAAATGACTAATCCAGATATGGTTGTTAGTATGCAAAAAGCAGTAGCAATAGTTACAGATGAAGGCGGAGCAACATGCCATGCAGCCATAGTATCTAGAGAATTAGGCATTCCTTGCATTGTTGGAACAAAAAAAGCAACCTCTGTTCTTAAAGAAGGACAGATAATTACAGTTGATGGAACAAATGGAAAAGTTTATTCTGGAGACGGTGTTTCTGGTTCTACGCAAATGAATCAAACTGATGGCCAGATTAAAAATGTGCAACATACAAATCAACCAACTTTACACTTAATACATAAACCAGGTCAGCCTTTAGTTAAAGTAAACTGCGACTTGCCTGAAGTTGCTTTGAAAGCATCACAAACAGGAGCAGATGGTGTTGGACTTGTTAGAATAGAATTTATTATTGCAGAAGGGGGAATTCATCCTGCAGGCTACTTAAAAGAAAATAAATTGCAAGATTATACAAAATTATTAGCTGAAAAAATAGAAAAAATAGCAGAAGCATTTAAAGGAAAACCAGTTTGGGTAAGAACCTCTGATATAAGAACAGATGAATATAAGTCATTGAAAGGAGCTGAATCAGAACCAAAAGAAGATAATCCCATGCTTGGTTGGCATGGCATTAGAAGAAGCTTAGATCAGCCTGAGATTTTAGAAGCTGAATTTAAAGCAATTAAAATTTTACATGATAAAGGTTATAAAAATGTTGGAATAATGATCCCTTTTGTTATTAGAGTAGATGAAATCAAAAAAGCAAAAGAGATTTGCAGAAAAGCAGGCCTAGAACCAAGAAAAGATGTTGAATTCGGTATAATGATCGAAACACCAGGGTCTTGTATGAAAATAGAAGAATTTTGCAAAGAAGGAATTGATTTTATTTCTTTTGGAACAAATGACTTAACTCAACTAACTTTGGGAATTGATAGAAATAATGAAAAACTAGCTTCTAGATTTAGTGAAATGCATACAGGTGTTCTTAAACTGCTAGAACATGTTATAACAGAATGTAAAAAACACAATATCAAAACTTCTATATGTGGGCAAGCAGCAAGCAATCCTAGAATGGCCAAGTTCTTAAAAGAAAAAGGAATCTCAAGCATCTCAGCCAATATCGATGCAGTTCAAGAGATCATGAAAATCATATATGCCTAAATGTAAGTGTTAACCAATTATTTCAGAATATGGTTCATCGATAAGGATTTGCTTAGCACATCATGAACTTCAATTCTAGTAGCTAAATTTTTTGCAACATACAGAAATACATATTTCTTAACAATAAAATTTAAAAACCCTTTTTTTCTCTTTCTGCATGAGCATAGTTAATGATCTTAATGGATATTGGATGGCATGTGTAATTGGTTGCGAAGATGCTACTAGTTTTGAAAGAGAAGAAATTCCTTTTACTGTTGCACATTATTCTGGGACTCGCCCTTTTATATTTTATGGTATTGTAAAGGAGGGAGTAATTCAAATTTCTCAAGGTCTAGGAGCTGTTGTAAGTGAAACAACACAAGCTTTACAAGTTGTTTCAGATCAGGATAGAGAAAGAGTTTTAGGTGTTGAAGAATCTTCTGGAAAAGCTTTAAATGTTGCTCCAAGACTAAGGAGGATTATAGGGCATGTTCTAACCCCGTTAGAATCTTTTGATCTTGTTGCTCGAGATACAGTTGCAAGATAATTAATTAATTCTTTTGTTAAACAAAAAAGTTAAGTGTAATTACCTAAATCTTTCTTTAACTTGACAATCAAAAATCTTATAAATTCGAATTCTTTATGGTAAGTATGAAAGAAGAGGAAGCTATTGAAAAAGGAATAGATTTAGAGAAATTAAAAGAAGAACAAAGAAAGCTAGCTAAAGAACTTGAACTAAAAGATGCTTTTGATTTTTCTAATTGTCAGAGATATGCTGCTATTGTAGTTGAATCTTTAAAAAATCGTGAATTAATAGCATCTATTGCAATTCTAGATGAAGATATGAAACTAATAGAAGATAAGTACATCACAAGAATGCCAAAATTTCCTTACATCCCTGGTTTCAGAGCTTATAGAGAATTGCCTATAATGCAAGCTGTTTATGAAAAAATAGAAGAATTTCCAGATGTAATCTTTATTTTAGGACAAGGGATTTCTCATTCACAAGGTTTAGGAATCGCAAGTCATTTAGCATTATCTTTAAACAAGCCAGTAATTGGCATCACTCAAAATTTATTACTTGGAGAAGAAAAAAATGATGAAGTTTTTCTAGGAAAAAAAATTATTGCAAAAAAAATAGTTACAAGAGAAAAATCAAGGCCAATTTATGTTTCTCCTGGAAATCTTATAAGCATGAAAACAGCTGTAGAAGTGACAAAAAAATGTCTTCGCGAACCGCATAAATTGCCAGAGCCGATTGTTATGGCAAGAAAAACAATTGCTAGAGTGAAAAAAGAATTAGGGTTATAATTTTATTTATTATTGTGGGTTGTTAGAGTTTTTAGATGAGCTTGACAAACAACAGCAGCCATTTCCAGGAGACTTCAAATCAAAAGAGTTTAAGGATGAATTTGGACCTCCAGCAGGAAAAGAGGGGAAGTAAAGTTTCTTGTATTTATGACGCTTCAACTTTTCACCTTAAATAGTTTTTCACCTCTATCCAATTTTTCTTGGATTTCATTTTCGTCTAGGTGAACCCACGTAGGATTGACTAAGAAGATGCATTCTGATGGCGAGGTTTCATTTGCGTGGATTGTTAGGGTGTGCATTTTTGTTCTAAACCCACTTTGAATGTTGTATCACTTGTTCTGTAAAGTGTGTCGCTTAATCCATTAGTTCCGGATATAATTAGATCTGGAAAGCTGTCTCCATTAACTTTTTGCAGAGATGCAATTGTTGGCCTTGAATTATTAGCCCATTCTTTGTATAACTCTTTGTACAATCCTGAAAGTCCATAGTACGTGATTAGCGCAGATGTACCAATGCAAGCTACTCTTAAACCAAAATATCTTAATGTTTCATTAATTTTGACCATTTGAATTGTTAGGGTTTTCATCATTTTTTTTGCTCTTTCATAAAGATTCATTGCATATTCTAGAGGCAGAGAGAATATTTTTCCAATTACTGAACCATGTGTTCTGTCTTTTATATTTATGTTCATTTTAGGTGCAACTCTTGGGATTGCATCAAGACATCCAAAAATAATAAAGGCAAGACATCCTACATAAAGTGCAGAGCCTAGGTCATGTTTTGAAGTGGAATAAATCCCATAGCCTGCTGACAAGCTATATAAAGTTGCATTTGTCCAAAGGCTTACTTCTGCAGCCTTCTCTGGATTAAAATATTCTTCACCTAGCATGCTTTCAATTCCATCTCTTAATTTATCTGAAAGATTTCCTGTGAGTGGATAAGATAATTTAACTGCTATCTTCGTAATATCTCTTCCTAGTTCTGTAACATCTTCTCTTAGTTCCTTGCTCATATTTTTAAGGATTTTTTCTTCCATTTTATTTTTCTCCTTAAATTCAGTATTTATTTTTGAGTGAATCTTCCACACTTCTTGGAATAGCTCTTTTGTCGTAAAATTTTCCCCGGCTTTCATATAACGTCTCTTCTATTCCCTTTGGTCTTTGTAATACTAAAACTTGGGAGTTGTCTGGTCTCGTGTAAATTGCTGCCCTAGTAACACTTGAGTTTTGTTTGTTGTCTATGGCACTCGCCAAAAAAAGTGCAGCTGCTACCCAACCTATTACGCCCAATTGCCATCTGGTCACACTCCAATCCATTTTATTTTTCTCCATATTTTATCTAGTTGTTTATTATGCTCGAAAAACAGGAGTTTTTCGGCATGCCAAAAACTTGTTAGTTTTTTAGCATGATATAGTGACAACAGATACCTAGAAATAAATTATACCGATTTATATCGGGTTAAAAATATGGGAGAAAAATGATACCTAGAGTTTCTTTATCATTAGAGGAAGAAGTTTTATTTCAGCTCGCCTTAAATGCTCTTGGCAAGTTGAGAATGAAATGTTGAGTGATTTTGCGATCTTTTTTATCTCTGTTTTTCTTGGATATGAATAATATCCTTGCTCAAATGCTTTTTGGATAACTTTTTTCTGCATTTCAGTAAGCTCTGGTTGAACGTGCATAAGATAAATGTCCTCTAGTTTGCTTTCTTCCATATACAATAATTTTCCATTATAAATTTTTGAGGCAATATGAGAGAGTTTAGTTAGTTTTTCTCTATTAAAAGAAGCAATTTCCCAATATTCAAAACCATCACAAGAATTGACAACTGGCTTGATAAATATGATCTCTGGATCATAAAAAATTCCTAATTCTTTTGAAACTGGATGAGAAGCGACCATAGTGATAAAATCATTTCGTATTTCTAATTTATTAATCCTTTTATCTTTTTTCAAATCTTTTATAAAATTTATCTTGTTTTTTTCTTCTCCCCTTAATATTCCCATAGAAATAGCAAAAATCTTGTTACCTTTTTTATAGCTAGAAATAGGATATCCAAATAAATCAACTTTATGTTTTTTGGTTAATGGCGTATAGATATCCTCTTTATCAAATATTCTCAGTTTGCATGTCCACATGATTAAACCAGTATATATCGGTTTTTAAATTTATTCTGCTTTAAAATCAAAAACTCTTAGATATTGCCATAATCTGTTAGGAGTTAATACCTTAACTCTATCTTGAACATCAACAAACTTGAAAGATTCGACCATTCTGACTTCATTAACTTTCCTTACATAAAATATTGAGAAAATTAATCTTAATACTCCTGATACAAGGAAAATTGCCAAGAAAATCGAGATTCCAAATATAACATCAACCTGGCTTGCTAAAATTCCTGCGAGTGTAGCGCCAATAAATGTTCCCATACTTGAAATAAAATTAAAGTATGAAGTGCACAAAGCCATTTTCTCTCTTGTTACCGTATCATAAATAAAATTACTCTGGGTCAGTCTATAACCTGCGAAAATTATCCCAGAATAAAGTTCAACTAAAATTAAGAAAGGAACAAGCCCTGCAGGATGATTTTTAAATAAGAAGAACGAAACAAACCACCCTAAGGGAACTAGGGGAGTTAAAATTGCAGTAATCTTCAAAGTTTTAATATTCCCATATTTATCTGCAAATTTTCCCCATAATGGAACAAATATAAAATTTCCAATAATAGAACTTATTATAACTATCGTAAAAGTGGTATAATTAAACCCCAGATCATTTAGCATATAAACTACAAAGAATGGACCAGCTAGATTTATCGCAAAATCCATTAAAGCAGAGGCAATAACAAATCTTCCGAAATTATTATGCCTCATTTTCTTGATGAACTGCCATAAACTAAAGTGATGATCTTTTTCAATTCTTAATTCAGGTTCATATTTTTTTCTTAGTAATCGGCTTGAGATTAATCTAGCAAAAAAACAGATTCCAAATAATATGAAAAAACCAATAAAAACCTTAGTTTGTTTAAAATGATCTAGCAAAAAACCTCCCCCTAGCATCGCTATTAATGAAACAAAACCAATTATCTTACTCCTCATTCCAAAATATCCTCCGCTCTTGTCAGGATCAACTAAATCTTTCATCCAGGAACTCCAGACAGGAGCATAAAAAGAACTAATAGCAGTCAAAATTGTATAGATAATAATTAAATAAGTAGTTGAAATAAAAGTTCCTGCATTCAAAAAATAAAACAAGACTCCTGCAATTATAACTAAAAGCCAGAATATAGACTGTAATGTAGTTGCAAAGACCATAATACTTTTTCTAGAAAATTTTTCCATTGCCCTTGACGAAAAAATCTGGAAAAAATTCCCAATTAAAGCAGGAAAAGAAGTTAAAAATCCTATCTGTGCACTATTAGCACCTAAAGCTAGAGCAAATGGGCTGATATATCTTGAGCCAGCACCATCTGTTACAGCATTAAAAGAACCCTCAATAATACTTATCTTTCTAGAGCCTTTTCTTTTATGCTCAAAATCTCCTTTAAGTTCTTTTCTAAGTTCTTGTAATCTTTTTTCAGCATTTAGCCTTTTTTCTCTAACTCTTTCTCTTAAAAAATTCAAATCATGAATTGGATTTCTAATTTCCATTTTGCCTCTCTTTTAATAGCTTTTACTTTTTAACTTATAATAATATGGCTTATAAATGTTTTTCTTCAGTTAATTTTATAAACGAATAAAAACAAATAATTAAGAGGTGATAATCTAGATGGTTTCCAAGATTAAAAAAAGGTGATTTTATTAGAAGACAGAGGGTATAGAACCTTAGTTAAGTCTGCTGCTTTTGGAAGTAGTAATTTAGAGTTATCTCTCAGTAAATTCTCTCCAGATATTAGAGAGGTACCTGCAGGATATGCAAAAATAAAAAAATATGTTTTATGGAAAAATATACATTCAAATCAAGATGTACCTCTGAATCATTATTGGATGATGTTATTTCAAGATCAAATAGTACCTTTAGGAAATAACAATACTCTCTTAACTTTAACTTCTTTGTATGATACAACAAATCAAGAGATTTACAGAGAATTAGTTGAAAAAACAGGGCTTGAATTTAAAGAAGCAGAAAACCCAGTAGATGAACGTTGGATTCAAGAACACTATGCAAAAATGAAATTCTTCATGAAACTGATGAGGGGTATTGGGCCAGGAATTAAAACATTTCCAAGAATTCGAACTGCTTAATTCTCTTTATTAATTTTAATAGGTTTCATGCGCCGTCCGAGACGCTTACCTTTCTGGCATGGATGAGAGACACAATAAAAAAATCTCTTGATAATGCCAAGAACATGGGATTTTCGGCTGGCGCATACCATCTTTCTGGCATATTTCTGGGATTTTTTATAAATAAACT
>CAZCMN010000017.1:0-19032 GCA_964500015.1 Candidatus Woesearchaeota archaeon | reverse complement strand
CCAATAGTTGAACTTGAAAATCCTAGAAAAGGGAATTATACTGAAAAACAGTTAAGACAGATAGATGCTTTGCCAGATGATTCTTCTATAAAAAGTATTCAAAATAAAGTTAGAGCTATTCTTGTTTCACATGCTCATTTAGATCATGTTGGAGCTGTTCCTTACATGGCCCCACATTACAATGCTGAAGTTGCTGGTACTCCTTATACTATGGAAATTCTGAAATCTCTTATGCAGGATAATAACACACAATTAAAAAATCCTTTAAGAACAGTAACTCCAAATTCTTCTTTCACAATTAAAGGAAAAAATGGCAAAGAATTTGAAGTTGAATTTTTGAATGTAACTCATTCAACTTTGCAGGCAGCTTTAATAGCAGTTCATACTGAAAAAGGGGTAGTTTTATATGCCAATGATTTCAAGTTTGATAATACACCAATTGTTGGAAAAGCTCCAAATTATGAAAGACTAAAAGAACTAGAAAAAGAGGGTATTTTGGCCCTAGTTGTAGATTCTTTATATGCAGATACTGAAAGAAAAACACCTTCTGAAAAAATTGCTCGCGGATTATTAGAAGATGTTTTATTAACAACAAATAATGAAAATTCAGGAATAATTGTAACAACCTTCTCATCACATATAGCAAGATTAAAAAGCATTGTAGATTGTGGAAAACAATTGAATAGAGAAGTAATCTTCTTAGGACGTTCATTAAATAGGTATGTTGGGGCTGCTTCAAGGTTAAATTTGGCTCCTTTTATGAAAGACATCAAACTAATGACCTATAAACATCAACTTGAAAAAGTTTTAAGAAAAATATCAAATAATAGAAAAAACTACATGATTGTTTGTACAGGACATCAAGGAGAGCCAGGTTCTATTCTAGACAGGTTAGTTCATGGAAAACTTCCCTATAATTTTAATTCATCAGATCATGTTATTTTTTCCTCAAGTGTAATTCCTTCCCCGATAAATATTGCAAATAGAAAACAATTAGAGAAAAAATTAAAATCAAAAGGAGTTAGAATCTTTACAGATGTTCATGTTTCAGGACACTGTGGAAGAGAGGATTTAAGAGATTTAATAGAGATGCTTCATCCAAAACATATTATCCCTGCTCATGCTGAACTTCAAAAATTAACTGCCCTCGCAGAGTTGGCAACTGAAATGGGCTATAAATTAGGAAAAGATGTTCATCTTTTACAAGACGGCCAACATTTGGATATAGACTAAAAGAGGTATGTTCATAATAAGCAAACTGCGCAGGACAACGTTGTTTTTGCTTAAAAGCAAAAATCCTGCAAGATTAAGCCGCTCACACTTTAAATTTATATTTACCTAAATAATCACAAACTTAAAGATGTCAAGACAAGATCTCATCATGTGTTTGAAAAATGCTTTAGAAAGATCTGAAACCATTGAACAAGCTAAAAAATCATTAACAAATGCAGGTTATCCTTCAAGTGAAGTAAATCTTGCAGCTCAAGAAATTGAAGGAAAAATAAATTCAAAAAGATTAGATGTTCCAAAAGCAGGTTTCTTTCCCAAGTTACCTAAACCTCCTAAGAGATAAAAAACCATACAAATCTTTTTAAAAACCAGACTTCTTTAAGATTTATCTAGGGGGCAGAGAACTAATCTTATCAAAAATGAAATTCGCACACATCGCAGATGTACATCTTGGAGGATGGCGTCAGCCAGAAATGCAAACCCTAAATCTACAAGCTTTTCAGCAAACAGTTAATATTTGTATTCAAGAAAAAGTCGATTTTATCATATTTGCAGGAGATTTATTTGATACTGCTATCCCATCAATAGACACACTAAAAGAAGCAATGTCTGAATTCAAGAAGCTAAAAGATAATGGAATAAAATGCTATCTTGTTTCTGGATCACATGATTATAGTCCAACAGGAAAAACCTTCTTAGATGTAATTGAAAGAGCAGGTTTCTGCAAAAACATTTCACACATTCAAGAAAACGAAAAAGACAATGAAATTTGTGTTAATGTTTTAGAAGAAGAAAATTTGATTTTAGTTGGAATTCCAGGAAAAAAGTCATCAGCAGAAATAAGTTATTTTAAAAGATTAAAGATTATAGGAGATTTAAAATCAGATAAATTGAAGATTTTTGTTTTTCATTCAACTTTAACAGAAGCTAAGCCTGAAGGCATGGATTTCATAGATTCAATTGATTTAGCTAATCTGCCAGATGGCTTTGATTATTATGCTGCAGGCCATCTTCATCTAGTTTTTGATGAAAATAGGGGCCAAGCATCTATTGTTTATCCGGGTCCTGTTTTTCCAAATAATATTGATGAATTAGAAAAACTTGAATCGGGAAGTTTCTATCTTTTAGAATCAGAAGGAAGTAAAATCATTAAAAAAGAAAAAAGAGACATCAAAGTTAAAGATAAAATAGTTTCAGAAATTAATGTAGGCTCTCTTTCACCAGAACAAGCAAATAAAAAGATATTGTCTGAAATTAGTAATCTCGACATTAACAATAAAATTTTTCTATTAAAAGTAAAAGGTTGTTTATCTAGTGGAAAAACTTCGGATATTGACTGGAAAAAAATATCTGAAAAAGTTTTAGAAAAAAAAGCATATATCTTACTAAAATCAGCTTCTGGATTAACAACCGAGGAAATGAAACTTGATATTAAAACAGAAAAAACAAATATTGATGAAATAGAGAATGAATTCATCAAAAAATACAAAGAGCAAAATGAAAATTTCAATGAATTTTTTCCATTAATTCAGCATTTATTTAATGCATTAGAATTAGAAAAAATTGAGTCAGAAAAAAAAGAGAACTTTGAAGCCAGAGTTTTCGAAGAAGCGAACAAGATATTAAAGATAGACTAAAAATCAAAACTGCGAAGCACAATGTTGTCTTGCTAAACGTAATTTAAAACATAACCAAATAACATATTAAAACATGATAATAAAAAAAGTAAAACTAGAAAATATAAGAAGCTATGAATCTGGCGAGGTTGAATTTCCTAAAGGAAGCACGTTATTGTCTGGAGATATAGGTTCAGGAAAATCAACTATCTTATTAGCATTAGAATTTGCATTATTTGGGATTCAGCCAGGTTATATTTCAGGATCAAGTTTACTGAAAAAAAGCTCAGATGAAGGTTCTGTAGAAATTGAATTTGAATTAGATAATCAAAAAATAAAAGTAAAAAGAACTCTAGAAAGAAAAAAAACTTCTGTTGGGCAGGGAAAAGATTGTTCTATAGAAGTAGATGGAAAACTAGAAAAATTAAGCCCAGAAGATTTGAAAGCTAAAGTTCTAGGATTACTAAATTATCCTCAATCAATGTTAAAAGCAAGAACAAATCTGCTTTATAGATTCACGATTTACACTCCACAAGAAGAAATGAAACACATTTTAATAGAAAAAGCAGAAGAAAGAATCAATACACTAAGAAAAATATTCTCAATTGACAAATACAAGAATATTATCTCAAATTTAGATATAATTTCCAGCAAGATTAAAGAAAAAATCAAATTAAATGAAGTCAAGACTCTAGACTTAGACTCAAAAAAACAAGAAAAAATATTGTATGAGTCAAAAAAACTTGAAGAAGAGTCAGATATTAAGGAAATTAGCCCCTTACTTCTAGCTTTACAATTAGATGTAGAAAGATACAAAAAAGTTCTTCAAGAAATTTCAGATAAGATCAAGCAAGTTCAATCACTTAAAACTGAGATTATATCTTTAAAGATAAATATCAAGAATTCTGAAGACCAAAAACAGAGAAATATGAAAGAGATTGAGAGAATTGACAAGAGTTTACAAGAATCAATTTCTTTAAATTTTCAAAATCACGATTTCAAAAATGAAATCTTGAAATTAAAAGAAGAAATTGAAAATAAAGACAAGAAAATAACAGAATTTTTCTCAGAAATCGCTATTAATGAATCTAAAAAAAGAGAGATGAATGAAATAGAAAAAAGAATTCATGATTTAATAGAATGCCCTTACTGCAAACAAGTTGTTTCTTCAGAGCATAAAACAAGGATTTTAGAAGAATCTAAGAAAAAGATTGAAGAGTGTGATAAAAAAACTCTTATCTTAAAACAAGAAAGAGAGATTTTAGAAAAATCATCTAAGGAAATAAAAGAAAAAATAGACAACTTGCATGAAAAAGAAAAAGATTATGAGAGGATAAAATTCAAATTACAATGGATAGCAGATCAAAAGAAAATTCGAGATAATCTATTTAAAGAACTTAAAAATCTTGTAACAAAACAATGTGAAATTGAAAACCAATTAAAAACAAAAGAACAGGATTCTCAAAACTTTAAAGATATAGAGAAAAATTATCAAGAACAGAGCAATTTACTTGAAGAAAAAACACAAAAAGAAAGAGATTTAGCAATAAAAAAAGCACAGCATGAAAAACAACTGCAGTACTATGTTCTAAAGATATCTGAACTAAACCAAGAAATCAAAATAAAAGAAACAATACTTCTAGAGATTTCAAAATTAAAGAAATTAAATGAATGGCTTTCAGATCATTTATCTGAATTATTATTATCAATAGAAAAAAATGTTATGCTAGCTATAAATATTGAATTCAATAAAATGTTTGAAAAATGGTTCTCAATGCTTACAGAAAATATCTCGGCAAGAATAGATGAAGACTTTACCCCCATTATAGAACAACAGGGTTATGAAATTGATTATGATGCTTTATCTGGCGGAGAAAGAACAGCAGCTGCCCTAGCTTATAGACTTGCCTTAAACCAGATAATTAATAATTTAATGTCTAAACTTACAACAAGAGGATTGCTAATCTTGGATGAACCAACAGATGGTTTTTCAACAGAACAACTTGAAAAAATGAGGAATATTCTAGATGAATTAAAAACAGAACAATTAATTCTCGTTTCTCATGAAGCAAAAATCGAGAATTTTGTCCAGAACATAATTAAGTTTGAAAAAAAAGACGGCAAAAGCCAAATTACCAAGTAAAAATCTCTTAAAATTTCATAAAAAACCATATTTTTAGTTATCACAAAATATTTAAATACCTAGTCTCTTAAAAGATATAACAAAACGAAGGTTTAACATGGAAAAAAAAAGGTTAACATTATTTCTGACAACAATTTTGGTATGTTCCTTGATTTTGTCTTATGCTCAAGCTGCTAGTTTTACAATCGAAAAAACACCTATTAATGATGTTCTAGCAGTTGAATTGACAATTCCAGCAAGATATGACATAACTATTCATAATAATGGTGGAGCTTCTAATTTTGAGTTTGTAACTTTACTTGATGCTACAATTCTTCCTAAAGAAGCAGTCAGCATAGCTCCAGGAAAATCTTCAACAATCCCGGTTACATTTCTTCCAAATTACAGAGTTATATATAACTTTTATTATGAATTTTTTATAAGAGACAATCTTGGAAGTTCAAGTAAAGAGAATCTCTCTATAAAGATTCTTCCAATATCTAGGATACTCTCAATCAAGTTTCCTAGTGAAATTAGCAGAAACGATGTTTCCTTGCCTGTTCAGATTGTAAATAAAGAAAATATAGACTTAGGAAATGTAGTTGTTTTTGTTGAATCTGATCCAATATCTTCATCAACAACAATAGCTGTTCTAGCAAATAGCAATGTTACAGCAAATGTCCCCTTAGAAAATACCCAGATTAAAGTGACTGAAGCAGGAAATTATCCAATTAAAATCAGATTATTCTTAAACAATGAATATAATTATACTATAGAAGAAAATTCTCAATTAAAAGAATATGCTGAAATTTCTGAAGAAACAAAAATAAAAAGAAACTTTTTTGGTTATGTCAAAACAATAACAAGAAAAAATAATGGCAATATTAAACAGTTGATTAGTGTTGATTACAAATATGCTAGTTTTATTGAAAAATCTTTTACAAGCTTCAATATAGAACCAAATTTAAGAGAAACTTCAAAATCAACTTGGGAAAAACAACTTGCTCCAGGAGAAGAGTTCATAATAATTGCTGACACAGATTACACAATTCCAATAGTTATTGTTATAATCATTGTAATTGCAGTTGTTGCATATATTATGTTCAAGAGAAGAAAAGTTATTGTTTCTAAGAAAGCTCTTAGAGTTAGAACAAAAGGAGGAGAATTTGCAATTAAAATAATCATTCTATTAAAAAACATAAGCAATAAAGAAGTCTCTAATTTGAATTTAATTGATAGACTACCCTTAACAACAAGGTTATATGAAAAATTCGGGCCAGTTCATCCAGATGAAACAGATAAACATAAACTCACTTGGAAATTCCCTTCATTATTGCCAGGAGAAGAAGTAGTAACTTCTTATATTATGTACAGTAAAATCAATATGGTTGGAACAATTGAATTGCCTCAAGCTTCACTAAGCTTTACTGGGGATAAAGGAAAAAGATATTCAACAGTTTCTAATAAGATTTTAGTTAATGCTAATTAAGACATTAATCTTTCTCTGGATTAATTTTAAATACCTCTATGTTTTGGATAGAATGTAACTAAATGTAGCCCAATAAAAAGACACATAAACCTAGAAGAGAATAAATTCAGGTTATACCTTTACATCTAAAAATGCCAACAAAAACAAAAGAGATAACAAACTTTATCTCAATTGAAAAAGCTTTAGAAAAGAAAAAAGGAAAAGTTTCAATAAGAGGCTGGGTTCACAGAGAAACTGATCTTAAAGATAAAATATTCATAACAATGAGAGATTCTTCTGATATTATCCCCTGTGTTTTTAAAAAAGATAATTTCTCAGAAAAAGAATGGCAAGCCTTGCAAAAAATAACTATTGCCAGCTCTTTAAAATTAGAAGGAACAGTAAAAGAAGACAAAAGGTCTATAGTCGGATATGAAATTGAAGTTTCTTCCTTTGAGATAGCCCATATCTCTGAAATGTTTCCAATAATGAAAGATGTTAATGAAGAATTGCTTCTTGATAGAAGACATTTATGGTTAAGATCTAGGAAAATGACAAATATCATGAAAATCCGATCAACAGTAATCGGAGCATACCATGAATATTTTAGAAATTTGGGTTTTTATGAATTTCAATCTCCAATAATAATCCCGGGAGGAGCAGAAGAGGGCCCAACTTTATTTGAAATCAAGTATTATGATAAAAAAGCTTATCTAGCTCAAACATGGCAATTATATGCTGAAGCTGCAATGTTTGGTTTAGAAAAAATCTATACTTTCGCCCCTAGTTTTAGAGCTGAAAAGTCTAATACTTCAAGACATCTAACAGAATACTGGCATGCTGAAGTTGAAGTTGCATGGGCTGATTTAAATGAATTAATAGATTATGGGGAAGGCGTAATGAAACACATGATTAAAAGAGTTCTAGAAAAAAACAAAAAAGAACTTGAATTTTTAAAAAGAGATATTAAAAAGCTTGAACCAAGTTTAAAGAAGAAGTTTCCAAGAATAACCTATGATGAAGCTCTTAAATTATTAAAAGAAAAATGTCACATTAACGTTCCTTGGGGAAAAGATCTTAGAACAATTGAAGAAAATAAATTAATGGAATTATTCGATACACCAGTTTTTGTTACACACTATCCAAAAGATATTGTTGCTTTTTACAAACCAAGAGACAAGAAAAATCCAAAAGTTGCTGTTTGTTTTGATTTATTAGGGCCAGAAGGAAACCATGAATTGATGGGTGGCAGTGAAAGAGATACAGACCTAAATGAATTAATAAAAACCCTAAAAAGCAAGGGTGAAAAAATAGAAGATTATCAGTATTATTTAGATACAAGAAAATATGGAAGCATTCCTCACGCAGGTTTTGGAATGGGAACTGAAAGAGTTATAAAATGGATTTGCGGCTTAGATAATATAAAAGATGCAATTGCTTTCCCAAGAACTCCAGATAGGATTAAACCCTAAAAAATAAATTAAACCTTAAAATACACAAAGACTAATTAAAAATAAATTGAATTATAATTACCTAAACAATTAATACTTGAAAAATGCCAAAACACAAAAAAACAACAAAAACCCAGAATCCTTTTAAATCTCAAACTAAAAAATATCCTAAAAGAGACATATTTGCTTTAATTTTAGCTTTAGCTGCAGTTTGTTTTTTTATTTTAAATGCAATTTATTTTTTAACTGAAAAAGATTTTCTTTTAAGCATGCTAGAACAACAAAGTCCAGATCTTATTCCAGCATTTCAATCTCTCTCAATAATCCTTCCAATTATCTGGATTATTTTTGCAGTTTTAATGTCTTTGATTATCTATAAAATCGAAAAAAAACAATACAGATGGTATTCCCTATTAGTCTTTTCAATAATCTCTTTGTTTACTTTTAGAATAGAGTGTTTTATTCTAGGGTTGATTGCTTCTCTTTTGTATATCAAGAATCACAAATGAGGTGCGATATAAGTTTATAGGTCTCTTTTTAACATAATCTTAAATAAAGCTCTCACTTCAAGCGAGATGAAGCATAAATTTAACAACTAAAATCGTTTTTTTATACAACTCCTTAAAAATGTCCTATATCCTAAAACATAAAAAAGTTTAAATACATTTTTCTCTCTAATAAAAGAGGTAAAAAAGAGAACATGGTAAATCTGACCTGTGGAAAATGCAATTTTCATTTTAAAAAAGATTCTCCTCCAAGACTTTGTCCTTTTTGTGGTGCTGAGAACTCAGTTTATGAAGATGAAGATGCTACACAAATCCTTAGGGATGTAGACTCAATGACCGGATAATTGCTAAAAGCCTATTGGTAAGGGACAATAATTGAATGTTATTCATGATTTTGTCTTAAAAGTGAAATGAAGAAACAATTTCCTAAATACAGAAATAAAACCATAACATACAAACTAATAAAATGAAAATCCAAAATATTGAACTAGATTGGTTAGGGCATTCTTGCTTTAAGATTAAAACTAAAAATAAAATTATTTTTATTGATCCTTTTCAGATTTCTGATAAAGATAAAGCTGATTTAATTTTAATAACTCATAGCCATTATGATCACTGTTCTTTTCAAGATATTGACAAGATTGCAAAAGATGGAACTATTATAATCTGTACAGCAGACAGCCAAAGCAAGATAAACAGGATTCAGAAAAAAATTGAAATAGTTCTAGTAGAGCCAGGCAAAGAAGTTTCTCTCGATTATGTTAAGATAAAAACTTTAAATGCCTATAATCTTAACAAACCATTTCATCAAAAATCTGAATTTTGGGTAGGTTATTTAGTTTTATCGGGAAAAACAGCAGTTTATCATGCAGGTGATACAGACCTGATTAAAGAGATGTCTAGTTTAGAAGAATATTCAAAGGAATTTTATTTAATTGCCTTACTTCCTGTTGACGGCAAGTATAATATGAATTCACAAGAAGCATATAAAGCCGCTTTAATAATTAAACCGTCTTTAGCAATTCCAATGCATTATGGTTCTATTGCAGGAACAGAATCAGATGCAAAGAAATTTGTTGAGCTTTGCCAAGAAAATGGAATAAATGCTGAAATTCTCCAAAAACCATAGTTTTTAGGGAATACAGAAAATTTTTTAATTTTCTAGCATGCTGGATAAAAGTTAGATAGTTTAAGACAAAGCGCAGTGTGAAATTAAGGCGCAAAATTCTTTAAGATGGATTATTAATTCTTAACTTACATAGGATATGCCATTTTTATTAAGATTAATATAGAATAAAAGACTATCATAAACTTTAAATACATTAATAACCCAACTAAAAAATGGAAGAGAAAAAAGAAGAAAAAGAGAAAATAACTTTAAAAGAATATCAAGAATTCTGCAAACTTACAGCTAAAAAATTTGATGTTCCTGAACATGAGATTTCTAGTTGGGGATTGGGTATTTCAGGAGAAGCAGGTGATTTAGCTGGTTGTATTAAAAAGACACTTTATCATGGAAATGATCAAAGACATGGCATTAAGGAAAATGTTGGAGATGTCATGTGGTATGCTTCCATGATATGCAATTACTTTGGATGGAACCTGCAAGATGTTTTAGAAGAAAATTTAACAAAGCTAAAAGCACGATATCCCCAAGGTTTCACAGAAAAAGATGCTGCTCGTGGAAATACAAGAATAGACTGGCAAGAAGACAAGATAGCTAGGCCCTCTGAAAATTCAAAACAAAGCGCAGAATCTAACTCGCACAAAAATGAATAATTTTTGGCGCGCCGAAAAAGTTCTCTTTTTCGTGCGAAAGCGCATAAAAATTATTTGATTTAATAATTATTAATAATATCTTTGATTAGTTCTTGAACTCAAATCTAGCTTTAAAATGTCTTAAAGGCAATTCTTTTCCATGAACTACTTTAATTCCAGGAATTTTGTTTTTGTTTTCATGTAATATCTTAACAGCTTCTGCTGCTGCATCTAAATCTTGCTTTTCATATCTTAGTCTTGGAATTGCAAATCTAACAAAATTAACTTCTGGAAAAGTATCTTTCCCAGTTTCAGGATCATAAGATCCAAAAGAAAAATATCCTAGTTCACAAGCTCTGTGTCCATAACTTGCTAATAATAAGGCTGTTAAAGAAATCCCTCCAAAATCTTCAGGTTTCATATCAGTATCTTGAAAGAACTTGTTAATATCTAGATAAACAGCATGTCCTCCAAATGGTTTTAGAACAGGAATTCCTTTTTTCAATAAACTATTTCCAAAGTCTTTTGTTTGATTAATTCTATGATCTAGGTACTCTAATTTAACAATTGTCTTTAAACCCTTTGTCAGAGCCATTATATCTCTTCCAGACATGCCCCCATAAGTTGGATGTCCTTCTTTTATTATCTGTAAATTCATTATCTGATCAGGAATTTCCGGGTATTTTTTAATAAACAAACCATCTTCTTTTAAGAATAAACCACCACCCATATTAACTAAGCCATCTTTCTTAAAACTTATAGTAAAACCATCTACATAAGAGAACATTTCCCTTATAATGTCCTTAATATTTTTTCCAGAAAAACCATTTTCAAATTTTCTTATAAACCATGCGTTTTCTGCAAATCTGCAAGCATCAAAAAATAAAGGAATATCTTTTTTATGGCATAATTCTGAAACTTCTTTTATATTTTCCATTGAAACTGGCTGCCCACCGCCAGTATTATTTGTGATTGTTAAGTACACTACTGGGATCTTGTTAGAAGATGATTCTAAAAGGTCTTTTAATTTTTCAATATCCATGTTTCCTTTAAAATGCGACTTTGAATTTTCCTCTTTTAATTCCTTTGAAAATAAATTTACTGCTTTAATCTGGTTTGCTTGAATATTTGCTTCAGTTGTATCAAAATGCCCATTACTTGGGATAATTAATCCTTCTCCTAGTCTGCCAATAATACTGAATAAAGCATCTTCACATGGTCTTCCTTGATGAAAAATAAATGCATTTGGTTTTCCTAATGAAGGTTCTGAAAAGAATTTCTCTCCAAAAGTTTCTTTTATAGAATTTATTAATTCAAAATAACCTTGGTTTGATCCATAAGATTCATCTCCCAGATGCAAAGAAGCCCATTGTTCATTTGTCATGGTGGTTGTTCCAGAATCAGATAAAAAATCACATCCAGAAATCATTTCAGCTGGAAAGAAAAAAACATTCAAACCAACTTTTTCTAGAACCTTGATTCTTTCTTCTTGGCTAAATTGCTTTTTTAATTCAACAGAATGATTAAAGTATGGCCTAGGTTTAGTAGAAAGATCCTCTTCTTTTGGCAAGTCTTTAATAATTGAACCAATCATTTTTTTCCAGTATTATGGATTTTAAAAACATTTGTCTTTTATAAAATATGCTTTCACACATTTTTTAAATCCTTGATTCTTTAAAATACCGGGCCCATAGTTCAATGGATAGAATCATCGGCTTCGGCAAGCCTCTTTTCTTTAGAAAAGAAAAGACCTTTGGGAGAAAAGAAACTAAAATTCTCCTGCTTGGAGAAACCGGTTGATGGAGGTTCGAATCCTCTTGGGCTCGTTGAAAAATGTACATCGAAAAAGGAAGACTTAATTGTGGTCCAGCAGCTTTTATAAATCTTGTTGGGATAAAGGGAAATAAAAAAATTGAAGATAGGCTTGCAAGAGCAGGAAAACTTCATCCCTTCAAAATCTCAGATTATACTTCTTTTTTAGTTTGGGCTAAAAAATACAATTTTCCCATAGAAGTTTATACTTCTTCCAAAAAATTAAATAATAAAATTTTTAAATATATGTTCTTCAAAGAAGAAATTCCTAAAAAATTACAACCCATGTATAAAAAAGAAGGGTTAAAATTATTCAAAAAGAGAAATAAACAACTAGGGAAAAAAATTCATTTTTTGAAAGATCCAATAAAAAAAATAGATGAGCTCTTATCAAAAAGATATAGAATAGCAATAGGTACTTCTAATGCTTATTTAAAAAATTCGAAATCCAAATCATTGCACTGGATTGTTGCATTTAACAAGTTTAAATCAAAATATTATTTTATGGATCCTGGAAAAGGAATAACACTTTCCACAAAAAGATTATTAAAAAAATCTTTTAGTATAAGTAAATTAAAAGGTTTTAATCCCCAAATTATTGCATATAAAAAATGAAATCAGAAGTTTATTTCATCAAGGGCTTTGATAAAAAATCAGAAGAGAAATTTCTCAAAACACTAAAATCTGAAATTTCTCGAGTTTTCAAGCCAAATGAAACAATTGCAATAAAGATGCATATGGGCGATAAAGGCAATTATAATAACATCCAACCTGAATTTGTTTCTAAAATTATTCAAGTTTTCAAAGAATTGAAAATAAACTGTTTTATATTTGATTCTCCAACAGCTTATAAAAGATTAAGACATACAGAAGAAGATTATTTAAAATTTGCAGAATCTAGAGGATTTACAAAAATTAGCAAGGTCATAATATCAAATAAAGGAATAAAGAAAAAGGGAAAATATCAAGATTATGAAATTTGCGAGCCCTTAATTAAAGCAGATGGTGTTCTTGTTCTTTCGCATGTTAAAGGACATGAATGTTCTGGTTTTGGAGCATCTATTAAAAATCTTGGAATGGGTGCTTTAACTAAAAAAAGTAAAGGCAATATTCATTCTGGCGGAAAGCCAATTTTTGACCCTAAAAAATGTGCAGAATGCAAAACTTGTGAAAAAGTTTGTCCAACAAAAAACATTTCTTGTGAAAAGGGAAAACCTGAATTTGGCAAAACAGAATGTTTTGGTTGTAGTATCTGTGTTTTTAATTGTCCACAAAAAGCAATTAAGCCGAAACTAGAATTATTTGACAAACTTTTAGCAGATGGCGGCATTACAGCAGCAAAATCATTTAAAAAATATTATTGTATCAATGTTTTAAGAAAAATTGTTAAATTTTGCGATTGTTGTGAAGATGGCGGTCCAGAAATTGCAAAAGACCTTGGAATTTTATTAAGCAAAGATATTGTTGCGATAGATAAAGCTGCTCTAGATTTAATAACAAAAAATGAAGGAAAAAATGTTTTTGAAGAAGTTCATCATAAAAGTCCAATGATTCATATTCAAGAAGCTCATGATTTATGTGGAGGCTCTTTAGAATATGATTTCAAGGAAGGAATTCCGAATCAAGGAAAGTTACTTGAAAAAACAAGAGATTTTGTTAAAGAAAAGAATATAAAAGAAGGAGATGTTGAAGAAACTATAAAAAAAGCACGTAAAAAACGCTAGAAAATCAAGGATTTTCTGCGTGCCAAAAACAAGAGTTTTTAACATGACAAAACTAACTAGCAAGCAAAAAGATGAATTCTTCTTCATCCTAAAAAGAGAAGAAGCAAAACTTGAAAGGATTTTTGATAAAATAAAATTAAAAAAACAGGAATTTTCAGAAACATTCAAATTTATGAAATCATACTATGAAGACATGAAGTTTTTCTTCAAAAAACAAGAGTATGTCAAAGCCTTTGAATTGCAAAATTATGTTTGGGGTTTTTTAGATGCTCTAGCAATAAACAAAGCAATTGATGTTCCAAAGGAACTTCAAAAATACTTTAAAGCAGAATTTTGATTTTTTAAGATCTTTTGTCTACAGAATTTTTTAGTTTCCGATATAAGGTCATTACTTCTCTATACTTTCCTGAAGAAAGTTTGAGAGAGCGAAAAATATCTCGCGCATACCCGCTGTCTGGAGATGTCCTTTCTATTCTGCTTAAAGCCAATAACTTAGCCAAATTAATCACTGTTGGAGGCGTAGCTCTGCTTAATAAAAATGCCCATTCTGGTTTTGGTTTCTCATCTCTTCTTGGATATTCCACGCCCTGTTTAGAATATACTAAATGATCTTCTTCCAAATAATTAAGATGGATAACCCCTTGTTTACAGAGCATTGAGATATCTTCATTAAATAATCTAGAGTAATAGGGACTTTTTTCTCTCGGATCATTTTCACGATAAAAATTATATTTTTCAGAAATAATTCCCATTTCTTGGCAAATAAAAAAACAAGCTTCAAGATGTTTTTCATATCTAAAACTTCCAAATGCTTCTAAACATCGTTCTAAAATTACCCTTCTTTGATTAATATCTGGATTATCTAATTTAAATCTCAAAGTTTGTTGCATTTTTGTTTTAAACTTTTTAATGCTTGTGTATGCATATATTGATTTAAATTACTTTCCATATTAACTCATTTCTAAAGAATGACTCATTCAATTACAAGATGAAAAATCTTTAAATCCAAAAGACTAACCAAGAAATCTATTTATACTGAAGAATAATTGAAAATTCATTGGGGTTGTAATATAACTTGGTTAGTATTCGAGGTTCGGGGCCTCGCAATCCGGATTCGAATTCCGGCAGCCTCATTTTTATTGATTCGAATTTCGCGAAAATAGATTATTTTTGGGATGCAGAAATTCTTTGAATTTCTAGCATCGGCAACCCCATAAAACTTAAAAGAGGGATTTCCTTAACAGAATAATGGAAAAAGAGGTTAAGAAAAGCAATTTATTTCCTGCAATAGCAACATTAACGGGAACAATTGTTGGAGCAGGAATTCTAGGAATTCCCTATGTTTTTGCTAAAGCAGGTTTTATTGTTGGTTTTATTGACTTGATTGTTTTAGGAATCTTGATTTTGCTTGTAAATCTCTATTTAGGAGAAATAACATTAAGAACAAACGGAAAACATCAATTGCCTGGATATGCTAAAAAATATCTCGGAAAAAAAGGAAAAATATTGATGTTGATTTCTAGTTTGATTTTTCTATACGGAGCATTAATTGCCTATGTCTTAGGAGAAGGCCAGGTTTTAAGTTTTGTCTTATTAGGAACAACAAATTTTTCAATACTTTTTTCAATGATATTCTTTTTTGTAACGATTCCAATTGCCTATCTCGGAATTAAAGCTCTAGAAAAAGGAGAAACTTTTGGTTTAATTGCTATTTCAGCAGTAGTCTTGATTATTTTCTTTGTTTTTATTCCCAAAATAAACCAAATTAATTTTTCTTTTGTTTCTTCAAATCCAATAATGTGGTTTATGCCTTATGGGGTTATATTATTTGCTTTTCTAGCATTATCTGCTATGCCTGAAGTAAGAGAAGAATTAGTTAAAGAAGAGAAAAAAATGAAAAAAGCAATAATCCTTGGAAGTTTGATACCTATCGCCCTATACCTTTTATTTGTTATTGCTGTTTATGGTTTCTCAGGCCAGAATACACCGGAAATTGCTACAATTGCTTTAGGAAGGCTTCCCTCATTACTAGCAATTTTTACAATGTTCACAGCTTTCTGCGCTTTAGGGATTGCATTAAAAGAACTTTATATTTTTGATTTTAAAATTAAGCATGATTCTGCTTTTGCCTTAGCATTTTTTCCAGTTTTTATAATCTCTTTCTTTTTAATGATTTTAAACATGGCTGATTTTGTAAAAATAATTTCATTAGTCGGTGGTGTAGCTGGAGGTTTAGCAGGCATTTTAGTCTTATTAATGCTGAAAAAAGCAAAACAAAAATGTGAAAGAAAACCCGAATATAGCCTTCCATTAAATTGGCCAATTATCATTATCCTTTCAATAATTTTTATAGCAGGAATTGTTTATCAGTTTGTGTTTTAGTGATGTATTTAATTACAAATTTAATTTTCTAAACAAAATCAAAGATAAAAATCAATTATGAATACTTACCTATTTTTAATTATACTAAAAAATCCTTCAGATTTTTGGTATACTGAAAACTTTTGGTTTTCATCATGTTTTTAAATTCTTCATACTTATAAGATTAAAATGATTCCCAAGAAAATTAAAGAAATGTTGAAAAAACAGCATTATGCCCTTGTTGGAAAACATTCTGCTGTTCAGATATGTAGGTATGCTAAAAAAAGCCTTCGTGATGAAGACTTCTGCTACAAACAAAAATTTTATGGAATAAATTCTCACCAATGTGTTCAGATGACTCCTTCTGTGATGTGGTGCGAGCATAAATGCATTTTTTGCTGGAGGCCAATTGAAAAGAATCTTGGCATTAAAATCAAGAAAGAAGATAACCCTCAAAAAATCATTGAAGATTGCATTAAAATGCAAAGAAAATTACTCTCTGGTTTTGGCGGAAATTCTGAAGCAAGTAGATTAAAATGGAAAGAAGCTTTTAATCCAAAACATTTTGCAATTTCTCTATCTGGCGAACCAACTTTATATAAAAAACTTCCAGAATTAATCAGATTACTAAAAAAACAAAAAATAACTAGTTTTGTTGTTTCTAATGGAGAAAATCCAGAGATGATTAAAAAAATCAATCCAACACAACTCTATATTTCAATGATAGCCCCTAATGGACAACTTTTTAAAAAGATTTCAAATTCATGTCATAAAGATTGCTGGAAAAGATATCTAAAAACCCTTAGATTAATAAAACAGAAATCAAAAACTACAAGAACAGTTTTACGAGTTACATTAATCAAGAATCTAAATATGGTTGAACCTGAAAATTACTCAAAATTAATAAAAACAGCAAACTCTGACTTCATTGAAATCAAAGCCTACATGCATGTTGGCTTTTCAAGAGATAGACTAAAATATGAAAATGTTCCATCACATTCAGAAGTTAAGAAATTCACAAAAAAAATTCTAAAATTTTTAGATAAAAATCTAAAATATAAATTGATTGACGAAAAAGAAAATTCCCGCGTAGTTCTGTTGTCGAATGAAAAGAAGGAGAAAAAGATAATCTTAAAAGATTAACTAAAAAGTAAGACTGCGTAGCACAACATGTCTTACCTAAACTACTTGATTAATAACCCCTTAATTTATCAATACCTTTATAACTCTTTTGTCTTTTCGAAGAGGTACTTAAACGAAAGGTTTATAAATCTATTTTTGTAAAATTGAATATGGCAGGCGAAAAACCAAATATGAATATTGTTTTCATTGGTCATGTAGACCATGGAAAGAGCACAGCTGTAGGTAGATTACTCTACGAAGCTGGAGTCTTTACAGAGCAAGAGCTAACTAAGATGAAAGATGTAGCTGAAAAGCTAGGAAAAAAAGGTTTTGAATTCGCTTTTGTCATGGACAGATTTAAAGAAGAAAGAGAAAGAGGAGTTACAATTGATTTAGCTTATAAAAAATTAATAACTAAAAAATTCTCAGTTACAATTATTGATGCTCCAGGTCACAGAGATTTCATTAAGAACATGATTACTGGAACTTCACAAGCAGATGCAGCTATTCTCGTTGTTGCATGCCAGCACGGTGTTATGGCTCAAACAAAAGAACATCTATGGTTATGCAGAACAATGGGTGTCCAGCAATTAGCTGTTTTAGTCAATCAAATGGATACTGTTAATTATGATCAAGCAAAATACAATAAAGTTGTTGAAGATATGACTGCCTTGTTAAAAGCAGTGGGTTATAAAATAGAAAAAATCAACTTTATTCCAGCAAGTGCATATAAAGGAGATAATATAGTAAAGAAATCAGAAAACTTAAAATGGTATAATGGTCCTACACTATTAGAACAATTTGATCTATTTGATATTCCTCAAAAACCAACTGAACTGCCATTAAGAATGCCAATTCAAGATGTTTATACAATTACCGGGGTTGGAACTGTTCCAGTAGGAAAAATCGAAACAGGAAAAATGCACCCAGGTGATAAAATTATAATCTTGCCTGCTAAAACAGGAAAAGGTGTTGTAGGAGAAGTTAAAACAGTTGAGATGCACCATGAAGCATTAAAAGAAGGAATTGCAGGAGATAATGTTGGCGTTAACATCCGAGGAATAGGAAAGATGGATATTGAAAGAGGGGATATTATTGCTTTAGAATCAAGTCCACCTGCATTAGCAGAAGAGTTTACAGCTCAAATTGCAGTCATAAACCACCCAACTGTTATTGCAAAAGGATATACCCCTGTTTTACATATTAATACAGCTCAAATTCCAGTTCAATTTATTTCATTGGATAAAAAAATTGATCCAAAAACCGGGCAAGTCTCCCAAGAAAATCCAGATTTTTTAAAGAACGGAGATGTTGCAATAGTCAGGTTAAAACCAATGAAACCAATGGTTATTGAAAAACAGTCTGTCAATCCACACATGGCAAGATTTGCAATTCGTGATGCAGGACAAACAGTTGCTGCAGGAATTTGCATTGATCTTGTCGCTAAGAAGTGAGAAGACAACTAACCCGTTCTCAATATCTACTTAATTACAACCTAACTTCTCTACACCATTTTGTTGATATCAGAAGTTCACTTTTGACATTAAGTTAGGAATCTGTTTCTCTAGCCTTTTTTTGTTCTCATTTTTTTGTTGTTAAAATCACGCTCAATCAAAATGAAATCCAAAAACAAACTTGAAGCAATTCAAGAAAACAAGAAGTT
The DNA here is from genome assembly GCA_964500015.1 of Candidatus Woesearchaeota archaeon. Classification (GTDB taxonomy): domain Archaea; phylum Nanobdellota; class Nanobdellia; order Pacearchaeales; family UBA284; genus JAPLYB01. Next base: position 199 of record CAZCMN010000017.1, on the reverse strand, counting down.
CAAGCAGAACATCTGGAAAATGTATCTTTTCCAGTTTTTGATTAGTCTCCACTTTATGGGAGGGGTTTTAATCCCTTTTTATACTGATTGGGGAGGAATAAGTTTTTTCCAGATAATGATCCTGCAATCCTGGTTTGCATTCTGGGTTTTTTTGCTTGAAGTCCCAACAGGAGCAATCGCAGACTTTTTTGGAAGAAAA
>CAZCMN010000016.1:0-21800 GCA_964500015.1 Candidatus Woesearchaeota archaeon | reverse complement strand
TCTTCTTCTCTTAATGAAGGAGTTTCTTTTTTCTTGAATCTGGTTTCAATCCAATCTGTTAGCTCGTGATATTTAGGAGTTTCCCCAAACTTCCATCTCAAGAACTGGATTAAAACCTTCTTGATGTTTGATTTTGTTTGCTCAGAATACTTTTGTTTGTTTTCTTTTTTCAATGTATCTTCATTCAAAGCTCTAATAAACTTCTCCATATCTTTTGGAGTTATTTCTTCCAAGTTCTTATCAAGACACTTAATTACAACCTTCAGTAAAAAAACATTCTTTAATCTAGTTCTTACCCCTGATTGTTTTCTTGAAGCTCCTCTCCTTGCTGTTTTTCCTATTGCTGAAGCTTCTAAGAAACTGATTATTACTTTAGAATTTTTCTCAGAAAGATCTTTCTTTAGTTTAACTATTGCTTTCTTTAGTTCATTACTTGAATCGTGAATATCTATTTTCTCTAAATCCATTTTTTAACCATCTCCTAGCTAGTTTATCGGCTTCTTTTTCTTGTTTCCCTATTTGTTTTTTATTTAAATCAAAACATTGCTTATGATTAAGATAAAAATGTGCTATTTCATGAAGGATTTTTTTGATTATTTCTTTTTTAGAGCCTTTAAGAATTTCTTCTGAATAGAAGATTACCATCTTTCTATCTTTAGAAAATGATGTATTTAACATTAAATGGCAAGATGTTGAATCTCTGATATAATCTGAACTAAAAAACAGAACCTTTTTTGATATCTCATCAACTATCTTTTTATCTAAAAAACTTAATGCTTCACAAACAGAATTTGCAAATGAGTCATATAATCCATCTCTAGCTACATCAAGATTATAGTATATCTCATCTATCGTATATCTTTCCATTAAACAAGAGAGATTTCTCTATTTATAAACATTCTCTTTTCTGTAACACTTGGTAGGTATGGGTTCGGAGGGATTCGAACCCCCATCCACCGCTCTGGAGGCGGCAATTTTAGCTCTTGAAAAATTATCTTTTTCAATTCTAGCCATTGAACTACGAACCCATATCCATTATTTGAGGAATCTGATTAAGTTCAGATTCGTTCAACAGTATTATTTTGTTTTTACCTATTAAAAACTTATCTTTTTTAGGTTTATTATGACAAATAAGAAATCATGATGCTGGAAAATCAGAAGATGCTCAAGAATAAAATTCTTGGGCACACAGAAAATCCCAGATTTTCTAGTGTTTTTGGCATGCCAAAAATCCAAAGGATTTTTTAGCATTTTAAAACCTTATCTATTTAAAAAAAAAGAAAAACACTAGAAAACGCAAAGCGTTTCCTAGGATATTAAATTAACAACTAATCTTCTTCAACTTGTCCGAAATGTCCTTGAGCTTTGACTTTTTCTTGTTGTGTTAATCCTTTAGGCCACCATTGCTTAGGCCACCATAAATTACCTGCACTAAACAAATTCATATCCCAAGTTCCTTCATAAGTTCCTGAATCTAATTCCATAGAACCTTTCCATAAGGTTATAGAATCAAATTGTTCTTTATCTAAAGTTATTTCTCCGAGTATATTCAAATCACTTGAATCTGCTTGAACAACAACTTGTTTCTTGACAAATCCAAGTTTTCTTCCCAAACCTAAGAAAAATCCTGTTTCTTGTGGAGCTGTTTCAGAAACAACATTTTTTTCTAAAATATAAAAAGTTACAGTTTCATCTGTAATCTCTTTAGATAAAAGTCTATATGTTTCATGTTCTTGACCTTTTCCAATAACTAAAATTCCTTGGTAAGAATCTATTTCACTTGCTTCTGTTTTATATTCTTGAGCCAATTCTTTTAGCTTTTCTTTCATAGTTTCAGGATTATCTTTATATTTTTCTCTTATATCTCTAGCTTGTTGAACAATATCAGATGTTAAAGGGATTGTTCTAACTTTTCCAACCCACATCCTGATATGTCTTGCATCTTCTCCATCTTCTTTTTCAGCATATCCTATTACAGCTGAAATTGGCTTTATTACAGAAAGAGCTTGCTGAACATCTGTTTCTTGTGCATCTAAACTATCTGTAGTTTCACTAACTTCATCTGCAACAACTGAAACAAAGCTAACTAAAAGAAAAACAAGTAAAGCTGAAGCTAAAATTGTCTTATTCATTTTTTACCTCCGCGTAGTTTAATGTTTGATTTTTTAGCATTTTCTAGCATATTTTTATAACTGCTTCCTGATCTGTATAAATAAGAAATACATTGCTATTTTATCTCTGATTTCTTTTATTTTTCCTAATATTTTTTTTATCATTTTATATTGTCCTCCAAATTTTGTTTCACGCAAAAAATTTATTTTTTGTGTGTGCTGAAAAGCTTTGCTTTTCAAGCATAATTATAAATAATAGAATAAAAGCTATTTAACAGCTGGGTGGAACAAAAGTGGAACATATCAGGCCCATAGTCCAAAACAATAAGCTAACTACTTAATGGCTGTTCTTCGTTCGTAGGCTCACTGTACAGAACAATAATTTAAATTATTAAAATAAATTTTATTTTATCTTCAATCTGATAAGGTTTAATCTTCCGCTCCCCTCTTTATGAACAATTCCTTTTTTAGCTAGATTATTCAAATGTCTTGAAAAAGAAGCTTTAGGAATGCCGCTCATCTTCTGCAATCTTCCATGAGTTGTTTTTCCCTCTTTTTTCAATAAACCAACAATCAAATTCTCTCTCTCATTCAAAATTTTCATTATATCCTTTAATTTTTCTTCTTTTTTCAACTTTGGCTTCTTTCTTTCTTTTATCTTTTTCTCTAATTCCTTTTTATGTCTACTTGTCCTTAAAAAAAGAATAATCATGACTATTATCAAAATAATTAAAGTAATAAAAACAACAACATTTTTCCAGTCTATCTGTGTTTGAACTTTTTCTAAAGTATATTGTACATCTAGATTAATCTCTCCAACTCCAGAATATTCTAAAATCAGATATCCTTGTTCTGAACTAATTAATGGCTGTCCAGAATAAAAAGTTACTTTAGCATTTTTAGGCAATTTTAATCTAATGTCGTAATCACTGTAATTATCTTTTAAATTCAGATTAAAAGTCCATTTTTCACCTTGCTTAACAGTTAAATCTTGAGTAAAACCAGAAATAGTCTTATTTGCAAAATTAATCCCATTTATATTTGGGTTTACACTTGATGTTCCTAAAACAAATGCTTCTCCATTTACATCTACATTAATATTCAAAGATAATTCTTGAGCTTGAGCCCCGACCATTCCCCCTATCAACAGGTTAATTAAAAAAACAATTCCTAAAAAAACATTAAGAATCTTACACTTACATCTTGACTTGCTTATTAATTTTTGCTCTTTCTTATCCATGATATCACCCCTAAATAATTTTTAAATTCAATTCTTTTGCTTTATTAATTGAAATAGCAAAGTTCTTGCCACAATCATCAAGATGTTCAGGTTTGACAAAAAGCCATTCTGTTCTCATAAACTTAAAAGCTAAAATTGGTTGAACACCGAATTTCTTAGAAAAATGTACAAAATCAGTTATTTGCTCTTTAGTTATATATTTCCTTTTCTCCCTACAAGTTTTAACTTCAATAGCATATGAACTTGAGCCATTTCCAGCTAATAAATCACATGAAGGCTCTGGCATGCATCCGCTTCCAGCTACCCTAACAACTGCAAATTCTTTATCCCACAAAAGATGATATAATTCTCTTTCAGCTGCAATCCCCTTTTTTTTGTTTCCCATGTTTGAATTAAACAACAATAATCTATTTAAATGTTTTTTATGTATTTTAAAATGCTTAACTTAGAAGGTAAAGTTCAAAAGTTACTGTCTATTGCTTGGAGAAATATCTTTTCTGATCCAATTCTCTCGGAAAAAATTTCTTTAATAGTATCAGACCACTATTTACAAGCATTAATAGATGATGATTTAGTAAAATTAAGGAAATTAAGGGATTATGATGAAGAAGCGAGGGTTATCAGAAACATATTCTACAAAGTAAGATTAGCTACAAAAGGAGAAGAAATCCTTTATTAAATCCTATAAATCCTGTCCAAGAATAGTGGTTCTGTGATTTGCCTTAGCTCTTTCTTCTGCCCTTTTAAGAATTTCCTCAACTTTTTTAGAAAGTTCTTTATGCAAATCAGCAGCTACTCTAAGTTTTACAACTTCTTTTATTTTATTTTTAACAACTAGGTCTACCATTTCAGCAAAAACTCCTGTTTTTGGTGTGCCAAAAATCTTAAAGATTTTTTAGCATTTTATTTATATATCTAAAAGACATCACAAGACTGCTAATTAAAATTAGCACAACGCGTCTTGTTTAATTTATTTTAACTTACCTAACACTCTGGTTTATTTTTTCCAATAATCTTAAACATATTACAGTCGCAGTCAACACATTTTCCTTTAACTGCCCATGTTCCTGGTTTGATTTCAGTAGCTACAGGATCTTTCATCTTTTTCTGCATCTTACATCGCATGCATCTTCCTTCAAACTCTATTTTTTTCTTTTCTTCAGCCATTTTTTGTTTTCCTCCTTTGATGTTTAATAATCAACGACGATGAAATTAACGGTTTATAGTTTATAAAGATTGCGATACTACTTTTTCCTTTCTTTTTCTTCTTTCATAGTTTTCATAAATGGAAAAAAGATAACATCTCTAATGCTTGGAGAATTTGTTAATAACATAACAATCCTGTCTATTCCAACACCTAAACCGCCTGTCGGAGGCATTCCATGTTCCATAGCTTCAATAAAATCTTCATCTAATTCAGATGTCCAAGGCTCTGCTTCATTTTTTCTTTCTTTAACCTGTTCCAATAATAATTTTTTCTGCAAAACAGGATCATTTAACTCAGAATAAGCATTTCCAAGCTCCATTCCACAGCAAACAGGTTCAAATCTTTCAATTAACCTCTGATCCTTCCTATGAACCTTGCATAAAGGACAAGTTTCTTTAGGATAATCTATTACAATTGTTGGTTCAATAATTTTTTTAGCAAAAGTCTCAAACAATTCATTAATCAACTCTCCCCTAGGTGAATTTTTAGAAACCTTATCGGGAGTATGCTTCATAGCTAATTCCAATAATTTAATATCAGACATTTTTTCAACATCAATTCCAAACTTCTCATTAACTAAATCATGCATTGAAACTCTTCTCCACTTTCCAAAATCAATTTTATTGCCTTGATATTCAAATTGCGTTGTTCCAAGAACCTTTTTAGCAACAAAAGCCATCATTTTCTCAAATAAATCAGCTACCCCATCTCTGTCAATATAAGCTTCATAACATTCAAGCATAGTAAATTCAGGATTATGCTGTAAATCAATAGATTCATTTCTAAAATCCTTGCTTATCTCATAAACCTTTTCAAAACCGCCGATAATTAACCTCTTTAAATAAAGTTCATCTGCAACTCTCAAATAAACCTCTTGTTTTAATTCATTGATAAATGTTTTAAATGGCTTGGCAGCTGCTCCCCCATAAACTGGCTGTAAAATCGGAGTTTCAACTTCTAAATATTCTCTTGAATCTAAAAATTCTCTAATTGCTTGAATAATCTTTGTTCTCATGAAAAAAACTTCTCTTGTTTTTTCATTTGAAATTAAATCTAAATGTCTTTTCCTGTATCTCTCTTCAACATCTTGAAGTCCATGAAATTTTTCAGGCAAGGGCTTTATAGATTTACATAGAATTTCACTTTTTGTTACAAGAACAGACAATTCTCCTCTTTTTGTTCTAAAAATTGTTCCTTCACACCCTAAAAAGTCTCCTGCATCAAAATTCTTTATGTCTTTTGCTTGTTCATCTTTAAATATAAGTTGAATTTTTCCACTTCCATCTATTAAAGAAAGAAAATTAATCGCACCCATCTCTCTAACAGACATTACTCTTCCACAAACCATAACAGTATCTTTGCTCTCTTGTTCATTTTTTAGTTCTTTATACTTCTCTTGTAATTGATGAGCATAATGAGTTTTTTTAAAAGAGTAAGGATAAGGATTTATCCCTTTTTTCCTTAACTCCTCAATTTTTTTCAGTCTTTCCTTAACAATTTCCTCTTCTCGTGCCATTAAAAATCAAGGGTATGTGTATTTAAAAATGTTTCAAATTTGAAATTGATTTAAATATCCTAAAAAATTCAGGAGAATTTTTGGGATGCAGAAAATCAGCGGATTTTCAAGCATGTTTTGAAAAAAGAAAAAATAGAATCATCTAGAGAAACATCTTCTTTATTTTTAAAAAAGGAACTAGTTATCTTTTAAAACAACTAATGTCTCAGTGCTTGAAAGTCCTTGAATTTTTCTTACTTTGTCAATCAAGATCCGCTGTAATTCCTGCACACTTTCGCATCTTATCTTCAGAATCTGGTCTATTTTTCCAGTGACCTGAGATACTAACTCAACCCCTTCAATTTTCTTAAGTTCTCTAGGAATTTCTCTCTCACGGCCCTCTTCTCTTTCAATATTGTATGTTGACAAAACATAGGCAGAAACTTTTTTGCCTATTTTCTCATAATTAACTTCAACAGTGTAGTTTTTTATAACGTTTTGTTTTTCCATACGTTTTATCCTATTATGGACAGTTGTTACAGGTAAATTCACTTTTTTAGAAATCTGCCACCTGGAAAGCCTTGCGTTTTCTTTTAAAACACTTAGAATTCTTGCATCTTTATCATCAAATTTTACCTTTTCCTGTTCCTTTCTCTCTTGGATTAGGTACATTTTATTTTTTAGGCTCTTATTCTAAATATCTTGAAGTATATAAATATTTTGCTAGAAATAAGAAAAATTTAGCAGTATTTTCAATAAATACCTCCCTTTTTAGGAATAATATTCCAAAAAAGAGATTATTCAAAAACAGTTTATAAATTGATAAAGAAAATAATCCCTAAAATAAAGTAATTTTCAGGCAAATAAAAATAATTTTCTAGAAATATCTCTTTTTTACTATTATTTTCCAATTCTTTAAGTTGGAACAAAATCTTTCTTTCTTTAAAATTGGAAAAATTTTCCATATAAGATTAAAATTTCTCAATTTCCTGAAAAAAATTCTCAATCTTTCTAGATATAGTTATATAATTCTTGCTCTTATAATCATTATGGCAGGCAACACAACCGAATATGATTTTAAACCCGCAAATGTAGCAGGAGAAAAAGTATCTGCAATTTCAATAAACATCGGTCAAAGAACTTTTATAGAACTTTTAGAGTATCTTGGGGTAAGAATGCCAAACCCTGGAGAAGAATATCCTAATAGAGCACTTGTGCTAATCCCTCGAACAAGTATTGACGCAACAGTAGACTATGCACTTGCTAACTTAGTTGGAAGATGTCTCCCAGACCATAGATAAAAAGAACTAGCAAAAACAACCCAAAGATAATTTGACTAGATAATTCTACTAATTGAGAATACCTTGGTTTATTTGTTTTTTAGATCATACTGTTTTTCTTTAACATAATAAAGAAATAAGAACCAACATTCCACTTTTTTATTAAAAATTTTTTCAATTTTCTATTAATTTAAATCAAAAATGAAAAATACTACAAGAATTATAAGAAAAGTAGAAAAAATTATGAAAAAAGCACCATAACTAATTTTTTAAGAATATCAATAAAAGTAGATTATACTCCAAAAATACAATCTTTCTTGGAAAAGAAACAAAAAAAGTTCATTTTTTGTCATGTAATTAAATATACTTGTCCGTATTAAGAATAACATGGCAAAAGAAACAACCATGCCAAAAAGAGGAAATCCTGAAGAAACAAAAAGTTCAATGAAAAGCATATATCAAGATAGAACCTTTGTTACATTGCCGGGAATTCTTTCCAGTATATTTGGAGTTTTATTCGGCATAACAGCAATTTATCACACAATCCAGGTATTTAAGAAAGAGAAAGATGATATCTGGACAAGAATAGCGGTTTTAATAGAATATTCTACTGCAGCAACACTCATCTGCATCCCACTAAACAAACCAATCCTTGGCTTATCAATCGGATTCTCAATTGGACTTTTTGTTAATATGTTAGATTTTGTCCTAGAACAGTTCAAAATCCATCCTACAAAAAAAGTTAAGAAAAAAACAAAATCATGAAAATAAGAATATCATGAAAAAGGTGTGCCACTCCACACTAAAGTGTGGAGTTTGCAAGTCCTAGAAAAACTTTGTTTTTCTGGATGCCAAAAAGCTATGCTTTTTTAGCAGGCACACCTTTTTGTAATGCCAAAAACAGAAAACATTCATCCACATAATAAATCATGTGGTTTTCTGTTTTTTAGCATAATCAGTAACAACTATTTTATTTGCTCCTTAAATCAAGTTCATTTTGCAGAACAGCCAGGCTTTGAGATGCAAAGTACATTACTTTTCCAAGAGAAATCTTCTTAGCTACCTTTTCAACAACCTTCTTTTCCTGTTTTGGAATTCCTTCATGATCTCCTAAAACAAAAACCGCATTTTGAGGTAAATCCATTTCTCTTAATAATGTTCCACTAGTATCCAATAAATAAATTTCTTTGCCTTCTTTCTTCAATTCATCAACAACATCAAGAAAAAATTTTCTCTCAATAAAACACGAATCAAAAACCTCATTTTTCTGGCCTTTTTTATATTTATACAACATTTTTTTAATTAAGCCAGCAACATCTTTTTTAGAAAAAAAGTCTTTATTTTTTTCATTAATCTCTAGAATAATGTGTCTTGGAGGATCTGGCTGTCCATAAAAAATTAGATGAAGCCGAACTTCTGGCCTTATAGCATTTGAAACAAAAAAACTGTTAATAACAAAATGGCACACAATATCCATTCTTCCAGCTTCTTTTAACTTTGAATCATCAAAATTCCCTGTTGTTGTTGCTTTGGAAGAGAAATATATAAACTCCCTCATAAAAATTACAAGTATAATTTGTTTTTATACTTTTGCTTGAAAAACACTAAAAATCAGGAAATTTTTGGTGTGCCGAAAAAGTCCTCTTTTTCGAGCATAGATGAATTCTCTCATGAGAAAGATAATGATTCATGATTTTTAAACCTATATCTCATTTTGACTGCCGAAGCACAACGTCGTCAAAATCCGAAAATAATTACGTACTAACTTATTGCATTACATTATCACTTACTTCTTAAATTTTTTAGCATGCGACAAACCTTGCAAATCTCATTTCTAGAAGGCTCACCGCATCCTTTGCAATAAACTAACTGGCCCATAATCCTCTTTCGCAAATCTTTTTGTATGTCAAGAAAATTCAAAACAAGATTTTCCTTAACGCTTTTATCTTTTTCTTCAAGAACGCTTGAAAATCGAGAAGATTTTCGGCGTCCAGAAAATCCTTTATTTTCTAGGATATCTAATTCTTTTCTGATTTTATGCCTCAAAGCACCAACAACACACGGACATCTCTGATAAAGAACAGGAAAGTTTTTCGATTTTGAATAAACTTCAACATCTTTTTCTTTTATAAAATAAAGAGGCTTAATTCTAGAAACAAATTTCTTATCTTGGATAATTCCTGTTAAAGGTCCAAGATTAATTCCTAAGCTAGGATTTCCATGCATAAAATTCATAAAAACATTTTGCGCTTCATCATCAAGATTATGTCCTGTTGCGATTTTATCAGCATTTAACTCGCGGGCTTTTTTATTAATAATCCACCTCCTTATAATCCCACAAACAGTGCATTGTTGTAATTTAGATTTTTCCTTAAGAACAGATTTAACATAACACATTGCATAACCTATTTCTTTTCTTACATCATAAATCTGTAAAGGAATTTTATAGTCAAGACAAAATTTTTTAACATCTTGCTCATTCTCCTCACTCCACTTACCCATTAAAAGATTGATATGAATAGCATGAACATTATAGCCAAATTTCTTAAGAAGATAAGCTACAGTTGTAGAATCTTTACCCCCAGACATGGCCACAACTATCTTGTCCTTCTTATCACAAAGCTTATACTTTTTGATTGTTTCTTTGACTTTTGATTCAAATTGTTTTTGTTTCATTTTTAAAAAAATCTATAATCTCTTTAGTTGTAAAAACCTTAATGATTTTCTGCTTTTTAAAATGTTTATCATCACTCCAGATAGGACAATTAAAAGCAAGAGCAGTTGCTATGAACTGAACATCATTTAGATCTATCCTACCGATTATCTGCGTAGCCTTGTCTTTACAAGTCTTAGAAAGATATGCGGGAATTATCTTTACATATTTCATTAATCTTAAAAACAAAATATCAAACCCTTTATCAGTTAAATTTGCCTTTTTAATTATCTCTTCTTTGTGGTTTTTTATTTCCTCAAATTCAAATTCAGGAATCATTAAAAATGTGCTCATTTTTGTGATGCCGAAAAAGTTTCTTTTTCGAGCAAAAGAAAATTTACCTTAAAATTAGTTAGAATTTCTCTACAAACACTTTCTTTTATCAAAGCAGAGACAAATATATTAGTATCAATGACTATATTCATTAAATCTCTTGGCAGCAGCACTTTTTATTTTTTTGCTTATCTCTTCAACATCCTTTTTTGTTAGCTTGCTTTTAGAAGCTATTCTATTCATAACTTCTAAATCTTCAATTCTCTGCTCAATAGCATTTCTAGCTACTTCTGCCCATCTTATGTCTGAAAATTCTTTCATCTTTTTATGCAATTCATCTGGAATTGCTAAAGTCATATTTGTCATTTTTTGTTTTATTTTTCAATTCAACTTATTTACTTATGCTCAAAAATCAGAAGATTTTTTGCACACCAAAAACTAGCAAGTTTTTTAGTGTTATACTTATTTAAGTAGAATAAGGTATTTAAATGTTTTTATTCATTTCTTGAACTTAAAAACATTTTTAAATTCCTTTATCTTTAATATTTTACAAAAGAGGGGCAAAAATGGAATATGATGATTATGTTCATTTAAGTTATAAACCAAGAAAATCTGATTTAGTTTGTGAATTTTATGCAGATCCTTGTAAAGGAGCAACTCTAAAAAGAGCAGCAGGAGCAGTAGCTTCTGAATCATCTGTAGGAACATGGACAAATGTCACAACATCTACAAAAAACTGCAACAGAATAGCTGGAAAAGTCTATGAACTTGATGTAAAAAATAGAATATTCAAGATAGCTTATCCTATTGATTTATTTGAACTAGGAAATATGCCCCAGATTCTTTCAAGTATAGCTGGAAATATCTTTGGAATGAAAATTGTAGATAATCTAAAACTTTTAGATATTCATTTTCCAGATAAAATTCTTCAAAGTTTCAAAGGTCCAGAATTTGGAATTTTAGGAATAAGAAAAAAACTAAAAATAATTGACAGGCCTTTAGTAGGAACAATTGTTAAGCCAAAACTTGGGTTAACTCCAAAAGAACACGCAAAAGTAGCTTACAATGCCTGGCTTGGTGGCTGCGATATAGTAAAAGATGATGAAAATCTTTCTTCTATGAAATTTAATAAATTCAAGCAAAGAGTTATTGAAACACTAAAAGCATTAGAAAAAGCTGAAAAAATTACAGGTGAGAAAAAAATGTACATGCCAAACATAACTTCTGAAACAGTTGAAATGATACGAAGAATGAAATTTGTAAAAGAACATGGCGGAATTTGTGTAATGGTAGATATTCTAACAATGGGCTGGTCAGCATTACAAACTGTTCGAGACTATAATAAGCACTTTAAATTAATTTTGCATGCCCATAGAGCAGGACATGCTGCCTTAACAAGAGAAAGAAAACACGGAATTTCAATGTTAACAATAGCCAAGGTAGCTAGGTTAATTGGCGTAGATCAACTCCATATTGGAACAATGGTTGGAAAAATGCAAGGAAAAGAAGAGATTCCAGTCATAGATCAAGAAATTGAAGAATCAGTAATAAAACCAAGACAAGGACTTTTCTTTATTAAAGGCGGGCATATGCTCGAACAAGATTGGAAAAATATCAAACCGGTTTTTGCAGTTTGCTCAGGCGGTTTAAATCCATTACATGTTCCTTACATAATAAATCACCTAGGAAGAAATACCATCATTCAAATGGGTGGTGGAATTCATGCGCATCCTGGAGGCACTATTGATGGAGCAAAAGCAGCTAAACAAGCAGTAGATGCAACTCTAAAAGGAATTTCATTAAAAGATTATTCTCTTAATCACGAAGAATTATCTCAAGCTTTAAAGCAGTGGAGTTAAATTTAGTTAACTCTCTAAAAGATTATTTCTTAAATCGCTAAAAAACTAGCTAGTTTTTGGCGTGCAAAAAATCTTCTGATTTTTAAGCACATAAAGAATTATCTCAAGCTTTAACGCAAGGGGCTTAATTACTTAATGAAAAAAGAAAAAGAGGGGATTAATCCTCTAAAAAATTTACTTTAAACAGCCACAGCTTCCGCCAGCACTGTTTGCTGCAGAGCAACCACTTCCCTTTAAGCAGCCACGATCGCTTCCTTCTGTGCATTGTCCTTTACATCCACAAGCACAATCCTCTCCACAACCGCATCCGCTAGCTTGATTTATTGTGCTTCCTATTGAAGTATCTGCCTTAACAAGATTATTTTTTGTTAAAAATAATCCACCAAATGCCAATACAGCAACCAAGGCGATTATTCCGATTATTAGCCATATTCTCATTTTATTTTACCTCCATGATTTATATATAATCTAATATGCCCTAAATGCGCCCAATATTTTAAGGCATTAGATGAGCGCACCAAAGCACAATTTCTTAAAAAGAAACACCTTTTAAACCATTGTTTGTAACTAGTTTCAAATATTCTGCGCCTTGTTCTTAAGTTCTTGAAAACAAAGGACAAGCATTGGATTAAAACCAGTATAATTTTTTCTGAAGTTAGATTTTCATTTTTCTAAAAGAAATTCCACCTATAATTGTTATAACTATTGTGAAAACAATTAAAACTAGTAAGCAGATTAAAGGATTTATTTGGGAAGTGCCGAGAAGACCGTATCTGATGCCCTCTACACCATAAGTTACTGGATCAAAATAAGTTAATATTTGCAATGCTTTTGGAGCAGTGCTTAAAGGAAATAAAGCCCCGGAAAGCAAAAATAAAGGCATAATCAAGAAATTCATTATCAATTGAAATCCTTGCATATCTTCCATTCTAGAAGCGATGATTATTCCTATTGAAGTTAAAGATAAACCAATTAGAATCATAAAACCAAGAGCTATAAGAATTCCTAAAAAATTAGTATGAACCCCAGTAATGAGCAATGATAAGATTAAAATCAATGCTCCTTGAATTAGGGCAGTTGTTGCTCCTCCTAGAGTTTGCCCAATCATAATACTTGTTCGAGAAACAGGAGCTACAAGAGTTTCTTTTAAAAATCCAAATTGTTTATCCCAGATTACTTGAATTCCTGAAAAAATTGATGTAAAAAGAACAGTCATTGCAATTATTCCAGGAAAAACAAAGTCAACATAATTAGTCTGTACTCCTGGAATTGTTACTGATTTTAATCCAAAACCAAGGATAACTAGGAAAAATAATGGCTGTGCAAGACTTCCGATTATCCTACTTTTACTTCTTAAGTATTTTTTTACATTTCTTAACCAAATTGTGTATATTGCGGTCATCTTATTTTTTTGAGTTATCTATAAACCCAATTACAGTTTGTCTTGCAGGATCTGCTTTCAAGCAGATAACGTTGTGCTAGAAAATCAGAAGATTTTCTGCATGCCAAAAATTGTCCATGCTCAAGAACATTTGTGTTCTTGGGCACACCAAAAATGCAAAGCATTTTTTAGTGTTTTTAAGCATCTGCGCAAATTGTCTAGATATTTAACACAAACTACCTCCCGATTTATTTTATCTTCTATGCATTCTTCCTTTAGAACGCATTCTATCTAAAGAAGATGATTCTTGTTCTCTTATTGTTTTTCCTGTAAAATACAAAAAAACATCTTCTAAAGTTGGTTTATTTATTGAAATTGAAAGGATTTTTATCTTGTTCTTATCTGAAATCTTTATTATTTCGGGAAGAATTTTTTCAGCATGATCAACATTTATTGTTATGAAGCCATCATGCTGTTTAATGTTCTTGCACCATTTACATTTTTCTAAAAAAAGATCAAGTTTTTCTTTATTTTCAGTTTGAATTGAGATTAATTCGCCACCAATCTGCTTTTTTAGATTCTCTGTTGTATCTAAGGCAATTATTTTTCCATAATCTATAATGGCAACCCTATTACAGAGTTTATCTGCTTCATCCATATAATGTGTTGTTAAGATAATTGTAAGTTTATTTTCTTTGTTTAATCTTTGGATATATCCCCAGATTTTATTTCTAGTTTGGGGGTCTAAACCGAGAGTTGGTTCATCTAAAAACAGAACTTTTGGTTCATGTAATAAACCTCTGGCTATTTCTAATCTTCGTTTCATTCCACCTGAAAAGGTTTTTACCAAATCTTTTTTTCTGTCTTCTAAATCAACGAGTTTTAGTAATTCAATAATTTTTTTATTTTTTATGGATTTTGAAACATTATAAAGTCTAGCATGGAAATCCATATTCTCATAGGCTGTTAATTCATCATCTAAAGTAGGATCCTGAAAAACCATGCCAATTGATTTTCTAACTTGATTTTTTTGTTTGATAATATCAAAGTTATTAACTAAAGCAGAACCATGTGTTGGGACAAGAAGAGTAGATAACATGGATAATGTAGTTGATTTTCCAGCCCCATTAGGGCCAAGAAAGCCGAAAATCTCTCCTTCTTCAATATTAAAAGAAATATTATTAACTGCAACAAGTTCTTTGAACTTTTTAGTTAGATTATTTATCTTTATTATTAGCATTTTGATTGTCTCCAGAGCCTATGTCTCATATCCAGTATATTAAAATTTTTTATATGTTTCATTACTGTACATGATTTATAAAAAGCAAACCCAAATATTTAAAGTTATAATTACATCTCATTCTTACTTAAGCAAAACAACATTAGTCATTCCTCTTCGCATTCTCTGAATCAATTGTTTTCCTTCCAGTCTATCTAAAATTCTTGTAACTTTAACCTTATCAAAACCAGATTTATCATTTAAATCAGATTGGAATATTGTTCCTTTATTATCAATTATTAATTGATAAACTTTTTTCTCTTCTGCAGCAAGTAATTTTAAATTCTGTTCTTTAGCTTTTAAAATTTGGTTATCTATGGATTTTTCCTTTATTTTCTTAATAACAATTTGCTTTTCTTCTTTAGAAAATAAAAGAACTAAGCCAATTATCACAATTATTGCTATTAAAGCGATTCCAATATATGTTTGTGTGTGAATTGTTCCATACATTGGGCATGAAGTTCCATGTGAACAACTTGTATCAACAATAGTTGTTAAAGCATTATTAAATAAAAAAACAATTACCCCAATAACTATTGCCAACCCAATTATTAAAAACCCAACATTTTTATTTCTCATTTTAACTTACAAGTTTAATTACATTTAGTTGGTTCAGTGAACTCCCAAGTTCACAACTTTGTGAACCAAACTGTGGTTTATAACCCTTACCTCTTACCTTTTATCCCCGCATTTAAATTTATTATCAAAATTCTTATCATGTTCTTGATTTATTTTATGTTTTTTTTCAAGTTCTTTAGGAATTTTCTTTTCTTTTTTCTTTAAATAATCATAAATTGCTTCTGATAAAGCTTGTTCAGCTAATAAAGAACAATGAACTTTAATAGGGGGCAGTCCCCCTAATTCTTTCACAACATCTTTATTTGTTATTTTCAAAGCATCTTGAATTGTCTTTCCTTTAGCTAAATCAATAACAACATCTGATGTTGCAATTGCTGCAGCGCATCCAAGTGTTTTAAATTTTATTTGATAAATTACATCTTTTCCTTTAATTTCTTTTACCTTAATAGAAACATGCATTATATCGCCGCAAATCATATTTCCAACTTTTCCAATTCCATCTGGATTTTTTATTTCACCAACATTTTTTGGTTTCAAAAAATGTTGCATAACTTTTTTATTGTACTCTACCATTGTTCAAAAAACTCCTGTTTTGAGTACGCTAAAAAAGCTTTGCTTTTTGGTGTGCAGGAAACGCTGGAAAACGCACTACGTTTTCGGCGTGCCAAAATTTTCTCAATTTTGTGCATTTTTTGAATTTCCTTGCACGCAAAAAATTTCATTAATTTTTTATTGTACCCCATTTTAAATAAGTATTTTAAAGATTGTCCATACAACTGTTAAAACCAAGCCCATGGCAATTAAGCAACCAGCCATTTTTCCAAAGGCTGTGCTCACAGGACTTCTTTCATCTTTTACTCCTTGTTTAATATTCTGATTTGCTTGATAACCTTCAAAAATTCCTGCAAAACCATCTGTAATTACATTTCCAAGTGCTCCCCCAACAATTGCACCAAGAGTTCCCAAAAATGAAGCTCCAACCAAGGCTAATATCACCAAAGCCCCATTATCAATCATCCCAAAGAGGACATCTGGAAAAACACTCTTACAACTCCTCCCAAATAAAAATAAAGACGAAATTATTAAGGCTCCGAACAATAAAACAATCGGCCCAATCAAAAATTCTTTATAAATTACAAACAGAACAGTTACAACTATAATTATACTCCACAAAGCAGTGCCAATTATTGCACTGATAACATTGTCTTTTATCTTCATTTTTTTAATAAAACTAGTTTAATTTCTTTACATGTTTAATTATACTCTTTATAGCATAATAACCTGCTCCAAAAACAATTACTCCTGGAATTAAAGCAATTCCTAATGCTGGAGCTAAAGCAGCAACACCAATAGTTCCAACAACTCCTGCTCCCAAAGATTCTAAAATTCCACTTATTTTGGGAATCTCTTTTTCAACATTTTTCTGCAGACCATCAATCTGCATAATTAGTCTTCCATTTTTGAAAATCTTGACCTTATGCTCTTCTTCAGAACATAGAATAGCAGTGTTTCCTTTCATTGAAGCTGTAAATGCAGAAGCATGCCTTGTTCCATAACCTACAAAAGGCCTGGTTTTTCTAATCATAGCACCATAAGCAAGAACATTTCCTTCATTATCAATAATCACACCACCATCCATTGTAGCAATACTCTTCAAAAGTTTGTCAGCTCCTGAATCAAATAAATTAAATTTTTCGATTCTTTGCTTAACTAAAATACCATAATCTACTTTATCGCCAATAACAAATAAAGCACCTTCTCCTTTTCTAGCTAGATAAACTGCTATATTCAAGATTTTTTCTTCGATTTTCTTCTTTGAAACAAAAATTTTTTGTTTTTGTTTTGCAGAAAAATTCTTTTTTTCTAGCATATTTGGTTTTACTTTCTTTTTTACCATTTTTTATTTTTTAATTCCCACAAGATTGCTTTAGCACAACGTATCTTGTTTAATTGATTTAACTTACCTCTTAACTTTTATTCCCTACATCTTTATTAAGTTCCTTAAGTATTTTATCGACTTCAATTCCATGTGCTAAGCAGCCCTGCTCTAAAGTTTCTTCAGCTGCCATGGGACATCCCAAAGCACAGAACATATTATGTTTCATAAAAACTTGTCCAGTTTCTGGGAATTTAGTCAAGATTTCATGAAAAGTCATGTCTTTTGTGATAAATTCTTTTTTTTCAATTTTTTTACTTGTTTTCATTTTCGTGCATAATAAACTTTAAAATTATTTAATTCTCTTACAATTGTTTTTGCATCCTGGCCTTTATACAACATAGCCCGATCATCTAAATAAACCGAAGCAACAGGTTTTCCCTTATTTCCTTGATCATAATTAGGGTTATCATTAATATAATCAACAGGAATTTTGTATTTCTTACAATATCTCTTAAGAAATAAATTGCCTCTTGTTGAGTAAATTAATACTTTATGTCCTTGTTTTTTCAAAATCTTAATAGCATTCACAACTTCCTTGTTTGGTTTTCCAGCAACTTTTTCATTAAAATGACCTTTATATTCTGCTAAAACTCCATCAAAATCAAAAGCAAATGTCCTAATCTTTTTTTTCACCATGTTTTAAAAGGGCTGATTTTTCTCAGCGAATTTACAATTTCATCTAATGATTTGATAACATAATCAATTTCCTCTTCTGTATTTTCATTTCCCATAGTTATTCTTAATGAGCCATGAGCTTTCTCAGGTTTTAATCCAATAGCAGTTAAAACATGACTTGGTTCTAATGATTTAGATGAACAAGCACTTCCAGTTGAAACACAAATTCCCTTTCCATCTAGCCTTAATAATAAAGCTTCTCCTTCAATTCCTTCAAAAGAAACATTAACATTTGTATAGATTCTCTTCTCTCTTGACCCATTTAATTTAGTATTTGGAATTTTTAATAATTTAGAAATTAATTTATCTTGTAATTTGTTTAATTTTTCAGATTCTTTTTTCATGTTTTTCTCAGCTAATTCAGTTGCTTTTCCTAAACCAACAATTCCAGGAATGTTTTCTGTTCCAGATCTTAATCCAGTTTCATGCCCTCCGCCATGTGTAATTGGAACTATCTTAACATCTTGATTAACATAAAGAAATCCTATTCCTTTTGGCCCATAAATCTTATGCCCTGAAACACTCAACAAATCAACATTCATTTTTTTAACATTAATATCTAGTTTGCCATAACTCTGAACAGCATCTGTGTGAAAATACACTTTGTTTTTCTTGCAGATTTTTCCAATTTCTTCTATTGGCTGGATTGTTCCTATTTCATTATTAACATGCATAATACTAACAAGAATTGTTTCCTTAGTAATCGCTTTTTCTACATCTTTTGGATTAATCAAGCCATCAGAATTAACATCAAGCCAAGTTACTTTCCAACCTCTTTTTTCTAAGTATTTACAAGTTTCTTTAACAGCAGGATGTTCAATTTTGCTTGTAATAATATGATTTCTCTGATTTTTTGTGCTAAATGCAGCATTATCTGAAAAAGCAACGCCCATAATAGCTAAG
Source organism: Candidatus Woesearchaeota archaeon (assembly GCA_964500015.1). GTDB lineage: Archaea > Nanobdellota > Nanobdellia > Pacearchaeales > UBA284 > JAPLYB01. The sequence goes on along the minus strand of CAZCMN010000016.1, from coordinate 2,866 downwards.
TTATCTGATTCTGTGCCTCCTGAAGTAAATATAATTTCATTAGGCCTGGCATTTATAAAATCAGCTATAATCTTTCTTGATTTTTCTAATCCTTCTCTAGCTTCTCTTCCAAAACTATGCAAAGAGCCAGCATTCCCGTATTTTTCTAAAAAATATGGTTTCATTGCTTCTAAAACTTCTTCATCTATTCTTGTTGTAGCTGAATGATCTAAGTATATTTTATTCATTTTTCTTGTTTTAAATTTCCTCCTGATAATTTATTTATTCTAGAACTAGAATTAACTTTATCAATTCCAATTTCTGAAACAATTTTGATATTATATTTTTTGCATACTTCAAGTTCAGATTTCGGTAGATTATTTGGATTTCTATCACCACCTTTAGCAAAGATGATTTCACAACCAGGATTTTGTTCTGCAACCAGGCCCAGGGTTTTAGAAATTGCATTGTCTTCATCTACAGCTAAAACAACTTTATTAACACATTTTAATTCACTTACAATTTCCATTCTCTCTTTTTCATCTAGAATAATCCCGCCTTTCTTTAACATTTGTTGTTTATCATTATTTACAACAACCCAAAGTTCATCTCCAAGTTTTTTAGCCTCTTTCATATTACTAAGATGCCCTCCATGAAGGGGGTTATAATAACCTGAAACAAGTATAATTTTTTTAGTCATTTTAATTTTCTCTTTTTAAGTATCCTGGAATCGGAAAATGTTCATATTCTTTTAGTAAGTTTTTTCCTTTTAATACTCTTGAAAAACATTCTGCAGTTAATTTAGCATCTTCAAGAGCATTATGAAAACCTCTTTCATCTTTCATCCCACAAAAAGGTATTATTTTTCTTAAGCCCGAAGTATGATCATATTCAATTGAAAATTTCCCATTAACTTCTAACATTTTTGCTTGTGCAATCGAATGCAAATCAAATGATCTATAATGAAAAGGAAACTTTAATCCATATTTCAGGGCTCGAATCTCTAAAAAAGCAACATCAAATTGCGGGCATTCACACATAAAATTTTTGATTTTAGATTTTTCACACCATTTAAAGAATTTCTCGAGCATCTCTTTCTGGCTTTGCTTTGTCTTGTCTCTTAATTGTTCTTCTGTTTTTCCGATTATATCAAAAAGTTTTACTTTTCCTTTTTCATAAATAAGATCATCATCATCAATTCTCGCTTCCTCTAAAAAAACCCTTTCAGAATTATCAAAATCAACAGCCCCTATCTGCCATATCCCACACCTAACATGATCTATCCCACTTGTCTCGATGTCTAAAACTATCATCTTTAAATTGTTGGAGTATTAAAAATTACTCCGATTATATTTATTTTTATATCTACAACCATCATTTTTTATTATTTATGTAATCGTAAGTTTTTTATTTTATTTATGTTTTGTCATTAAGTTCCAAATTAAAAACATTTTCTAAAAGTTAAAGCACTACTAAACAGCCAATAAAAATTTTCTGTTAAGAAAATGCTAGAAAATATACTTATTTTCGGCATGCCAAAAATCCTAAGATCTTTTAGCATTTTGTTTTTCTTTTTAATATCACCAATCATTTTAACTCCTTTCCAGGTTTACATGAACAAATAGCCAGTATTCCTTTATTATGTTTTCTACACATTCTGCAAGACAATCCATTTTTTTTAGCTAAATCAACCAGATTCATTATTTCTTTAACAACTTTTTTATTGTCTTTTATTATCTCCTGACAAGCTTTTTCAAAATCTTTTTTCATTTCCTTAGGAAATTTTATTTCATTAGCCCTCTTTTTAGATAAATACTGCGAGATAGCTGCTTCAGATGTTCCTAAAAGTTCTGCTATTTTATTTTGTTTAAGTTTTTTTCCAGCAAGAATAACTGCTAATTCTCTTCTGACAGCAGGAATAATATACCAGACTTCAATTTCCTGAGGCAATGAATACATGCTAAGTTAACTATAGTGAAGTTTATAAATCTTTCTAAACTTAGGAATAACTACTAAAATAAATAAAAGAATAAATAAAATTCTCTTTTCCTCTTTTTAAATTTCAAGCAAGCAGTTATTACTTAACTTTACTCAAAGGAGTCATCTTGTCCCAACTTGTTTCAAATAAATGGTGCATGGTATTCCCAAAGAATGGACTATTAATCCAAACACCAACATCATAATTAGGATGTACTTCTTCGTCATCTAAAAGCATCAAAAGCATCTCTTTTCCATCTATCAATGTAAACCTTGATTTCATCTTTCCACTTCTTATCTCTGCATGTTTACTTAATTCTTTAGCAACTTTTATATTTCTAGAATCTATTGGTGCTGCTATTCTTACTGACACTCCTTTTTTCTTAGCTTTCTCTATTGCTATCTTCAAGCTCTCAAATTTTCTATTCAATCCTTCTGCAGTTGTTGCAATGACAACATTCTTATCTGCATTTCTAATCATCATATCAAGATGATCATAAACATTATTTCTTCCTCTTATTGCCCCAGATAAATCTGTTGGCTCAATGTATTTTATCCCAGTTGTAAATAGACTGCTTAACTCATCTAAAACATCTGTTCCTTTTAATTCATCAAGTCTCTTTGCCATGTCTCCTGCATTTCTCATAACATTTCTCTTAACTCTTTCAACAACTTCATTTGGTTTTAGTGCAACAAATTTGATTGGCTTTCCAAGTTTCATTACAATGAATCCTTTTTTCTCCAAGCTCTCAAGGATATCATAAGTCCTTGATCTTGGAACATTAGAAATATCGCTCAATTCTCCTGCTGTAGAAACTCCTCTAGAAAGCAATGCTGCCCATACTCTAACCTCATATAGGTTTAAACCAAAAATTTTTCTTAGCCTGCTCAAAAACTCTTCTTTAACGAT
>CAZCMN010000015.1:0-22258 GCA_964500015.1 Candidatus Woesearchaeota archaeon | reverse complement strand
TTTGATTTTTCTAGATTATTTTAGGGGGTGACATATGTCTATGGATTGCACACTGAAAATCAAATTGGAATGAAAAAACACTAAATTATTTAAATAAAAAAGAACTATTATTCTAATGAAATTCAACAAGATTATATTAATGGATTTTAATGATGAGACTATTGATAAAGACCATTTTGATGTTTTGAATCAATTAGCTGAATCTGTAGAAATTGTCTGTGACCGGAATTTAGATAAAATAAAGGATGCGGATGTTCTTTTAACTAAGATTACAACCAAGGTAGATAAGGAACTTATTGATTCTTGTAAAAATCTTAAGTATATTGGTGTTTTTGCAACTTCATTTTCTAAAATTGATATTGAATATGCTGAAAGTAAGGGAATTGTTGTAACAAACCTGGCAGGATACAGCACTGAGGCAGTAGCTGAATTTGTTTTTTCTGTTTTATTAGATTATATAAGGGATCTTGAACGCGGGAAGGAAAATGCAAGAAAGAATGATTTTGAATTTCTAAGCTTTCTTGGATGGGAATTAAAAGGAAAAACAATTGGAATAATTGGTTTAGGGAGTATAGGTAGGAGAGTTTCTGAAATTGCGCAGGGTTTTGGCTTGAATGTGATTTATTGGTCAAGAAATAGAAAATTAGATTATGAGTCTAAAGGTATAGAATATTATGAACTTGAAGATGTTTTGAAAAAAAGTGATATAATCATAATTCATCTTGCACATAATAATGAAACAAACAAAATAATCAATAAAGACATGCTAGAAAAAATAAAAAACGGCGCAGTTTTAATCACATTAACCTCCTTAGAATTAATGGATACGGAAAAACTAAAAGAACTTTTGAAACAAGGAAGGTTTGTGCTAATTTCAGATTATCTTGATCTATTTCAAGAAGAAGAAAGAAAAGAACTCCAAAAATTAAAAAATGTTGTTGCTTTCCCGCCACTTGCCTTTAGAACTAAAGAAGCAATTCAAAGACAAAAGAATCTTTTGATTGATAATCTTGTAAAATTCTCAGAAGGAAAAATTCAGAATAAGGTCAATTAAGCTCTCTGCGTAAATTTTGCCCCTACCTCTTAAGTTACACCGGTGGAAGTGTCTATTCTAATATATATTTTATAGTATATATGTTAACTTTTTCATCAAAAATTATTAGATTAATTAAAAAATTTAGGATATATCTCTAGAAATACGTAATCTATAAGGGGGCATTAAAATATCTGCATTAACAAGAATATCTGCTCCAGTGGCCTGAATAAGGTGTGCACCAAGTTCAGCTCCCCGCCATTGACTTAGTGGCCCAGAAATCCTTACATTTAAACATCTCCCTGGTTTAAGTTTTATAACTTGTTCAGTTATTTCTTGAACATGTCTTGGATTAGTAATATCATAAATTAGGGGTTGTTTTCTTGGATGAATTGCCCTGTAAATACCAGTTACATAATTCTTAAGTGAAGTAAATCCCATTTTTACTAAAATATTCGTAGTTTTTAAAGATTATTACTTTCAAATGCATATATAAGTTATTATATTATGAGTTATTTAATAATTTATAAAACAGGAGGTTTTTATTATGTCCGAACTCTGTATAAGATGCAAGGGTAGAGGTTTCTGTGGAAAACCATGTAAGATACTTGCCAGAATACAAAAGTTTCAGCCAAAAGTTAATCTAGATTTTTCAGGAAGTTCTCCGCCTGAAATTTTTGTTGGACATCATGGCTATCCAAATCTTTTTTCAGGAATTCTAGCTCCAATGGAAATGGGAAAAACTGAGAATATGAGCATGCCTGAATTATGGTTTCAGAAACAAGCGTCTATCGAAGATATCTTGAACTTTAGATCAAGAATGATTTATTCTAGATTTACAGTCAATATAAAAGAAAAAAAGAATAAACTTCTTGAAGTTATGCAGGAAATTTCACTCTCAAATAAGGCTGTTGATGCTCATTTTGAATTAAAGAAAAAACCCATAATGAAAGTAGATTTAACTAGCCATACTGCAATGATTGGAAATCCTGCTCCATTGAAAAGTATAAAACTTGAAAGTAATGTTAAAGTAGACAAAAAAGTTGATTATTTGACAAATGACACAGATGTTACAGCAACTAAAGCAATTGAAGAACTTTATGATTTTGGAGTTCCTGTTTCTAATATAATGAAGATATTAAGTGCAGGCATGTTAGGATTAAGATTTCAGAGAAAACTTGTTCCAACAAGATGGGGAATTACTGCTGTTGATGATTCTCTGAGTAAAAAAATGCTTGAGGATATCCGTTTTTATCGAGAAATTTCAGAAGTTTTATTATTTCATGGAAATTATCTAGGAAATTATTATGAAGTTTTCCTTATTCCAGGATGTTGGAATTTTGAAGTTATTGAAATTTCTAATCAAGGTTATTTTGGAGAGGGAATGAAAAGTAAAGAGCCAGCAACATGGCAGGATTATGAATTTTTCTCAGGAAGAAAAAATTATGCTTCAAGTGTTACAGGGGGATATTATGCTGCCAGATTGCCTATAACAGAATATCTTGAAAAGATAAAAAAGCAAGCAACTGTTTTGGTTTTTAGAGAAATAAGACCAGAGTATTGGTGCCCATGCGGCGTGGGCATATTAAGAGAATTAATGCGAGGAATCCTGAAAAAAAAGCCTGAAAGATTTAATTCGTTTGAGGATGCTGCTAAAATTGCAAAATCAAGGTTTAAATTGCCTATAGAACACTGGACAAAAAAAAGTGTTTTGCTAAAGAATATTAAAGAACAGAAGAGATTGTTTCAATTCTAATCCCAAATTATTTTTCTCCCAGTTATAACCTTGTAAGACTCCATTAATTGTTGATGGGCTTCTATTGCTTCTGGCGTACCCGCAACAGGATATTTTAATGCTTCAAAAAAGTAAGAAGGTTCCACACCTTCTCTTCCGTAATTATAATCGCCAACCATCCCGTGACCAAACTCTCCTGTTGATGAATGTGTTAAGACTAATACATTAGATCTTCTTGGTTCTGCTTGCCCAAGTCTTGTTTCAAGATTGAAGCCTCTTCGGGTTATTTCTCCAATGAATTTTCCAAACTCTACATGATTCATACAAAATTCTCTAGATTCTATCTTATCTACTGATGAAGCACCTGCGACAGTCATTTTATTAAAATTATACGGAGAGATTATTTTTAAAGATTATTGTTCTAGAAAACATGCCTAATTTCTTCTTTTTTTTAACAATGCCTTGATTTCATGAAGGTCTCTTTGCATGTCTTGAATTTCTCTTTCAGCTTTTCTATTAACTGCATAGTCATATATTGCAGTAATATGGTCTTTTTGTGTTTGTCTGTTTTGAGACATTAAGATTATTGGAGCTTGAAGAGCAGCAAGGCAAGATAGTACTAAATTAAGCAAAATAAAAGGATATGGGTCCCATCTATTAATTATCATCAAAATATTAAGAACAATCCAAACAGCCATAATAATGAGTAAAGAAATTATAAATAGCCAGCTTCCACAAAAGGAAGTTAGTTTATCTGCTGCTCTTTGGCCAAATGTTAAGCTAGATTTGTAAGCTGGATGAATTTCCTCGTTTTTGGAAATCAGATTTGACTTATTTTTAAAGACCTCTTTCATGTTTTTTTAAGTTTTAATAAATATTTAAACTTTATCTAAAAGTTTTATCTAACATCTGAACTCTTTTTTTATATTTCATCCTAAGATAAATTCCATAAATAATTCCACAGATAAAACCTCCAAAATGGGCTGAATTTCCTATTGGTAGACTTAGGCCAGCTGAAATGATCCATAATCCAAAAAGCATAATTAACATTCCAAGCCATAGTGGCATTGCAATTGGAATAAAAAAGATATAGACTTTTACATTTGGGGTTAAAATCATTAAACAAGCTACTAAACCAAAAATAGCTCCTGATGCTCCTAATGCTGGAATATCTGGACTTCCGAAAATTCTTGCTCCAAAATCACTTGAACCAAAAGCTGCTGCTAAAAAAACAAAGAATAATGAAGCTACAATTCCTGAAATCATATAAAGCCAGAAAAATTTCTTTTTGCCTATTATTTTTTCTAAAAATGAGCCAACAAAAAATAAGGAAAGCATATTAGCTAGAATATGGAAAATTCCACCATGTAGAAACATATTTGTTACAATGCTCCAAAGATGTTTTCCTTGCAAGATATCTTGTGGAACTATGCTAAATATTGAAGTAAAAAAACCAACAGAATTTGGTGTTTGTGTAAAATAATCCCAGATTACTTGAACTATAAAAATTAAAACATTAATAATTATCAAGAAAAGAGTGATTGAAATAGGAAAAGATTTTTTCTTCCTGACTTGTGAAACATAGGGGCTTGATGAATAATTTTTCTTGTAGGAAAATTTATAGGGCATTTTTATTTTAAAGGTTTTTAAATTCTAAACCTATTTTTTAAGTTTTATAGCCGTAGATCTAACTTTTTCTATACTCTCTTTCATTTTTTTAGATAAGTCTATATTATAAAAATTGGCTATTAAAACAATAAACATCATGAGGTCTGCTAATTCTTCTCCAAGATTTTCTTTATTAAATTTTTCTGGGCAGTGGTATTCATTATTTATTTGTCTAGCAATTTCTCCTACTTCTTCGGTTAAATGAATCATTGCTGATTGTTTTGTGTGAGGTTTTCGATTAGGCGCTTTTGCCATCTCTGAAAAAACAGATAAAACCTCTTCTTGAAATTTTTTGATTTCCATCTTAAGATGTATAAAAATAAGTATAAATATCTTAGCTTTAGTAAAAGATAATTTGACACTTAAAAAAATAGAATTATAATCTTTTTTTCTTAATTTTCTTTTCTGGTTTTGCTTTCTTTTTCTTAATTTTCTTGACTTTTTTAACTTTCTTTTTTGATTTTGCTTTCTTGGTTTTCGCATGAAAAAAAGATGTTTTTCGGCGCGCCAAAAATTTCTTATGCTCAAGAACTTTTTTGTTCTTGGGCACACCAAAAATCTTTGATTTTTTAGTGTTTTTATGCATTTTGACTTTCTTTTTTGACTTTTTCTTTTCTAGTTTTTTAGTCTTCTTTTTCTTAATTTCCTTGGCTTTTTTAACCTCGGGCAAAACAAATTTAGGAGAAATCTCATCTAACTTTTTCCTGATTTCATCAATCTCTTTTTTGGCTAAGTCTACTTTTTGTGTTATTTCCTTGATTTTTTTTCCTTCGTTTACAGGAACCAATAACTGGCTGCACTCTGGACAAGAAAAATCGTGGTTTAGAGCAGTTTCTTCAGACATTTCAATCCCATCAGACTCACAATAATAGAAATTTTTTGTGATTCTACTCTTAAAAATATGGTCTAAGTTGAAAAATTCCTGTTCTTTTAATTTTAATAAAACTCCTAAAGCCTTTACCTTATCAAATGTCCAAAAGTAAGTATACCATCCTTTTCTTTTGTCTTTTTTTCTTGTTGAGGATATAACATTAAAAGAAGACAATTTATAGAGTATATTCCTTACTTCGTTTATATTTTTCTTTAATTTTTCAGCTATTTTGAATTCATTAAAATTTTCTCTATCAAAGAGAATTTCGATTACATCTTCTCCTGGCTTTCCAGCAATTCTTCTAGCGACTGTTTTTGAAAAAGAGAATAATTTTTCATCGCGTTTCATTTTTTATTCTTTTTTTGACGAAAGGAAAATATTTATACCTTCTGGTTAAGGATTTTTGTCTATTTGTAATTAAATAGTTACTACAAAGGTATTTATATCTTTTTAAAAAATAGTATTTATGATCTTCAAAAAAAAATCTAAACCGCAACAAGGATTGAGAGATGCTCCAGAAAGTTTGGAATATAAGAAGAGCATAAGAGATTTGGATATGGATTTTAATCAAGAGAAAAGTTCAGATTCTGGAAAAGAGTTGCCTGATTTAGATGAGCAAGATAAGAATCTGCCCCCTTTAGACCAGGGATATAAAGAATTAGAAATGCCTCCGCAAGAAGAGAAAAAAATGAAAAAGATTTCTAAAGAAAAAGAGATTTTTGTCAAAATAGACAATTTTAGAAATATTGTCCAATCAATCGAGAATATGGAACATAAACTAAAAGAATTGGAAAATTTAATAGAAAAATTACAGAAATTAAATGATAATGAGGTTTTTGAGATAAATTCTTGGAAATCTGATTTAGACACATTAAGAGAAGAAATTAGTAATATTGGGAATAATCTAGCGAGGGAATAAAACAATGATTGAGGTAATAAAACGTCAGTCAATAAGAACACACAAAATTCAGAGATAATTAAATTTAAAAAACTTTAACATATACTTAGATAAATACGCCAAAAAATGTCTGTCTTTATAAAATTTGATGCTGAGGAAATGATTGGAATTAGTAAAAGGGTTAGAAGTGTAAAGAATAAATTAATTGATGTTAATAGTTCAACACTCGAAGCAAAAAAGATGATAAGAGAAAAAAGAGAGATAATAAATCAAGCTTCTTTTTTTGTAAATGAAGCTCATGAAGAGCTGAATAAAATTATTTCAATGATGCCAAATGTTGACTCTGTTCCTTTGAAAATCTCAGGAAATTTTCCAATTAGAATTAATCCTGCAGAGCATCATCAAGCTCTATTAAAATTAAGCGGCAAGATTTCTGGCTTGAAATAAAGTAGTAAGTATTATGCTAAAAAACAGAAAACCATATTTTTTAAAATGTGTATGGATGTGCTCAGAAATTATTAAATTTCTGGCACGCCAAAAATCTTTTGATTTTTGTGCGTTTAGTTTTCTGTTTTTGGCACGAGAAAATTTAAAAGAATTTTCTGTGTCCGAAAATTTGTTCAATTTTCGAGCATCGCAAAAATGTGTGCTTTTTTCATGATATTCTATCTTTTAAGAACAAATTTCATCGATAAGAAGCTGCTTGGCTCTGCGATTAGTTTAAATAAATTTAACAGTTTGTTAAAATTACAGATTACTTCTCATCGACATCCATAAAAGGATCTTTTTTAAGGTCCTTGACCCAGAATTCTGTCTTGTATTTTCTTGTCCCTTTTTCTCCTGGAACAATAACCTCAATTATTCCAGCATTGACAATTGCTCTTCTGCATGCTCTGCAAGGCTTTCCGATTATTGGCCTTCCATCTCTATAATTTTCCCCATAAACATACATTATTGAATTAAGAACACTTGTTCCTGATCTTGCAGCATTAATTATTGCGTTAAGTTCAGCATGAACTCCACGACAAGCATCTACTCCTACTTTTTTATTATAATCTTGAGCACATTTCTTTAAATCAATGCAATTAGGGGTTCCTCTTGGAGAACCCATGTAACCCGCAGAGATAATATTATCCTCTCTGACAATTATTGCCCCAAATTTTCTTTTTAAACAAGTACTTCTTTGAGCTATCTGTTTGGCTATAGACATGTAATACTCTTGTTTTTCAGGACGTTTCTCTGTTTTGTCTGGCTTTGAAAGAAATGCCATTTAGAATCAAGATGTTTCAGTATAAAAATATAATTGTTCTAAAAAACAATAATTTTTTTTAAGACTTCGCACTTCGTTTGATTTGTAAGTTCAAAGTTGATTTGCTTCACCCACGACAAAACTTTATAAGGTAAATAATTAAAACACAAAAAATTGGATAAAACATACCTAAAAATTTAAGGAAGTTTTGTCTGCCAAGAACATCTTGCTTTAGATTGATAATTCATCTCTCTTCCAGTTCTTATTTCAGAAACAATGGTTTGATCTCCGATTATTAGACAAACTTCAGAATAACTATCTTGGCCAGAAGCTGCTGTTCCTCCCGCAATTCTTTGATAATAAATTGGCTTAGAAATTTCATGAGCTTCATCTTCAAAATAAGTTCCAGTTAATTCCACTTGATAATACAGGGATTGGTCATTACAACGAGCAGTTTGCACATTTAGTTGGCTGTGAGTTATATTACTTTCAAGCCTCAGAAAGTATAATGCACCTTCATAACATGTAATTTGGGTTTTATTTAACTTAATTTCTGATTTGTTTTTATCTTTCATTTGAAACAAGAACATTAAAGCAAATGCAACAACTAGAACAACAATTGCAATAAGATAGATCTGTTTTTTGTTCATCTCTTGCCTATAAGTTAAATTTTTCTTTAAGTTTGTTTATCTCGGACTTTTATAGTTCTGATTGTGCAATGATTAGTTACTTTTAAGAAATTTATCTTAAGCATTGCCCATTAGAGCTAAGAAAGACTTAATCTGAGACAGGGTTTCATCAACTTCTTCTTTTAATTTATCTTCAAAAAAATCTATTCTGCCTCTTAGCATATATCTTTCATAAAAACCTCTTAAAAACTTTGTAATGGGATGCTGATCCCACCTATTCTGCCAGTCTCTTTCAAGGTAACTATTAAACTTAACTTCAATTTCTCCTTTATCTCTGCTAAATTTCATTCCACCTTCTTGAACCTCGACTGTGACCATTTTTATAACTTTTATCACGATTCTTATCTTGAATCTGTAATCTTCTGAAATTTTTCTAAAACAATGCCATTCTATCTCAACTTCTTTTCCTTCTGCTTTAATTTTTTCAGAATACTTTTTTTCTATGATTAGATAACTGTAATCTCTGAACCATTCATACATAAATCTATAAAATTCACGAAAATCAAAAATTCCTGCGTGAACTAATTTCCCATCATATACTGGACTTATCTCTGCCATCTTTTTTCAATAAGACTAGATAAAAGGCATTTAAATATTTTGTGAAAACGAATTAAGATGCCTAGTGCAATTTAGTAAATGAATAATGTGTTTTTTGTCTTCTTTAATTTCAAATATGCATACTGCTGTGTTATTTAAATGCCCTAATTGTTTTATATAGACTGGGGGTTTTCCTAAAATAAGCGTTATTAAAATTTTATTAACCCCGCCATGTCCTGAAAAAAGAACTGTTCCGTTTGGATATTTTTTATAAGCTTTATCAAGAAGCGTTTTAGCTCTTTTTCTCATACTTTTTAAAGATTCAAGATTTTTTGGAGGATTTTCCCAATCAGTCTTCTTCTATGCATTCCTGCCCAATCTCCAAGATTTCTTTCTCTTAATTCTTTAACTAAAATTATTTTAGCTTTTTTGTGAAATTTTGCAATCTCTTTTGTAGTATCTGATGCTCTTGCTAAATCTGAAGAATAAATTGCATTAATTTTTTCTTCTTTGAATCTTAAAGCTAATTTTTTAGCTTGTTTTTTTCCTAAATCAGAAAGTTTACCGTGAATATGCCCTTGCATAATCCCCTTAACATTTTCAATAGTCTCACCGTGTCTCACAAGTATTAGTTTCATTTTAAGCATGATATGCGCTGGCCGGGAGTTGAACCCGGGTCACAACGTTTTTGCGTCACGGTTTTGGGGTGACTTGTAAGGGGGCTTGCCCCATACGATGGCAACGTCGAATACTAACCACTATACTACCAGCGCATAAAAATTTGAGAGAAGTAAATTATTTAAGCTTTGTTATATATCATGAATCATGGAAAAAGAGCTAGACAATGAAATAAAGAAAGAGATTCAAATAGATGGAGAAGCATTAAAGGAAATTTTTGAGGATGTAGATGATAATCCTAAAGATATAATCGAAAGAAGAGCTCCAAAAAGAAAGCCCTTTTCTGGAGATAGTTCTTCTGAAACTGTAGATGAAACAAGATTAATGCAGAAAATTGAAGCTTCATTATTTTTATCTGCAAACTACTTAGATATTGATGAACTTGTAAGAGTAAGCAATGTCAATCCGATTATGGCAAGAGAGATTATGGATAAATTAATTGAGAAATACAGCCATAATGATACTGCAATGATCATAAATAAGAGAGAAGTTGAGGGTAAGCCAGTCTATAAGATGGATGTTAAGCAGGAATTTCATAATCTTATAAATAAGATGGTTACAGGAGAAACTGAATTTTCTAAATCAGAACAAGAAACCCTGGCAATTATAGCTTACAAACAACCCATGAAACAATCTTCTATTGTCAGGATAAGAAGCAATAAAGCTTATGACCATATCAAACATTTTATTGCAATGGGGTTAGTCAAGTCAAAAAGGTTAGGAAGAACTTATGAATTAACTTTATCTGAAGATTTCTATAAATATTTTAATCTAGATAAAAAAAATATCTAATTTTTTCTTTTTTTATCTGAGACAATCAAACCGTCTTTCAATTCAATGATTCGAGAAACATATTTAAGATGCCATGCCTCATGCGTCACCATGACTATTGTCTGCCCATATTTTTGATTTAATTCCTTGAATACATCAAGAATCTGTCCAGAAGCATGAGTATCTAAATTTGCACAAGGTTCATCAGCAAATAAAATCGCAGGTTTTTTAGATATGGCTCTCGCAATAGCAACTCTTTGTTTTTCTCCTCCTGAAAGTTCATCAGGGACCCTGTTTCCCTTACCTTTTAAACCAACTTTATCAAGTGCTTCTTTAGCTATTGCAATAGATTCTTTTTTTGATTTTCCTTCCATTAAGGATAGAACATAAACATTCTCTAGGGCACTCATTTCATTCATTAAAGCATAATCTTGAAATACATAACCCAAACGAGTCAACCTATAATATGTTCTTTCTGCTTCAGGCAAATCCCCGGCATTTAATCCCTGAACTGAATATTCTCCTTTTGTAGGATTATCCATCAACCCTAAAATTCTCAACATTGTTGTTTTTCCGCTACCACTTGCACCAATAACTGCTACAAATTCTCCTTTTTTAATTTCAAAGTTAGCATTATCCAAGGCTTTAACTTCCCCTTCTCCAGATTTGTAATATCTGCACATATTTTTTATTTTAATTAATGTTTTTTCTTCTTCCATTTTATCTTCTCCAAATTGATTTTAGTATACTTTCTTTTGAAACCATCCATGCGGGAAGAACTCCTGCAATAACAGACATTCCAAGCATCATGAAAACATTTTGCATTATTAATCCTACTTGAATCTCGGGAATAATTGTGAGAGTGTCATAGAAAGTTACAGGATTCATAGTAAAGTAATACATTAGAGCAAAATACAAAACTAATCCCGCGAGAATACCCATTGAAACATAAAACATGCTAATAAAAGCGTAAGACAATACAATTGAACGAGGAGTAATTCCTATTGCCTTTAAAATCCCAATTTCTCTTTTTCTATTTAAGACATTAATATAAATAATAATCAAAATTAAAGCAGCCCCTACAATCAAACTAATAATCTTAGACACAACATCTATCATATTTATGCTCTGCATAGCTTGTCTTAAAATTGCGTCAGACTTTTCTGCCATTGTAAAAACTGGTTCGTTAACTCCTGCTGCGATTACTTTTTCCTTTATATTTTCAGCATCTTTTGGATTTTTTACTCTCATCACAACACTTGTTGCTTCACTTCCATCCAAACCAAACACATCTTCAAGTTCTTTATAATGAACTAAAGCATTAAGGTCTGTCCCTTCCCATGTTCCTTCCATAATCCCTTTGACTTTGTAAGTTCTTGTTACCCCATTAGCATATGTAACATCAACAAGAGAGCCGACCCTTACTCCTCCAAGATTATCATAAATTTCAGAACCAAAATAGCCTTCTACAAGCATAGCACCAATTATTATTTCATCTCGAGAAAGGTCACTCAAAAACTCTCCTTCTGCTATAATCATTGGATAGTTAGAAACATCATACTCTTCAAAAGGCAATAATCCAGTTATAGTTGAACCCACGACTTTTTGTTTATACTGAATAGAAGCTCCAACATCTAACCTTTTTGTTGCAGCTTTTACATCTGGAACTGCCCTAACTTTTTGTAAAACATTATCTACGTTATTTATGTAAATATTATCTCTACTGGGTTCAATAACAATATCTCCATAAGGATATTCCATAAAACCATTAAACATTCCAGTCATTCCAGCCATCATCGAAGGAAGGAATACAAGATTCATAAAAATTAATGCTAAAACAAAGATGATAAAAGCTAAAGTCTTCTTATTTCCTCTCCTTATAGAACTTGTAGCGCTAAGTAATCCAACTTTAATATCATTAAACATTTTGTCTCCATTTTTCACTCATTATTTTTTTTCTTTGATCCATCGCCCTTAAGGAGTTGATGGATTATTTTATCTTTTGATTTCTTAACCTTAAAAAAATAATATACTCCTCCTCCAATGAATGCTAGAAGGATTATTGCAAAAAGAATGGTTCCTATATTTGAAGGTTTTTCCAATACACTAATACTCACATTGGTTTTTATTTCTCCTTCTCCAAAATCATCTAGATAAGTGATTGTCACGGGAAATTCAAATATTCCTGATTTGTCTGCAATAAAAGTAAAAATAGCAGGAGCATCTTCATCTGATTCAAGCGAACCAATGAAAGACTGCTTGACTCCCTGAAAGGGATAGTCTGCATAAATTTGGATAGACTTTGCAGTTCCACTCCCAACATTCTCTATCCTTAGAGTCAATTCAATAACATCTCCTTGTTTTGGCAGAGTAGGTTTTGTTTTAAGAGAAGCTAAATTAAGCTCAGCTTCTTTTCCAGTCACTGTAATAGAAAAATTATTTTCTTTTGTAAACAAGACTTCTTCTCCAGCATAGGTCAAAACATATCGTACTAAGTATGTTCCTGGTGTAGCATTTGCTAGAGTTCTCATGTGATAAAGAAGAAATCTATTGCTGTTAGAGTAGCTTAAATGACCTATTTCTTTAATCAGAGACTCTTTAACATCTATGTAAGGGCTTATATCTTTTAATTCAAAAGTTATTGATTGTGGAGATATCTCGCCGCAATTTTCTATAACAATCCCAACTGTAAATTCTTCATCTATTCCAACAGAACTTGGGCTTATGTCTGTAACATCTGCAGTCACACAATATCCGGGAACTGCTTTTACAGACATAATAAATGGGATTATCAAAACAAGTATAATAATCAAGATACTTATCTTTCTAAATGTAAATAGATTCTTCATACTCGCCTCTTTTTATAAATTTTAAAGAACAGTTCATTTAAATAACTTTCTCATTGCATTCTGTGTTCTCGACTAAAAGTATAAAAATACCTATTGTTTGATAGATAGAAGAATATATTCAAAAAATGATGAAACTTATTCCAGATACAAATTTTTTAATTTATTTATCTAAATATAGACTATTAGACAAACTAGCAGATTATAAAATAATTCTATTAAACCAGGTTTTACAAGAACTGATTTCTATAAGCAAGGGAGATAAAGAGAAAAAACCAGATAGAGAAGCTGCAGGGTTATCTTTGATGTATTTAAAAAAAGTTGAAGTTGAAGTTGTTAATACTAAGGGAAAAGCAGATGATGCCATATTAGAACTAGCAGTTAAGGAGAAATGCCTTGTTGGAACAATGGACAAAGAGTTAATGGGGAGATTAAAAAAAGCAGGTGGAAAAGTTCTTGGAATTAGACAGAAAAAATTAATTGAAGAAGTATGATAAGGTTTAAAAACACCTGAAAATTTAACATTTAATAAATACTTAGATTGAAAAATGTTCTATATAACAAAAGTAAAAGATCATGTGAGAGTAGAACCACAGCTATTTGGGTTACCTGTAAAAGAAGCTATTAAAACCCAACTTGAGAAAAAGTATGATAGTTATATTGATGAAGATCTAGGGGCAGTTATTGCTGTTTTAGATGTTCAGAAAATTAACGATGGAATTTTAATTCCAGGAGATGCTTCTGCTTATTATGCTTCTGAATTTTCTTTGTTGACTTTTAAACCAGTTTTACAAGAACTTGTTTATGGCGAGGTTAAAGAAATAACTAATTTTGGTGCTTTTGTTGATCTTGGAACATTTGATGCAATGATTCATATAAGCCAAACAATGGATGATTTTGTCAGTTTTTCAAAAACTGGAACACTAATCGGAAAAAACAGCAAAAGAGCATTAAAAAGAGGAGATTTATGCGTGGCCAGGGTAGTTGCTGTCAGTTATAAAACAACCCCACCTAAAATAGGGTTGACAATGAGGCAGCCAGGATTGGGAAAAATAGAATGGGTCCAAGAAGATAAGAAAAAATCTAAGGCATTGGCTGATAAAATGGCTAAAGTTTCTGTTAAAAGTGAGAAAACAGGGAAGAAAGGTAAAAAATAGAATAATTAAAAAATAAATAAACTTAAATATCAAATTATATCAGAATAAAAACACTAGAAAATTTTAAAAATTTTCTGCACACTAAGAAATTAAAAAATTTCTGGTGTCCCAAAAATCGAGAGATTTTTAAGGATGCCAAAAACGGGAGTTTTCAGCATGAGCACAAAACAAAAAGCTTGTAAAAAATGCAAGATAATGGTTGAATCAGACACTTGCCCTATTTGCAAAGGCAACCAACTAACAGATACTTGGAAAGGAAAGATAATTGTCATTAATCCTGAAAAATCAGAGATAGCACAAAAAATTGGAGTAAAACAAAAAGGAACTTTTGCTCTTAAAACAAGATGATAACAATAGAAAAGAAAGAACATAAAGTATTATTAGGAAGAGAAGAGATTGAAGCTGTTTCAGATGATAAAGTTACACCTTCAATAAGCTCAATTCAAGAATATCTTGCTAATGAACTAAAAAAAGACAAAGAATTGATAATTGTAAAAAAAGTTTATCCTTCTTTTGGAAAACAAAAAGCAGATATTTTAGCTTATATTTATGATTCAAAAGAAATGTTAAATAAATTTGAACCTAAGAAAAAAGAAAATAAGAAAGCAGAGGCAAAGTAAAATGCTAGAAAATCAAGAAAATTTTCTGCATGCCAAAAACCAAGGAGGTTTTCAAGCATGACAGCAAAAGGAAAAAAGAAAAATAAGAAGCAAAGTGAAAGATGGAAGAAATATAAGCTAGTTGGGGATGTAACTGAAAAAAGCGCTAAATTTTGCCCAAGATGCGGACCAGGAATTTTTTTAGCTGAATCTAAGAGTAAAGACAGACTTTATTGTGGGAAGTGTCATTACACTCAATTTAATAGATAAAAAGATGAATGTAACAATTGTATTATTTCTAAAAATGCTTTTATTAATACTAGCTCTTTTTATCATACTTAATATGCAAAGCCATTCTCTTTCAAAAAAGCAGATAAATACTGAAACATATTATAGAAAGCCGAATATTCCGTTCTATGCTAAAAGAAGAAGTCTTCCTGGAATTCTTTAGAATTATAAGTTAAGAGATAAGTTAAATAATTAAAGTTGCATATTTTGACATTCTGCGTTTTGTTTAAAATAATTTTTATAGTAAACTTAGAAAAGTTTCCTAAAAACCCAAAATTGTTCATGCTCGAAAAACAGAAGTTTTTCGGCATACAGAAAATGTTTCCATTTTCTTGCATTTTGGCTTTATCGTCGAGAGAAATTTCGTAAGAAATAGACTTTCGTCTAAGCGATGAAACCCTCGGGGAAGTTCTTAAGCATATCAAGTAGATGCGCTCTCAAACTTCCCTTGGGGAAAAAGAGGTGATATTATACTTAGGCTAGAATACTTTATAAATCTTTCGATTTGTCTATATTACATAGTGACAACTATTAGGACTAATTCTATAGTTATTACTGTAATCCAAGGGTTATCAATAAAACTGAGAAAGTTTATTAATTAAGAACAAGAAGAAATATATGGATAAAGATGAAAAAGGGTTGAAAGCATTTGAATTTAGCCTGGATTTGGGGAATAAACCCGAAGATAAACCTAAATCTCATGAAAAAGAAAAGAGAGTTGGGCAAGATCAAGTTTATGATCTGCTTGTTTCAAGTGAATTAAGCTGGCAGGCAATTATCTATGATTTAATCAGGACAGAACAATTAAATCCATGGGATATTGACTTAGCGATTTTGGCTAATAAGTATCTTGAAACAATCCAGAAATTAGAGGAATTGGAAGAGGGTAATTTTCATATTTCCAGTAAGGTATTATTAGCTGCAGCTATACTACTAAGAATGAAATCTCAGATTCTACATGAAAATATTAAGGATATTGATGAGCTTTTATTTGAAAACAAGAACAAATTAAGGGATGAGCTTGTCAAAAATCCACAAATAATCACCATGGATGAAGAAGATATTCCATTGATAATGCCTAGAACCCCTTTACCAAGATCGAGGAAAGTCACTTTGCAAGAATTAATGAATGCTTTAGACAAAGCCATGAACACAGAAAATAGAAGAATCAAGAAAAATTTTTCATTAAATAGGGCAAGACATGCTATTGATTTGGCTATATTCCCAAAGTTTACTTTTAATTTAACTAAGAGAATCCAAAATTTGTTTCAAAGAATAAAAGAATTTTTCTTTAAAGGTAAAAAAGAAAAGATTATGTTCTCGGAATTATCGCCAAATAATGAAAAAATTGAAAAAATTGGAGTTTTCTTGCCTTTAGTACATCTAGATCATCAACAAAAAATTTATCTTAAACAAAATGAGGCTTTTTCAGAAATTGAGATTTATTTAAAGGGAAGAGAACCTGAATCTGAAAGGTTGAGATGGAAAGTTGAACTAGATGATGAACTTTTTAATAAAGAAAAATCCAAAAGACTAGTCCCTACTGAAGAGATTAAAAAAGAAAATCAAAAATCTGAAGATTTATAAAGTACTTCTTCTAGGATTACAATCTAAGGATTAAGGGAACGATAATCCTAATTTAAAAATGATTGAAGAAAGAAATAGATTTAATAATGTATCAAGCAGGGGAAGAACAATTGGTCTTGCAGCTTTAGCATTAGTTTTAGTAGAAGCTATAATATTAAATCTTGGATATACTACAAAAACAAAACAAATTGATGGAGCAAATTGTGAATTACATTCTTCTTGGAGTCTTTTTGGTACTTCTATTTTAACTATTCCAGGTAATGTAAACAGACAGATTTTTTTCAGACAAGTAGATGCTGAAGCATATAAAGTAAGATTTGAGTATCCTTATGATCCTACTGTAGGGGTATCTGTTGTGTACACCGAAGATTCAACTATTGTTTCAGAATGCTCTCCAGGAAGCCCGGATAGAAGGCTTGCATCCTTAGGAAGAATTGAGAGAGATACTGCTTTAGTTCAAAATTCTCCTGTTATGAATGTTCCAAAATTGCAATCAACAGATTATGTTCTTGGAACTTCAAGAGATATTGCACAGCGTTATTCTAATCGATTCTAGATTAAATTCTCAAGTTTTAATAAAGAATTTACAATTGAGTTCTTAACATTTCTTTGTTGTTTTTCTAGTTCATTTAAAAAAGAAGAAAGTTCTGCATCCTGTATGTTATTAATTGAGGTTTTTGGAGATTGTTGAAGATGAAAACCACTGGAACAAACTTGAAAATCATTATTTAACTTATATCTTATTTTCTTTAATTTTGAATATAATATCATTTCTTCTTTTGACATCAAGTAAAAAGGACGAATGATTTTAGAGACATGAGGTAATAATTTTTTAAGTTCTTTTTTTCCATTTGTTTTCATCATTGCTTTAAGAACTAAAACTGAAATGTCATCAAGACATTCATGAAAGATTGTAATTTTTCCAAGTTTAGTAAGTAAAAACAATTCCTGAACTTTTGGCCTTTGTTTAATGTCTTCAAAAAGCCTGAATTTTCGAATTGTATAAAAAACTTTTTTTTCAAAATATTTTATGAACTGCTGTTCATTTAACTTTGAACCATTTTGTAAAGTTATAACCTGTTTCATAGAATAATTAAAGAATAGAGGTATAAAAAGATTAGGAATATTTAAAAACTTGGAAATTATTTATTATTCAATGAAAAGAGGAATATTGTTATTTATCTTAATGATTTTGATGGTTTTACCTGTTGTTTCTGCTAGTTTACAACATGGAATTTTAGGTTATGTTCAAAGTGCTGAAGATGGAACCTCGTCAAATGGCGCTGTTGTCACATTTAATGTTTTTAGAGGAACTGAAAATTACTGCAATTTAAATGATATTATTGGAAAAAATGGAAATTCAAAAAAATCTAATTGGTATGCCCAAGACATAGGAAATTGTGAAACAAACTGGCAACCTGGTGATATTGTTCAGATTAATATTGCTAAAGGTTCTCGTAATGCAAGCACTTCTGTTACTTTAACTGAAAATGGAAGTGATCAAGCACCTGATATTCGATTAAGTTCTTCTGGAATTAACTATTTTGTTATTATCATAGTTGTTTTAGTAATTATCTTATTAATAATACTTATAATCTGCTTTTTAAAAAGAAAACAAAAATTTAAAAACGAAAAAGGTTTAAAAGAAAAATGAAAAAAGGAGTTTCAATAGGTTTAACAGTTGTATTTATTATTGTATTGTTCTTAGGATTAGTTTCAGTTTTAAGTTTTATGGGAATGGGAATATTAGATCCTGTTTTAAAGTTTTTTGGCATTACTGGTGTGCCAATAATCGATCCAAGTGAACTTCCAAATTATCCAGTAATTAACACAACATTTGAAAAAATAAGTAATGGTAATTATACTGTAAGATGGACTATTGAAGAAGTGCCAGATGATCCAAGATGGACTGCCTTAGTTTTAAAAACACATGTTATGACCTTATCTGAGGGTATATTAACTCAAGAACTGCTGCCTTTTGGACAGCAATATAAACAAATTTCAGGCACTCCACCAATATTTTATATTATGAATTTTACTTTAGATGTAAAACATGGGGGAATTGTACTTTCATCAGAAGGAAATTGCAAACCCCAATGTGTTCCTGATAATGGTGTATCTGGACCTGGAGCATGGTATGACTTTTGTATGAATACTGTTGTTCCTTTGAAAAATGTGGCAAATTGTCCAGCAGGATATCCTATTGATTATGATATAGCGCCTATAACTGAATATTTTACAATAGACCCACCGTATGGTTGTTATGAAGGTATTGAGCCAGCTGAGGGATGGTATAATATTACATGTTTGGAATTGCAAAGCTTATTCCCTGCAGATCCTAGTTGCGTCAGCATTCAATGTCGATCATATAAAATAACAAATAATGTTTCTAGAGCTGACCCATGCAATTTAGGAATGTATGCTGTTTATTATGAAAGAAATAGTAATAATATGGCTATTTTTGAGCAAGAACTTAAAACTCCTACACAAAATACTAGCATAAACTGGTTTACTAATTTTGATTTTATTGAAGGAGATTCTGATACATCAGAAGATTTATTAGAAGGCTTTAGTGAAGTTGATTATGTTTCAAAATGGCAATCTAGTGACCAGAATTATTATGGTTCTGCAGAAGGAATTGCTGGTGGAGGAGCGCCAGTTGTAATCGGTTCATTTAATTTAGATAAAGGAAAACCTTATTTTGCTTCTTTGAGTGGAGGGCCTCCAAACTCTAGCATGTTTTTGTCTTATGCTGGTGTTGTTCCAAGTCCAGTTACTTTTACAATAAGAAAAACCGCAGATAATGATGTAAATTATATTAATTTACCTTTAAATACAACAATTGATAAATTATCTGATTTATGTTCTGTGTTAATTGGAGAAGGAATATTTGAATCAGAATCTTCAATAACCAAGTGGGATTCTTTAACACAAAGGTCTAATTCATCTGATTCTTGTGATGGTATATATGGTGACTGGGATTTAGAACCAGGAAGAGTTTATTTAATACACTCTAATGTGACTGATCAAGAATGGACCCCAAACTAAGATTTTAACTATTTAGTAGTTAATATAAAAACATTTAAATATTCTAGATTTTTTAATAATAATGGGAATTGAATTAATTTTAGCAGCACAATTAGCTGGAGCAGCTATATCTCCTCGTGGTTATGTACATGAAATAAATTATCCCAGAGATTCAATTCCTTTAAGAGATTCAATTGGACAAGGACAAGTAATAGAAGATATAACCCGTGAAACTGGGTATTATGCACAGACTTTTGATGTTCCATATCCAACAGATAGTGTTTTTATAACTTTTTTTAAAAATGGAGATAGTGCTAGAGTAAGAGATTTAGTTAGTGATATTTCTAATGAAAACAGAGTTCCAGAAGTAGTATTATATGCTTCTGGACAAAGACGTTTTACTGTTTCAGCTTATAGATTAGATACTACTAATTTTAGATTTAGTAATTTAAAAGGAATTTTAGAAAATTTAACTAGGATTCCAAGTCCAATTCCAGATACTGCTATGTTATTTGGAAATGATTCTTTAAGAGCACTTTCAGCTCTTGTTTCAAGTATTAGAGCAGAACCTGGAGATTCTTTAAGATTAAGTATGCGAGGAACAAGAAATGATACAATTTTTAGGAGTGATACAATGTTTATTGCAAATGATATTGGTTATGGAGATGCATGGCCTATTCAAGAGACTTTAGCAACACCAACAAGGTGGAATTATGGGACTTGGCATATTCCAGTTCCTAGAGAAACAATTTTTCCAACATTCAAAGATTTCAGAGTTTCACAGATATTATCACCTATTGGTTTAGTAGATAGTGGAGAGATTCTTACACCACAAGCATGGATAAAAAATTGTGGATATGCTCCTTCAGATGGAAATATTTTAGTGAGAATTGGTTCTACTTATGAAAAAAATACTTCTTTTGGCACAATCCAGCCAGGAGATTCTACTTTAGTTAGTTCTGATCAATGGCAGGCATTATTAAGAGGAAATAATCCTGTAAAATGTTCTGTAATGGTTTCAGGAGATGCACGACCTTTAAATGATGCTCTTAATGATAGTGTTTATGTTAGAGTATTTGGAGCAAGACCACTTACAATTGATGCTCCAGTAGATTCGGTGCCATTATCCGAACCATTAACTCCAAGAGCAACATTAGAAAATACAGGAAATGTTCTAGCAGATTCTATGGTTGGAAAATTTTTTATATATCAGCCAGATAGTTCTGAAGTTTATAGTGCAAAAGCAGTTGTTGAGAATGTTTCTCCTGGAGCAAGACCGCAATTATCTTTTCAATTATGGCAACCAGAGACTGTTGGACCACATTCTTGCAGCTTGCATATGACTGCTTATAGTGGTGGTTCTTCACGTGGCAATTCAATGTTAGTAAGACAGAGTCCCAAATTAGATTTTAATTCACTAGGACCATTTAATTCAGTACAAGGCTGGTTAACAAACTCTTTTAAAGTTTATGATGATAGCGTAGGTTTAGAAGAATGTTCTGATGATGAATCTCCAATTAAGTCATATGCACCACCAATACCAAGTTTTATGAAAATTCCTTATGCTCAAGATCTTGCTGCAAAATATGGGATTAAGTTCTATAATTTACTTGGGAGTGAAGTTAGCTCTGATGCTCTTTCTTCTGGAAATTACTTTATGAGGATGAAAGTAAAACATGGAGAATCTAAAGAAGCAAAAGATAAAACAATAAGAGCTATACTTGTTGAAAATTAATATCCTAAAAAATTAATTTGTGCAAACTCTTTATGCTTAAAAACAATCTTGTTTTTGGCGCACCAAAATCTTCTGATTTTTTAGTGATTTATTGGTGAGAAAGCAAATTAATTTTTGAGATGCTTAAGAACCCTCCAAACACGCTCCGGACTTAAGTCCACAGGTTCTTGACAAATTGATTTTGGTAAATCCCCAGATCTTTATATAGTAATTATTTTCTGGGAATTGTTTATAAAAATCTTCTTTAAAAAATTAAAGATTGTCAATGAGAACTAGTGAAAAAAAGTTAAGATTTTTCTAAATATCGATAGATAAAAGTATAATTTAAAAAGGACAATTGACTTTATTTTAATTATAAAAAAGAGGAAAACCCTAGAAAAATAGGAATTTTTCTGGGTGCCAAAAATAAGAAATTTTTAAGCATGAAAAAGACATTAATCTTGATTTTTTTAGTTATAATTTTTTTAGCAGGTGCTTCTTTTATTATGAATATAATTAATGTTAATGCAGGAACAACACACGGAGTTATTGGTTATATTTATAATGCTAGTGATGGAACAGATGCAAATAACGCTAATGTTAATTTCAGTGTTTCTAGAAGTGGAATTAATTACTGCAATTTAACTGATATTGTTGGAACAAGCGGAAACTCTGGACTAGCTAACTGGTATGCTCAAGATACAGGAAACTGCCCTGTACAATGGCAAGAAGGAGATGTTGTTAATATTTCTATTATTAAAAGTGCTTATCATAATGCAAGCACATATGTTGTTTTAACTGAATATGGAAGTGATCAAGCACCTAATACTCAATTAAGTTCTTTGTCAATCACAACAGCATCATTTGGAACAAATCCTGTTGACAATTATAATGATTCAGATGGAAGCGTA
>CAZCMN010000014.1:0-27075 GCA_964500015.1 Candidatus Woesearchaeota archaeon | reverse complement strand
CACGCTAAGCGAGATTTAATTCAAGAGGGTAGCATTTACCCTCTGAATATTCAAAAACTTATAGAATTAAATTTATTTGGTGATGGCGATTCCTCGCTCTGCTTAAAAGCAGAGGTATCCTCGCCATGTATGTAATGAAGTTCATAATTATCAAAACAAATCAAATGAACCAGCAGAAATATTAAGTGTTTATTATGGAAAATGGACAGAAGAAAAAGAGGTTTTAGTATAACCTAATATAACTTATTTCTTTCAAAATGCTCATGACTCTTCAAAACTCTCTCAACTTCTTTCAACTCAAAAGCACTCTTCATTTCATCTGATGAACCAAAAAAACAAAGGTTAACCATCTGAATCTCTGTTCCAAACTTTTTGCATAATCTAAAATTCTGCAAAGTCCTACCCAATGATTTTTCATCCCTTAAAGAATCTAAACTTACTAATATTTTTTTATTTCCTTGTTTAGCTATCTTGCATAAAACTTGATTTAATCCAGAATCTCTTGAATCTAAAAAATCTTTTTTTCTCCCATATCCTGAATCTAACAAAGCAAAAACTTTTTTATTTTCTAAAGCTAGCCTATTAATCTCGTTTGTTGTTCCCAACACAATTATTTTTTTTGAGAAACTAGCAGATTTATCAATCATTCTTCTAAGCATTTCAATATTATCAGTCTTTATTAAACAACAATCATACTTTTCAAGCTTATCAAAATCTTTCATAACTATTATTGGCTTAACAAATAAAACTTCAGAAAAGCCAAGCTTCTTTGATTTTTCTTGAATTCCTTTACTTTCTTCTCCTAAAAATAGGTCTATCATCTTAATTATTTTTAATAATTACCTCTAAACTAGTAAAACAAAAACCTTAATAAAGATTTACACTTAACAACTTTATGCAATTTAATCTAAAAACAACAAAAAGAGAAGAAATCATAAACATCACATCTCAAATTCAAGCTTTAGTTTCAAGACACTCTATAAAAGAAGGCTTATGCAATATTTTTATTCCACATGCAACAGCAGCAGTAACTATAAATGAAAATTGTGATGAAAAAGTTTGCGAAGATTTTTTAGAATATTTAAGAAAACAAATTCCAAAAAACTGCTGGAAGCATGATGTTGTAGATGGAAATGGAGATGCCCATGTAAAAGCCTCTATTATCAAACCAAGTATAACAATTCCTATTCAGCATAACAGATTAATGCTTGGAAAATGGCAAGGAATAATGTTCTGTGAATTTAACGGCCCAAGGGACAGGACAATAATAGTTAATTGCTTGAATACAAAATAAAAAGTCTGGATGTAAATGTAAATAAAGTTAATTCTTGCAGGATTTTTGCTCGAGAGCAAAAACAACGTTGCGCTAAAAAAACATGAGTTTTTTAGCGTGCCCAAAATGGTTCATTTTGAGCATCTGCGCAGTTAGCTTTTTACTTAACTCATTTTTCTTTTAATCAGAAGGCAAAGGAATATCTTCATCTGAAGATTCTTCTTTTCTTTTAGAAACTTTTCTTGACTTAGGTCCAGATTTTTTAACATATCTTTTTGAACTTAAATCAGAACCATAATCTGAATCAGATTGAGAAAGTTGTTGTGGATAATTCTCTTGTCTTGTTTGTCTAACAGGTCTTGAAAATTGTCTTGTTGGTTGTCTTGGTTCAAATTGTCTTGTTGGCTGTTGTCTCTCTATTGGTCTTTGTTGTTCTCTTGGTTCAAAAGGTCTTGTATATCCTAGTGAATCTGAAGGATTTGAAGGATAATTTGATTCATAAGATTCAGGGTTATATCCCCCAGCAAATCTATTACCTGGTGTTTTTTTCTTCAAAAATAATATTAGTACTAAAACTCCAATAATTATCACCAATGCAATAACAATTATAATCCACCATGGAAAATTTCCAGTAGAACTGCAGTTTTTTTGTTCATTAGGTTTATTAAATGATGTTCCACAACCTGTTGTTTCACTACAGGTTCTTGTTTGTAATCCATTTGAACATGAAGACCATTTTCCACAATCCCATTCATCAATACAACAATTTCTTGATTCACTTATATAAGAAATATTACTTGGATTACAATTCATTATATCAGAACAAACTTTATTTTGCATATTTCCAGAAATGCAAGGCTGCCAAGAACAACTCCAGCTAGAAACACAAGAACATGTTTGTTGTTCAACTGGTTTTCCAGTAATTATTCCACAACCATTTAAATCAGTACAAGTTCTAGATTGCCACCCGCTAACACATGAACCAAAATTAGTACAAAACCAATTTGTTTGGCAATTAGAATAACAAGCTGAATTAGAATTACATTCATCTTCTCCTTCCCCATCAACATATTTACAAACATCATCTATACATTCTTTATGTCTCGGGAAAATGAAAATATCAGAATCAGTATAATAAAATACAGAATTATTCCAATTAAATTCTAAAACCAGTGAATAAGTTCCCCCCCTAGATGGAAGATCTAAATTTAGATTATTCAAAGGAATTTCATAAATATTATTCCATCCACTACAAGATGAGTTTTCTACATTAATACATTCCCCATAACTGCAATAAGTCTCAGGAGGGCATGAATATGAAAAATTACTTAAAATACATTTATAGTCTGAACAATAATAGGGTTGTAGTTCATTTCCATTGCATTGGTCAGTATAATTTCCAGTGTTATTCATACAAACCTTCCCAATTTTATTGCAAAAAGGAATTTGCACACAAGCGCCACTTATACAATTAGATTCACAAGAAAGTAGAGTTAATGAACATTTATCAGTGTTATCACAGTAATATTCATTAACAAATGGCATTCCTGTTTCTGGAGATAATAAACAATAATCTGTATATAAAACTGGGAAAATTCCTCCGGGATTGCAGGTTCCTTTTATAGATTTATTTATACCTCCATCAGAATCAGTACATGTTTGTTGAGAAGAAATACAAGCCCCATCAGTGCAGCCTTGTTCACAAGGAAGTTGAGTTGATACGCATTTGTCATTTGTATCACTAGTAGTATCACAATAAAATTCATTAACAGAATGTGTACTTGAATTTAATAAACAATAATCTGTGTGTGAATTTCCTCCTGAAGTACAAATTCCTTTTACAGATTTATTTATACCCCCATCAGAATCAGTACATGTTGGATTTTGTGATAAACAAGCTCCATCAGTGCAGCCTTGTTCACAAGAAAGTAGAGTTAATGAACATTTATCAGTGTTATCACAGTAATATTCATTAACAAATGGCATTCCTGTTTCTGGAGATAATAAACAATAATCTGTATATAAAACTGGGAAAATTCCTCCGGGATTGCAGGTTCCTTTTATAGATTTATTTATACCTCCATCAGAATCAGTACATGTTGGATTTTGTGGTACACAAGTGCCATTTACACAAATGTAACCAAAAAGACATGAATAAGGATAACTTAAAACACAACTAGAACCTGAACAAGCATAAGGTTGTACTACTCTAGGAGGATAATTGTTATCAGTACCACAAAAATCAATATAAATACCAGTATTATTTATACACATGTTTCCTGTTTTAATACAAAGATAATTTTGTGGAAATATCCATCTTCCAGTTAAATATAATATTGCATAGCCACTTCCCCCCATGCCATTATTACCATTATTGCAAGAACCAAATCCTTCTCCTTGACTATTAAAAATAAGCGTATTTCCATTATTCCTATAGGTCCCATTTGTAAAATTTCCCTTAAGAGGAGTAGTAGACTTACTTACAAAATATAATAATGTATTTGTAATTTTAACATCATCTGTACAAGAATCACCACAAAAACCCAAACCTAAAATAGGTTCATAACCTGGTGTATTTGGACACCATAAATTATAATAATTTTTTCCATCAACTCCTGAACTTGAACAGCATTTTTTTCCATATCCAGAAGAACCAGCACAATTATAAATTTTCATTGAACCATCACAAATTGCCCATGGCTCAGGATCAATTGTTGTACAGTTTTCATCTACCCATGGAATCACAGAACCATCTTCACAAGTGTAATATGCTGGACATGAACCAAGAAATTTTAAAGAAACAGTTGTATTCCAAGGCAAGAAATCACTAGAATTAAAAAGAATATTTAATTTTCCTCTGATAGGATCATCACTACGATAATTATTTTCTGACAATTCAATATTACTGATAATATTTCCGCTAATTCCCTCAGTTATCTTTTCATTAATTTGTTCATTAGTTTTTCCGCTGATTATCTCTTCATTTTTATTAAGAATATTATTATCAAAAACCAAAAGCATTATAATCACTGCTAAGACAAAAAACGGGATTATTTTTAAAGAAAAAAATAGATTTCTCTCGCCTTTCCTTCTGTGATCTATCTTCTGTATAACTACCATCTTTTCTTGTTTTTTAGAGGAGAAAAGAGTTTTTAAATATTCTGGAAAATGCTTCACATTTTCGGAATACCAAAAACTGAAAGTTTTTAAGTATTGTTAAAAATAAAAGAAAAAGATTTAACCTTATCTAGTTACAGTCATGAAACATTTCTTTTAACTGGTAATAATTCCCAAGTTCAAATGCATCACATCCAGACATAATCCTATCACCAACAACAACTAACCTCTGTTGAACTTCAAAAAGCACCCCATCCCTACCATTTGGAGAAGTAAAATAATGAACATTTCCCGGCCTAACTGTTCTCCCCATTAATAAAGTTCCGCCCATAGCTTCAAAATAACACATTATTCTGTCTTCTGTTAATTTCATAGCAGTTTGAATTTGTTTTGCTGTTCTTTTCTCAGGCAATTCATATCCACCGCCAGCATAAAGAAGCTCTCCTGCATCTAAGTCTTGCCAAAGTGATGGGTCTGTTATTGGATTAACATAAATTAAACTTCCATGAAAAGTTGTATAGCCATCTTTAATCATTCCTTCTGTAGCTTTAGATTGCCACCCAGGATATCTCGGTTTCCCAGTCTCTGGATTATAATCCCTTAAATCAGCAGGATGTGTATCAGTTGCCTCATAACCAATAAATGGAAAATTATATCCTCTTAAACGTAAAGCAGATTGATGGGGATTAATTCTTACAATTCTTTCTAACTCTCCCATTAAAGCTGATTCAAATTGCTGTCTTATATCAAATCTTCTTGCTCTTTCAGAATCAGGAATTTCATTTTCTGTTATAAAATTAGTATCTGGAATTGGTCCTTTTGTTTTTGGAAAACCCATTTTTTTATACCATTCTTTAAAATCTAGACAAACATATTTTACTCCAAGACTTTCTCTATATTTTTCTGCAACTTCTCTGACTCTCACACTTCCATCAGATTTATCATTAGCATTTGAGACAACTGCAACATATTTAACAGGATTAAATCCTAAATCTTCTTTAATTCTTAAAGCAGCTTCTAATTCATAATCAAGTGTTGTTGCTTTTCCAGAAGCAAATAAAACAGCATTAACAGCATCTCTTTGAGATGCTAAATCAAAAGGAACAACAGGAACAATTTCACCATAACCAGAATGTAATGAATCAAATTTTTCTCTAACATCTAAAACTAATTCTCTAACATTTTTATTATACTGTTCCCAAAACTCATATAAAAAATTAGTTAATTCCTTAACTCTTGCATCAGAAATTGGTTTTGTTTCAGTTAATATCAGTTCTTCAGTTACTTCAATTGACATTCTTTATCTTCTAAAATCCCTTTATTTATAAAGATTATGCTAAAAAAACAGCAGTTTTTCGGCATCACAAAAACTCATGAGTTTTTTATGATAGTAATAAAGAACATACATTAATCTTGATTTATCTCCTAATTCTTTTTTTCTTTTTCTTTCTTAAACATCAGAACTAACTTTTTTTATTCTAGAGAAAATAACAATTAATACTACAATAACAATTATCACTGCAACTGGAAAAATTATCCAGAGATAATTGATTTTGATTTTTGGTGACTCAATTTTGTTGTCATTTCCATTTCCAGATTCTTCTGTTTTATTTCCTTCTGTAATATTCCCTAAATTTTGTGTTTCATTCTCTTGTGTTTGATTTGTTTGATTAGTTACATTCTGCGTTGGAGTTCCGCCCCCACCGCCTCCTCCACCAGCAGGCGGAGCAGGAGAAGAAGGAACACTTATTATCAAAGTCCTGTTTCCAGTATTGTTTGTATTGCCGACATAATCTGTACATACAACGGCCCAAACATAATTTCCATTAGAACCTCCTGTTAATGTAACATTGAGCCAAGTGTTATTTGTATATGAACTATTAGAATAAACAGATTCCCATGTTCCAACCCAATTGCTATACAGCTCTATTTCACCAATTCTCACATTGTCTGTACATTTTATGTCAAAAGTGACTGAAGAAATTGAAGAAGTATAATTATTAACTGGATTTGTTCCTTGATAAGCAACAGGAGCAACTGTATCAACGCCAAATGTCCTGTTTCCTGTCCAATCACTTGAACCAGAAGTATTGCAATAAACAGCCCATTTGTGATTCTGGTTATTTGGAATTCCAGAAACAGTTATATTGAGCCAAGTGTTGTTTGTATAACTGGAGTTAGTATAATTTACTTTCCAAGTTCCTGTTGTATTTGTCCATAACTGGATATAAGAAACAGTTGAATTATAAGAGCATTTGAAATCAAAAGTAATGCTTGAAGAATTTGAATTATAATTATTCACAGGATTGGTTCCGAATAATGCTGTTAGAGCACTATTATCAGTCAGCGTAACCCCGATATAGTTTGAACCTATGTAATTTGTTGTCAGATTAACAGGGCCAGTGTCTGAGTCGTAAGAATACCCTGTCTTGCTTGCATTGAATGTGTAGTTTGTATCAAAGTATTGTGCAGTTGCATTCTGCATATATTCTCTTAAAGTCAATCTTTGAATGTATCCTGAACTATTTGTTAAGCTCCAGTTCTGTAAGATAAGGTTAATATCTGTAACACTTACATTTGCTGTATCAATTGCATTTCCATTTGAATCATTTACATAAACATCAGCATACCAAAAAACATTTAATTGTCCTCCGTTAATAAAGTTTCTGTCGCTCAATACAGAATGCATCGTGCAGTTCGTCAGGTTATATATCCCGGCAGTAGGATATAAACAAATGGAAGCTACACCAGTCAAAATGCTGTTGACAAATGAATTTTGGTCTGTCGAGAAAGCAATTACAGCACACGCCCAATCATTGCCATCAATATAACAATTCGTAAAATTATTGTTGCTTGCCCTTACAAGATATAAACAATCGTACCTCAAACCCCTTACAGACGCATTAACAAAATTGTTGTAGTTCCCTTTGAGCATATATACGCACCCATAATCGCCGTTTTGCTTGAAGTTAGTCACATTATTGTAATCTGCGCTGTCAGTCGCATTATTGTATTCAGAGCTGCCAAAGTACATTCCCCAACTGAAATCTCCTGCGCTTGTAGTGTTCGTGTTAGTTATTGTGTTATTGTCGGCCCCATTTAAGTAAATCCCATAACTACTAGTCCCATTAGTTGTTATGCTATTATTGTCGATTGTTCCTTTGTTCGCTGAAATGGAAAACTCAATCCCATATGAATCTTCTTGTTCCGAGCCTTGTATTATGACGCAATTCTTTACAGTTGTGTTTGTGGAGTTAGAGTAAACACCAGCACCAGAATTAGAATTCGAAAAATTTATTGTAAAACCCTGGCAATTTAAGGTTACGTTTGAAGCAGTGATGTTCATACAAGTTCCAGAACTGGAAACATTTTGCGTCAAAACATAAATTGTATTTGGTGAATCAAGAGTTCCGCAAGAACTTAAATCTATTATAGAAAATCCAGTTAAACTAATTAATCCGCTTAAATACATCAAACAAACTACTATCACAATTGCTAAAGCTACAGATACAAAAATCACGCCTTTTTTCATTTTTATATTATATTTTTTGGAATTTTTAATGCTTTCTTTTTTTCAAAATTCCGTCCTTCATATCTCATCCTTTGATATTTCCAATTGGCTTTAATCTGCAAACCTTTTTAGCTAAGCCAGCATTATGAATAGAATCAACAACATCTTCAACTGGCTTGTAAGCTAAAGGAGATTCTTCTGCTAATCCTGAAAAACTATGGCACCTAACATAAATCCCTTTCTCTTGTAATTCTTTTGTAATATTATCTCCTCCCCAATTTTTTAATGCCTGAGTTCTTGACATTGCTCTTCCTGCTCCATGACAACAACTTGCAAATGCTTTTTCTTCTCCTTCTTTTGTCCCAACAAGCAGATAACTAGATGTGCCCATTGTTCCCCCAATAATAACTGGTTGACCTGTTTTTTGATATATTTTTGGAAGTTCCTTTCTTCCTGGACCAAAAGCTCTTGTTGCTCCTTTTCTATGAACATAAACTTCTTTTTCTTTTCCATCAATAACATGTTTCTCAATTTTACAGGTGTTATGCCCCACGTCATATAACATCTTAATATCTTGACCAGGAAAAATTTTAGAAAAACTTTGCCTAACAAGATGTGCAATAACCTGCCTATTTGCAAAAGCATAATTGATTCCGCAATTCATCGCTGAAAAGTATTTTTGTCCCTCTTCACTTTTGATAGGAGCACAGACAAGCTCTCTTTCACGAATTGGAATTCCATATTTACGAGATGCGTCAGCAAATGTTTTCAGATAGTCAGTTCCAATCTGATGTCCCAAAGCTCTTGAACCACAATGTAAGGTTATAACAATTTGGTTCTTATCTAAACCCCAAGCCTTAGCAACTTCTTTATCATAAATCTCATCAATATATTGCACTTCAAGATAATGATTTCCACTTCCTAAAGTACCAACTTGTTTTTTCTCTCTTTTAATAGCTAGCTCAGAAACATTTTCTGGAACAGCACCCCCAACACAGCCATTAGACTCTGTAAATTCCAGATCTTCCTGAGTTCCATAGCCTTTTTCAATAGCCCATTTTGCTCCTTCTAAAAAAACATTATCAAGATCTTTTACAAGAATTTTTCCTCTTGATCCTAAACCAGCCGGAACATTATTAAAAAGTTCATCAACAAATTCTTTAATTTTTGGTTGAACATCTTTTAAAAATAACTCTGTCTTTAAAGTTCTGCAACCACAATTTATATCAAAACCAACTCCGCCTACACTGATTATTCCATTTTCATTTGGATCAAAAACACCAACTCCCCCAATTGGAAAACCATAACCAACATGCATATCACTCATTGCGATTGAATATTTTTGTATTCCTGGAAGACACGCAACATTTGCAACTTGCGTTAAAGCATTTTCATCAAGTTCTTTTAACAAAGCAGAAGAAGTAAATATTTTCCCTGGAACCAGCATTTCCCCTTCTTTTGGGATCTCATATTCCCATTCAGTTATTTTTTTCAATTTTTCTTTAAACATTTTTTACTTAATTTCCTTCCCAATCATTTCTAATAAAAAATCAAACTTTTTATATCCTGCTGTTTCATTAAAATGACCTGCTCCTTTAATTATAATTACTTTTGTTCCAAGCTTATCTGCAAGGTTTTCAGCTTCTTTTAATGGTACATAAGGGTCATTATCTGAATGAATAACATAAAACTTATCACAATTCTCTTTTATTTTTTTCCAATTAAACTCTCTCTGAACAAAGGTCTTATTAATATTATCAAAATTAAGGTCTCCTAACTTACTTAAAAAACCAGAAACAAAAAAACAAGCCCTAACTTTTTTGTCTAGTTTTTCTAAAATAGATAAAATAAAAGCAGGCCCAAGACTATGACCAACAAAAATTGTTTCTGTATCAATATTTTCTTTATATTTATCAAAAACTTTCATCCAATTTTCAAGTGATTGATTTTCAGGAGTTGGAAATTCTGGAACAAAAACAATATTTCCTTGTTTTTCAAGCTCATTTTTAAGCCATGGAAACCAATTCTCTTCTGGATTTCCATAACTTCTATGAATAATAAAAGCTTTCATTTTCTACAGGTAAGTTTTACAATCTATTCCATTTATGTCTTGCAGGATCTGCTCAAAGAGCAGACAACGTTGTCCTGCGCAATTAGTTTTCATTACCCCTAAACATTAACGAACGCCAGTGAGCTAATCATTGGGTTCATGAAGGGATATACTCCCTTATGTTTAAACATCAACAATACACTGACAAATCCATTGATTCTGATCTTTAAAAACCTTTAATTGCGAATAAGTTGCAGCTTTTATCTCTAACTTAGGTTCATGCCTTTTTTCATCAAACTTTTCTCCAAAAGCTTCTCCTTCTAAGCTAAATTTTCCTTCTGTTTTATTTTCCTTAATCTTAACTTTAAAATCTGAAAACATCATCTCATGAACTGAACTCTGTGCTAATAAAGCATTTAACCACTCAACGAATAATTCCTCAACATTTTGGGCATTGCAAGAAATTTTGATTTTTTTCACTTTTTTCACATTTTTTAGATTAATCTCAATTGAAAACATTGCTTTTCCAGCTTCTTGAAATGCTTCTTCAATTGATTTTCCCTTTCCTCTAATACCAATATCTGCTTTATGTTCAAAATTTTCAAATGTCATTTTATCTAGTCTTTCCTCCAAACAAAAATCCTTAATTTCTTAGAATCTTTACTTGTTGGACTAGCTACAACAAAATAATCCATTGCAATAATTTCTTTATCTTTTACTTCACTACCCATCTTGCAAATTTCATTCATGTCTGCTATACAAATCTCTAAATTATAATTATTATTAACCTTAGACAAAAAATTCTGTAAATAATTTCCAACATCTAAATTTTTTTCATCTAAAATATTATCTCTCAAACTTTGATTATTTTCAATTTCCTGAATAAACAAAGCATTAAAATCAAAATCACTGCTTTGTTGTTTTTGCTGATTTCCTAAAGTAATCATTACAAAAGTAAAAAGAATAACAATTCCAAAAACAGCTTCTGTCACAGCAACCCATGCTTTTTTATTTCCCATTTATAAGTTCTAGGTTTACTTTATTTATTTTTTTCTTGCAGGATTTTTGTTGCAACAAAAACAACGTTGTCCTGCGCAAATTGTTTAGCAAACATACATACCATTACCATATTTGAACATTTACTTGACAATTTTTAATTTTTTGAGGATTAATTTGATTTTCATAAACTAAAATAAAAAAAGTTTTAGCTAAAACCTCTGCTCCCTTTGGAGGAGCTTTATTAGTATTAACTAATTCAAGATTATCTTCATCTTTTATTTTGATATTAGTATTTGTAAATTCTGAAACAGTTTCATTTAACTCACTTGCTAAAAAAATCTTTCCTTGATCTTGAATAGTGTAATCATAATCAACTGTATTACAGGACCCTCTTGGAACAGTATTTACTATTGGAAATGAAAATTCATAAATTTCAAAAAAAGCTCTAGATACAGAACCTTCAAAAGTTAGATAATTATCTTCTAGATTAGAACTAACTTGATTATTATCTGAAAAAACACCAATCTCTCCAGTATTCTCATTTAGATTATCATTTAAAGAGACATTAATACAATTTCCAGAAGCATAAACCCCGACTTTAGTATAATCGTGAGCTTGTTTTAAAAAATTCCTTTCAAAATCATCTAAAACAGCAGGATTTATTTTATCTGGTTTATAATATGAATTAAAAATCAGGACTATAGAAAAAACAGCCCCAATAAATAAGATTAAAGCTATGCTCATCTCAATATTTGAAATTGCTCTCTTGCTTAACTTACCTCTTTTTATCATTTTTAAATACCTTTTTTTATTTCTAGTACATCAGATATTATAAAAGTTTCTCAAACTCTTCTCTAGAAATCTGTAAATCTTTTTTGATTATTTTATTTAAAAGTCCTCGACCGATATCTTCACCAGGATGATTTGGAATTACTGTTGCTCGCCCACTTTCATGTTGAAAAAACATATGGCTTCCTTCTTGTCGAATGAATTTAAACCCCAATTTTGCAATAATTCTAGATAACTCTTTTGCACTAAGTAAAGGCAGTTTTGCCATGCTATACCTCTATTTGTTGTAAACCCAAGAATTTTTCTTTAACATCAATCACTTTTTTACATTTAAGATACAGCAATATCGCTTCTTTAGTTCTTTTGATTAATTCATCCATGCTCTTAGCTTGAGTATGACATCCTGGAAGTTCAACTACTTCAGATACAAAATAACCATCTTCATCTCTCTCAATTAACATATTAAAATTTGCCATAATAATTTAGTATTACAAGATATATAAATTTATCGAGTCCTTATTACATTTTTATCGATACCTTTAAAAAGAATAAATCTCTATGAACCATATTGATATCGCGCGATACGCTAAAAAACCATCAGGTTTTTGGCGTGCCGAAAAACATTGTTTTTCGCGCAAAAAGCATGCATGTGATATCATGCTAAAATTGAACAAATTTTAGCATGCCAAAAATTTCATAATTTTTGTGCATGAGAAAAGAGGCATGAAGAATCTATTATAATTCGTATGCCTTACTTATTAATTAAAAAAAGGAGGTAAAATAAAAATGCGATTTAACAAAAAGGGACAGGCAGCAATGGAATTCTTGATGACATATGGATGGGCTATCTTAATTGCAATTATTGCAATTGCAGCTTTGATAGCATTCGGTGTCTTAAATCCAGGAAAATCTTCACAAAACACTTGTGGAACAGCAAATGCTTTAATGCCAAATCTTGGTTGTAAAGAAATGAAAGCAGTAGATGCAGGAGCAACGAGTATTCTTAACATATCTATCGCAAATGGACTTGGAGGAAACCTAACTGGCATAACATTTGCAGTTACTGGTGGATGTAGTGGAGAGAGTACCAATCCAACCTATATTGAAGATGGATCAGATGACCAGTTTGATTTCACTGGATGTAATTGTGAAAATGGTAGACTTAAAGAAAAAATCGACTTCACATACAAATTAGAAGGAGATACCTTTGAGCACACACTAAGTAATGTTCCATTAAATGTCCGTTGCGAGTAAAAATCCTTTTATTTTATTTTTTATTTTTTTTTATTTCAATTTAGTTTTAGCATGCTAATAAATTAAAAAATTTCCTGCACCCTAAAAATCAGAAGATTTTTGGTGTGCTCGAAAACTTCTGTTTTCGGCATCCCAAAAAACCTTGTTTTTTAAACGAAAACAAATTGTGCCAAAAAAGCTTCTTTTTCTAGGATTTTCTTTTAATAAACAAGTTACCTAATTCAATTTCTAAAGAAAAGATTTAACATCATGAAAAATGTGTGCCACTCCACCTTTTAAGGTGGAGTTTGTAAGGGCACACATTTTTGTGATGCCAAAAACAGAAAACGCACGAAAATGAACCATTTTCGGCGTGCCAGAAATTTAATAATTTCTGAGCACATTCATCCACACACTAAAAAACTTGTGAGTTTTTGGTGTCCCAAAAATTACTTTGTAATTTTTTAGGATAATAAATTATGTGGTTTTCTGTTTTTTAGCACAATAAACAATCAAGTAACTTCTAGACACTTAACCCTAGATCTAGTTAGTATTAACTTTTTTCAAAGGACTTTTAGAAATCACAATGCCATTCTCATTTATATCAAAGGGATAAGCATACTTAGAATGTTTTGTTCCCCTCATCTTCAATATTTCAACTAATCTCTCTCTTTTTCCGTCATTTATCCTTAATAAGAACATTAGAATTACAGAATCAACTTCAAATTCCATTGCAGATTCTGACCCATATAACAACTCTGCTTTGCTTAATTCTTTCTCCATAGTTAATAAAACAGAGCATTTCCATCTCTTAATAATATCAAATAAAGATAAAGCAGCTTCTCTTTTTGAAAGTTCACTTTCAAACAATAATGTAAAACTAGTTATAGAATCAATAACTAATCTGTTTATCTTGCTTTTATAAACTAAACTCTCTAAAGTTCCCCCTCCTTCTTCAAGCATAGATTTGACTTTCTCAGGACTATATTCAATAAAAATAAATTTTCCAGATTTTTCATATTTTTCAAGATCAAACCCAAATTCTGACATATTGGTAAAAAGCTCTTCTTTTTTCTCTTCAAAAGTAATATACATGCAAGTTTCTCCTCTTTTCAATCCCTCAACTAAAAATTGAACTGAAAAAATTGTTTTTCCTGACCCAGCTCCACCAACAATCAAATTAACAGATTCTTTATTTAAACCACCTCCGCATAATGTATCAAAAATAGAAACTCCTGTAGGGATTTTTTCTAACATACTTGGCTTTTTAGTAAAACTCTTTTCAACAGATTTGATCTTTTTAATTGTCTTTTTCTTGACAGATTTTTTAGCCTCTTTTTTTCTAGCCATACTTACGTTAAATATCTCAGATTTTTAAACCTTTCATTTTCAAGAAATATTTAAATCAAATATTAAAAAGGGGATTTCTAAATTGCGTAGCATCTCTAAGTATTAGAATTCTTTTAGATAATTGGAAATTGTACAAAGCATAACCCTGTAAACAACGAAAAGATAATACTTACAATTACTATTCCCCTTTTATCAACCGACAAATGCACTTAAGATAAACTTAACTGCAAAGCTTGTCAAGAAAAACATTGCTAAAGAAAGTGGAATTAAAAGGGGGATATACTTTAATCCATCTTTTTCTTCACCAGTATTAATTAATCCTAAAACCAGTGAACTTAAGATAGATGAAATAACTAATAAAGCTATAGCAAAACCCCTTACAAATCCAACATCAATCATGACATTAGCTACACTAATTGGGACATTTGCACTGACTTCAGTTGGAATTTCCCCAATACTTCCTAAAGTTGAACTCATAATTCCTGTCAAAACAGTACTCAAACCAAATAATAAAGGAGAGATAAATCCAACAGCTGCAAAGATAAAGATAGTATACATCAAAACACTTGCTTGAACTTGTTTTCTAGCTAATAATTGCTGTCTTAAACTTGATGCTGATTCTTCTAATAAAGGCGCTAACTCACCCCCAGAAGTAATTCCGAATGTAATCAAATCAATTGTTCTAGAGATTATATTTGATTTGATTCTTTTAGATATATCATGCAATGAATCTACAAGGTCTTTTCCAGTTGCAATTTCTTTTGCAACTCTTTTAAATTCACTATTTAAAACTCCAAATTCTTCTCTAGCTGAAACCAAAAAAGCCTTATCTGTAGTCAAACCAGCCCTTAAGTTAGTCGCCATTAACTGTAATGCATCTGGCAGCACTTTTTCAGCTTCAGTTCCTCTAGCATCTGCTTTTAAAACTAACAATAAGTAAAATATTACTAAGGTTAAAATAAAAACCACAAAAAGAGCTATGATGCCAAAATACCATCTCCAAAATATAAAAACTGCTGCAAAAGCGATTACACCTAAAGCAAATCCAAGAAGAACAATAAAATTAACATATTCTTTTGGATCTTTTTTTAAATCAGCATAAAAAGCTAATTTTTCCATTGCTTTCGTATAAAAAGGGAATAATCTCGCAAAAAATGGATTTAACATTTTATATAAGCGGAGGCCTCCCAGATTTAATCATTCCCAAAAAGATTATTTGTAAGAAGATAACTAATCCTAAAACGGAAAATAAAACATATTTATAATTATCTCCTAAAACCTGAACAAAAGTAGATAAAATTAAAACAAAAGTGATTGCTAAAGCAGGAAAGATAATTCCAATAACCATATAAAACATGCTCAAGGGAGATAATTTTCCACCATAAGTCTGAATTTCTGTAATCTGTTCTTGAACCAAAGACTTGACAATCTCTTTCAAGACATTTGAAATATCTGCTCCAACCTGCATTCCAGTGATTATCTGCCATATTGCTCTTCTAAAGAAAATGGAGGGGTTATCTCTTGAAACCCTTTCTAAAGATTCTATAGCAGGTGTCCCAGATTCCATTGAATTTATCGCTTTTTGAAATTCATCTGAAATAACTCCATAATTGCTTCTAGCAATATTTTTCATACCATTATAGAACGTGACCCCTGCAGTTAACTGGATAGTCATTGCCCTTAAAGCAGGCAATAAATTAGTTTCTATGTTCCTAATCTTCTTTTTTACAAGAAGCATAGGATAACTCAACTGTTGAACACACATAAACAAAGACAAAACAAAAGAAATACCCAAAGCATAATACCAACCAGCATTGCCAATAATAAAAACAACCAGTAATAATGCTGAAATAAAAACAAAATTTAAAATCAAAGAAGCCATGGCTATAGCCACATACCTTTCTGGTTTGATAGGAATCTCTACTTGCAAAAAATAAGAACTAAACTTCATTCTCCTTCTAACGCTAGCTGTTCCAAAATTTAAGAATAGATTAGAAAAACTTTCTACTAATTTTCTTGGAAACAACAAGTATGGTACTCTAAACATCTCAACCCCTTTTTAATCAGTTATTTTTCAGTTTATTTAAATTTTTGCATTTAATCTAGCATTTTATCCAGACAATTTTTTCTTTTTTTCTTTGTTTTTTTTAGCTTCAACATCTGCTTGATATTTGAAATAAAAGTCTCTGACAACATTGGCAATACTGCCCATGTCCCTAATATTCCTTTTAACAAGATCCATTAAAATTTTCTTTTTTTCTTCAATCTCTTTATTTATTTCGCTTATGCTTAAACCAGTATGCCTGCTTAATTCTTCAAAGACCCTGATTGAATTTCCATGTTTAATAATTGAATCGCTTGCTGGCTCGTATCTATATAAGATATTTGGCTTAACTCCGTTTCTTTCAGTTTCATCTGGAATAAACTCAGCAACTTGGAAAACCCTTCTTACCCCTTTTCTTCTATCTCTGAACATGACTACATTTAAGTGAACTGCTTTTAATAAATTGGAAGGAACATTAATTGGTGGATTAACTAATCTTGCAATTGTTTCTGCTGAACTATCTGCATGAACAGTAGCATAAACGCTATGTCCTGTATGCATTGCCTCAAACAAAACCTCAGCTTCTTCCTGTCTTCTCATCTCTCCAAGAATAATTCTATCTGGCCTCATTCTTAAGCTATTAACCAATAAATCTAACATTGTAACAGCTCCTTTTCCTTCTGGATTAGACAGCCTGGTAACTAGGGGAGTCCAGTATAAATGCCCAGGCAATTGCAATTCTCGAGTAT
Organism: Candidatus Woesearchaeota archaeon; assembly: GCA_964500015.1. Taxonomy (GTDB): domain Archaea; phylum Nanobdellota; class Nanobdellia; order Pacearchaeales; family UBA284; genus JAPLYB01. Next base: position 9,960 of record CAZCMN010000014.1, on the reverse strand, counting down.
CCTCAATACTAATAATCCGATGATAAGGGGGAAAAAATAATGAAGAAACATTTAATGTAGTTGTTTTTCCAGAAGCAGTACCTCCTGAAAACAGAATATTAAGTTCATACTGCATTGCAGTCCAGATTAAGGCAAAAACATCAACAGAACATGTTTTCTCGTTGATATAATCAACAGCAGTCCAGGGTTCTCTAGCGAATTTTCTGATAGTTATAGTGTTTCCTTTAGTGCAGATAGGGTATAAGATAGAATTAACCCTGTCTCCAGTAACCAGATGAGCATCTAACATGGGCGTTAATGTAGTGATCTGTCTTCCTACCCTTCTAGCAATTATTGAAGAATAATTCTCAATTTGTTTTTCTGATTCCATAATCAAGTTAGTTATAAGCCAACCATATTTTTTATGATAAATTCTTACAGGTTCTTTAGCAGAAGTTACTACAATCTCTTCAAGATTAGGATCAGCGACTAATAATTCCAGATTTCCCAGACCAACCATTTCGTTAATTAAAATCCCGGAAAGAATATTAATATTTTCAGCAGGAAGCTTATATTGTTGACTTAGCAAATTTTCAGCTTTTTCTTTTAAACTTTTGTTTAATCTTTCAATAGCATGCACATCTGTAATTTCTATCTTGATATCAATTGAAGAAACTAATTTTTCCTTGATATTGTCTAATAAAGCCTTGGTAGGTTCAGAAAGCTCAGGAAGTTTTAAAGAATAAAATTTTCCATCAGGACCGTCCGCTATAGTAACTTTTACATTAACCTCATTAGCTTCAACATAATAGGTATCAATAACCTCGCCCCTGCTTATTCCCTTCTTTATTCTTTCAAGTTCATTTTTAGCTTCATCTACTTCTTCTACTTCCTCTTTTTTTAGTTCCCCTTTCTCTTTTTTATCTTTTTTATCAGTAACTTCTTTGGATTTTTTTTCTTGAATTAGATTTTCTTTTTTTTCATCCAAATCAAGTTTTTTCTTTAAAACAGGCCCAGGTAATCCATATTTTTCTTCTAATTCCTTTTCTTTTGGATTATAAAGTCCAGATCGACTTGTTTTACTTGTCATGCTTGAACCGACAAAAATAGGAACCTTCAACTTATGAAAAGTAGTAATCTTTTTTCGTTTTTTCCGGATATACAAACCTTTTTTAAAAGATTTTTTCTTAAATTTAATTCTTTTTGTTTTTTTCATTTTAAGTTTTTTGTTTATTTTAAAATGAATTTTTGAAAATTTCCTGTGCACGAAAAAGCTTTCTTTTTCGGCACGCAGAAAATCTTTTGATTTTCTAGCATTTTCAATGTTTTCATTTCAATAAAAAACCTCTGTTTTTTGTTGTGCTTGAAAACTTCTGTTTTCGGCATCCCAAAAATCTTCTAATTTTTAGAGTGCAGGAAATTTTAATTTCCTAGCATGCAGAAAATGTCCCCATTTTCTAGCATTTTAATTTTTCATCATTCCCTCTGTTTTTTCTTTAAGACTGGTTCTCCAAAAGCAGGATAACTCAATTCAGCTAATCCATGTTCTACTAATATATTGCACCATTCAAGAGCCTCGTCCTTTTCAATATTAAATGTTTTGGTTATATAACTTAATTTTAATGTTTCATAATTCTCTAAAAGATCATATAAGACATCTAACTGCGTTTCAGTTCTTTTAGCAATCTGGGGCAAAAATTCTTGTTTTATTTCTTGTTCATTTTTCTTTTTAAGTTCTTTCTTAAGGTCAACATCAACACCCATTTTTCCAATGAATTGTTCTCTTTCTTTTTTGGTTTCTTCATTTTCCCCAGGTATTCTTTTAGGTTTTCCGAAGAGTTTAAATTTTTCAGGTTTCTTTAGAGGTTCTTCTATTTTCTGTTCTTTTCCTAATCCCCCCTCACGATCTTTTTTCATAATCTCTTCTAATCTTTTTCTTTTTTTCTCTTCTTCAACAAGTCTTTTTTTATTTTCTTCTTCTAATCTTTTTCTTTTTTCTTGCCCTTCTTCAATTTGTTTTTTTAGTAATTCTTTCTGTTTCTCTCTTTCTTCTTCAAGTTTTTTCTTTAGTTGCTCATATTTACTTAATTCAGAAGATTTCTGTTTTTCTTCTTCAATTTTCTTCCTTTCTTCTTCAAGTTTTTTCTTCAATTCTTCTTCTTTTCTCGCTTTTTCTTCTTTCTTCTGCCTTCTTTCTTCCTCAAATCTTTGTTTCTCTTCTTCTTTTTTCTCTCTTTCTTCTTCAAGTTTTTTCTTCAATTCTTCTTCTTTTGCATTTTTTCCGTCCTTCATTTCTCTTTTAAGATTTATAGGCTGCTCTTTTTGTTTTCTTGTCTCTTGTTCTCCCAAATCTTCCTTTCCAATTAATTCCGAAGTTGTTTTAAGAACTTCTTTTTTTCTAAACTTAAATTCTGCACTTTTTTCAAAAGCTTTTTTTACTAGGGGAGCAATAACTACTGCAGTTAGCATCAACAAAATGCCTAAAGAAATAAATATTAGACCAAAAGGAGGAGGGATCAATTCAATTAAACTTTTTCCAATTAAAGATTTTTCAAAATTACTAATCAATAAAATTTTATCAGACAAGGTTATCAAAAAATAAAATAATGCAAGAATTAATCCAATCCAGAATAAGAAGGCCAATCTATTCCCTACTTTCTGTTTTTTGGGATAATTTTTAATAACATAAGCTGTCTTGATAGTATTTCCATCCCACATCTTATTTAAAACATCTAATCCCTGAATTACTCTTCCAAAGATAGTATATCTTCCATCAAATTCAGGAATATCTTTTAAACAGATATAAAAATGATCCATCAAGGAATTAGTCACTTTTTTCTTAGAATTAACAAACCCAACAGTTCCACGAACATTTCTAAGACAAGGGGTAATTTGTTTGGGTTTTCCTTCAATTTCTGCAGTATTTTTTCTCAATTGAACAAAGAAAGGATTGCAGTTATGAAATGTCATTCCATCAAAATCTCCAAGCAGTACCCTTGTTATAACCTCATTAACTAAGGAAACTTCTTCATGAAAAAGTTCTATAATCACATCTCCCCGATAAGTCTCAAGAATTAGAGCTTTCTGAATACTTGGATTAAAAATTTCATTTAGATAAGTTTCACTATACTTTTTCTTTAAAAATTTTTCTAGTTCGACCATAGTTCATTAAATTTATAAACTAATCCTACCTCTTTTTTTATAGTCATGAATTATCAAGATAATTAGTAAGTTTGTTTTATAAATCTTACTAAATAATTTTTAGAATCATTCAAAAAAGAGGTAAACAATGAAAATAAATAATTTTCGGCGTGCAGAAAATCTCAGATTTTCTAGCATAATGAAAAAAGCACAAGCAAGTCTTGAGTATACCTTAATTATCGGAATGATAATTTTCACACTGACTATTGCTGTTGCAGTTGCTTTTTATTACTCTTCTCAGGCAAAAGGCCAGATAAGAATGAATCAGGTAGATAAAATAGGCAAAAAGATAACAGATACTTCTGATTCGATTTATTATCTAGGACCGCCATCAAAAGCAACAATTGAATTAAATATGCCAGATCAAGTAAAATCAATAAATTTATCTAGGTCAGATACAGGAAGCCATTACATCCAATTTACATATGCTGGGTCAATAGGAGATACAATTGCAATTTATTACTTCAAAGCAAAAATTTCAGGAGAAGACACAGATCAGCCATTAAACTTAGACAAATTCAAAAGCCCGGGATTAAAAAGACTAACAATTGAAGCAACCAATAACGAAGAGTTAACAGAAATAACTTTCTCTCATAGCTATGATTAGTTCAATATTAGCTTTATGATTAATTGAAATTAAAGGAGAAAATTCATGATAAAAACTAAAAAAGCACAAGCAGGTTTGGAATTTCTTCTAGTCTTTTCAATTTTAACAATTTTTGCGACAATGTTTTTTATAATGATTTTTTCAAATACAAGCCAAGGAAGAACAAAAAATGATCAAGAAGTTACAGAAGATATGGCTAACTTTTTACAGCAAGAATTGATATTAGCTGAAAAAGTTGAAGATGGTTATCACAGAAATTTTACTCTTCCTGAAAAAATATCTGGAAAAGAATATGACGTCATGACTTCTGGTTATTCACTCACAGTTAATACAAGCAAAGTTACTTCCCATAGGGGAATTCCAAGAACAGCTGGAAATTTTATAACAGGTTCAGAAAATATAATCATAAAGAACGGCACCTTGCCAAATATCTTCATAAATTTACAATAAAAATAAAAAAAATTCAATAAAAAAATTAAAAAATAGTTAACCTTGAAATGCACAAAAGTCAAAAATGTTGCTGCTAAGCACAACGCGCAACACAAAATAAACTAACACCTACAGATAAAAGAACTAACTAAACGTCGCACAATCATGAAAAATGTGTGCCACTCCACCTTAAAAGGTGGAGTTTGCAAGGGCACACATTTTTGTGATGCCAAAAACAGAAAACATTCATCCACATAATAAATTATGTGGTTTTCTGTTTTTTAGCATAAAGGAACACAAAAATCAAAGTTCAATAAAATTAATAATCAACTTACAGATAAAAAATGATGAGCTTAAAAAAGAAAAATAAAAAAGCGCAAGTTTGGGCAATTGATTTATCTGTAGCTCTAGTTATCTTTATTGGAGTTATATTCCTCTTTTACAGATATTCTATAAGTTTTGCACCAGAAGATCCCTTGATAAATAAAATGATTAAAGAAGGAGGGTATGTCTCAAACACTCTTTTATCAAGCGGCTATCCACAAAACTGGGAAACTCTCGATAATCTCGAGAACATTTATTCAATTGGATTAATCGGAGAAGATGATTTACTGGACATAAATAAGATAAACAATTTTACAAAATGGTCTGAAAGCGATTATGCTACACTTAAAAGAAAAATTAATACAAAATATGACTACTATATTGAATTTAAGGACACGCCAGAAACAAATGCCTTAGATCCTATAGGGCAACAGCCATCTAATCAGCCACCTGATAATGCAAAACAAATTATCAAGATTCAGAGATTAGTTGCTTATCACGATTCTGATCAAATCAAAACAGCTAAATTAATCTTATATTTATGGACAACAAATGAAGCATAAAAACAAAATAAATTAAACGTCAACCAATAAAAAAACGAACAAAAATCAAAGTTCAACAACACAAAATAAACTTCGACTTACAAAATGATGAACAAAAATAAAAAATGATATTAAAAAATAAAAAAGCATTTTATTTCACTCTAGACGCTTTATTTTCACTATTAATCTTAATAACAATTATTTCTGTAATCCCCTACACTGGAATAAGTTTTAAAGAATCACAATACAAAACTTCTTACTTGCAAGAAGATGCACTTAATCTACTTTCAACAATAAGAACATCAAAAGTTAATAACTACTGGATAAATCAGGCTCTTTTAAATCAAACATATAATGAAACCCTCTATTCTGGAGACACATTAATAGAAACAATTTCTAAATTATGGGCAACAAATTATTTAGAAGACGCTAAAAACATAACAGCTGAATTCTTCGGTTCAACAATAGAACCAAAAGATAATTTTGGAATATTTTTTAGAACTGAAGAGGGGTTAGATATGATTTTTATCAGAAACCATACTAAACTTGATTTTAATACAGATGAAACAGAGGACATTGTATCAATAAGGCGTTATATCAGCGGAGTTGAAAAAGGACAAAACCTCACAGGATTTACTGCAAGAGCATTTTTGCAAAAAAAAGAAAGAACAAAAATAGTTTATTTTGGGGGATATGTCGGAGATGGGAATATAACTGCAGTTGTTGATTTACCAAATATAACTGAAATAAAAAATATAAGCTTAGAACTTGCCCCAAATATTGCTTCTGAACTTTATATAAATAATCACCCAATCCAAAAAATCAATGCTTCATCTGATGAACTTATTCCTATAACAGTATATTTATCATCTAGCACATTTAACAACATAACAAATGGAACAAACATCTTTGAATTCAAAAATGCCTCACAAGGAACTTCTCCGCAACTACTGTCTATTTCAGGAGGCTACATTAAAATTATCTACGAAACAAATTATCCAGAATATATCTCAATAAAAAGGCAATATTTCCCAGGAATAGAAGGAGCAATTAATGAATATGACTCAATTTATGCCCCTAATACAATAAAATCAATGAATGCCAGATTACATTATTCTGTAAATTTAAGTGAAAATCAAAATAAAACTACTCTTTTCTTAAAAATTGGAAACATAACAGTATATAATCATACAATTAATGAATCTATCTCAGATTTTTCAGTTGACTTAAGTGATTCAAATATAAGTAGTCTAATAGAATATGATTCTATCAGCAACCAAACAATTCCAATAAGAATGGGTTTCACAGAATTTGCAGGCAGTACAGGAGAAGGAATTGCAGATATTGTGATTATCACAGATATTTCTGGAAGCATGGCCTGGAGTATGGGAGAAGATAACGTTAATTCTCCAAATGATTTTCCAGTATCACAATGTGGAAATTTATCTAACCCAAACAACAAAATTTTCTGGAGCAATAATTCTAGGATGAGTTTAGCAAGATGTTTAAATATAGAATTTGCAACAGCTATCTTAGATATTCCTGGAAATAGGATTGGATTGGTTGCTTATGAAGCTTACCCACCAATAAGATCATTTCAAAATTTAACCTCAAATTTAACTTTAATTGTAAATGGCAGTTCTGGAATTTCAAGATATACTCGTGCAAGTGGCGGAACAGCAATCTGCGCAGGAATAAGAAAAGCAAAACAAATGCTAAGAGATTTGGGAAATGATACTAGAAGAAAATTTATCCTAGTTATGACAGATGGTTTAGCAAACTACCAATGCGATGATGTAAACAATGAAAGTTTAGATGTCTGTAAGCCATATGATTGCACAAGTAGCAATACTCACTGTCTTCCAAATTATGGATATGGCTGTTTATATCGAGTTTTTCCGATATTTAATTCTCTTGAAAGCAGAGGAGAAATTTTTAATTTAAGCTTGCCTATTTCTAGTCCAGATGCATTAGTTGTTGGAGAAAGCAATAATAAACGGGGTTATGAGTTTATTAATGGAAGATGGATTAATAATAGCGAATATATTTCTGGATTCACAAGCCTTGGATATACTGCAACAATTTTCAATTTAACTGGCGATGAAAAATTAAATTTAATTACTTCAACTTTCTCAAATACTGCCCCATTAGGATATACTTGGAATGGAACTGGATGGACAAGTGAAAATATTGTTAGTGGCTTGCCAACAAGACAAGTTGTTGGTGAAATTGTTTATGATTTTAATAATAATGGAAAATTCAGTTTATTTGCTGGAAATTCAACTGGTTATATTTCTAGTTATGAATGGAATGGAACAGGATGGAACCTAAATACTTCAATTACAAAGGGTATTGGAGATCAAGGAACTAATGTTTTTCCAGCAATTGCTTTTAATGTAACAGGAGATGAAAACTGGACAATGATTATTGGAAGAACTACTTCAATAAGCCCTGTAGGATTTTATTGGAATGGAACTTCTTGGAAAAGCAAATCCGCCTATATTAATGGTCTTTCAGGAGAAGTAGATACTGAGTATGGTTATACTCCCGACTTTGAATATAATCTAACAAACAATAGATGGTATATTCTTTTGGGAGCACGTTATCTTTTTGTATGGGATTCAGGAAAATGGTATAAAACTTGCGGAGATTATGTTTCAGATCACGCAGCAGACCAAGCAATATCTGAAGCTTCAAAAGTTGCAGCATTAACAAATTTTAATAAAACCTATGCAATTGGTTTTGGTCCAATTGAATATTGTCCTTTTGCACAACAAGAAATGAAAGACATAGCTGAAACAGGAAACGGAAGTTATCTAGTTAGTAAAAATTCTACACAATTAAGAGATATGATGAAAAAATGGGCAGAAGATATTGCAAGTTTAAGTTATTCAGAACAACGAGTAAATGTAACAGGAAATTTTTCTTCAAGATTATATTCTAATTCTTACATAGAATATGATTATGACCCTATCCAACTAGATTTAGGGAATGGAGAACCAATTCCAACTGGTCAAAATTTTGAAGAAAGTCTAGGAAAGTATGGAAATATAATCACTTATGAAAGTCCTTTGTTTAATAATAGCAGAACAACATTTAATTTTTCAGAAGGAATTGTTTTAGATGTTATTGCAACATCTTATTCTGGCCCTAAATGGACAAAATATGTTTCAATAAATAATAGTAACACAAACGGATTTGAGACTGTATTCAATCTAACTGTTTTTGGATCAAATTTTGGAAACTTGGGAGATCCATTTAGAGTTAATATTCCAGCAAATAAAGTGGATTATAATAATGGGGTTGAATTAAAAATTGCAAACTCCTCATTATCTGGTGATGAGGTTGATGCAAGCAATTATGACAAAGTAATTTACACCTTGCTGATTTTGTCAAATTACTCTTATTCAAATATCACAGAAGAAGCTGATGGTTGCGATTGGACAATAGAGTATTATGATGGAACACAAGAAAATATTGTTATTCCAGGGGATTATACTGGAAATAATAAGTGTTATTATAACCACACATATCAACAAGGAACAGAATTTAACTGCACTAACAGCATAGATATAATCAAAAATGATGCGATTGCACAAGCAACATATATGGTTCTAAGAAACTATTTAGATAAAAATCCAAATGATTGTAGAGTAGATATAAAAATTTCAGATTACTACATAAATGTTTTATTGCTTCCATCAGTCCCATTCCTTAAATATACTACTGCTGAAATACTTTCATGGAGATGAAAACACAAAGATAAATAAATTAAACAATTAAACTAACAATACATCATACATTTTTAACTTACAGATAAAAGATAAACAAAATGTTTAACATTTGAATACACAAAAATCAAAGTTCAACAATACAAAATAAACTTCGACTTACAAAATGATGAACAAAAATAAAAAATGATATTGAAGAATAAAAAAGGATTTTACTTCACCCTAATTGTATTATTCTGCATAATCTTATTGCTTTTAATCTCATTTCAGATTAAAAGAGAGTATTATTCAGAAGGAATCAAAACAAGAATAATAACCACAAATAATTTTATTAAAGGAATTGAGCAAGATGCTTCAAGAGCAGTCTATATCTCAAGTTATAGAACTATGGTTGCTGTAATAAATTATGTTGTTTCAAAACATGATTATCTACGTGGAGAGTATAACGAAAATCCAATAACTGTAAATGGTGTTTTTGCAGATGCTTTATTTAATGGGTCTTTGAACTATAGCTTAGGTTACCTTGAATCTCAAGGAATTCTTGCTAACGGCACTCTAAAAGATTGGCAGGAACAAACCTCTGATTTAGCAAGAGCTACAAATCTAGAATTAGATTTTGAAGAAATAGATTCAAGCAAGTTAACTGTTACGCAAACAGATCCTTGGAATATTATTATTTCAATTCCAATTAACTATAACTTATCAGACCCTATTTCCGGAGTAACTTGGAATAGAAAAACCCAGATTAACACCAGCTTATCAATTGTAAATACATTTGAAGACCCTATTTATGTTATAGAATTTGGTTCAGCATGTGGAAATAAAATTTTAAAAAATGATTATACTCCTTTAGTTAATGAAAGTTGTGATATTTATAATCTTACACAATTTTTTGACACTCCTGGAAAAGGTTCAAAGTATGTAGCATCAATCAGCGCTCCGTCTTATCTAGACAGACTAACTGGGGAGCTGGATTGTTTTAGACAAAGATCATGTACTAATGAAAATGGAATAGAAAGCATGATAAATCCTCCAGAATGGGCAGATTGCGGAGCCTTAAACGGAGCTTCTACAATAGTTGACTTTAGATACAATTACATTGACGGAGAATATCATGTTACAAATGCACAGTATTGGATTTATCTTA
>CAZCMN010000013.1:0-29288 GCA_964500015.1 Candidatus Woesearchaeota archaeon | reverse complement strand
CTTTGATTTTTCTAGATTATTTTAGGGGGTGACATATGTCTATGGATTGCACACTATGCTCAAAAATATGCTTAATTAATCATGTTTTGGTGATGCCAAAAAATTCCTATTTCCCTAGAAAAACATGCGTTTTTCTGGGCGCCAGAAATGTTTTCATTTCTTAGCATTTAAGCATCCCAAAACATGTATTAAAAATAGACTAAAAATAGTGTTAAATTGCAGCTAATCTTTTTTGTTTTCTCTTTCTTTTTTCTTTTCTAATCCTTTTTCTCTGCCATTTCCATCTCATCTGCCTCTTTTTCTTCCATCTTCTACTTGATCTTTTCATTTCAATAAAAACCTCCAGTTTTTGCTGTGCAGAAAAACCCTGTTTTTCTAGCATAATTAAAAAGATTTATCATTTTGAATTTAGAAAACCTTTTTAAATTCTTTAATAATCTCTTTATTTTTGTCCTGAATTCTTCCAATAGCATCAAATAATGCTTTTTTTGCATCTTTTCCTTTAGTTTTTATAACTAGAATCGGATCTTTTGAAGGATTGTCTCTCCTCCAAGCACTTAACTCAATGCCGTCATCTTCCCATAGCTCATTTCTTAAAAGTTCTGCTACAGTCAGATTATCTATTTCTACTTCTAATTCATTTTTTTCTTTCTTTAGTATACTAATTTTCATTTTTTTTATCCTCCACAATCAAGTCAGGGATCATCTGGGGAATTTCTTCAGAATCCTCCACAGACTCTTTTTTATCCTTTCCTTTTAAGAATTTAAATGTTTGCTTAAAAAAATCCTTGATATTTATTTTTTTGGATGCTTCTTCATTAAAAGATTTTTCTTCTTCAACATTTGATTCTAAATTAAAATCACTGTCAACAGCTTGGATAATTTCTTTATTTTCGAGTTTTTTTTGCTTTTCTAAATCCTCTAAAAATTTATTTTCTTCTAAAACCGCGACTTTTCTCTGTTTCTCAAGAGTATTTCTTTCCCCCATTTTCTGCTTGTATCTATCCCACAACCCTTGTAATGTGACTCTTGGCTCTTCTCTGTATGTCTGTTCGGGTTTTTTACTGCTTCTTGAATTCCACTTTTCTCTCATTTTGCTCCTTTCTTCATTAAGAATTAATGCATTGTTTGTCCTGGCGCACCTTTCACATAATCTCATTGATTTGTTATCTAAAATAGTATCAAAAAGGTCTTCGTTTTCAGTTCCACATTCTTCACAGCCAAATTCAAAATCCATAAAAGCTGATGTTTTTGACAATATTTAAAAGTTATGGTTCTGTTTTAGATGATTATCTAAATAAATTTTTTAAAAAAGAAAGAGATTTTAAACCAATTTTTCAATGTCTGCCTGAACAAGATAATCATACTTCTCTCTATTGATTATCAGTGTTGGAACTTTCTCAACATAGTATTTAGAAACTAATGCTTTTGTTGCAGGATTTTTAGAATTAACATCAAAAGCAAAAACATGGACTTTTTTTCCATTTCCCTGTTCATTATGACTGAAAACAACTTGATCTAGGATCAAACCCTGGTCTTCTGATCCTCCAGCACTTCCTTTTGGATCATTATCCTTATTAGTATAAAAAAACAAAATAATATCAAAATCTTCATGACAATTGTCCTTGATTTCTTGAACCAAGAACAAGGTTTTTATCTCAATAAGTTCATAAACTTCCTTTCTAGACATAACATCTGAATTTTTCTTTCCAAGCCTTACTTCTAAAGAAGTAAGCATCTTCCCTAATTCAACTTTTTCCTGCCAAACATCTTCCCAACCTAATTTGCATAATTCGCTTTTGTCTAAAATCTGATCTCTTATTTCCAAACCCATCAATTGCGTTAATAAATTTTGTTCACTCTGTTGAAATACCTGCAATCTAGAAGAGATAATGTAATTTCCCAATAATAAACCAAAAATAAACAAAACTATCGCAGCAATAACCGCTGCAACCAGTAATTTACTAGTTTGTCTAGTCTCTTCATTTACTTCCTTAATTTTTTTTCTTTTATCCATCTTAATCACTTGCTTGAAGCAATTATAAATTTAACTGTGCTAAAAAACCTTACTTTTTCTTGCTGTGCATCTCTCCCCAGCTCATCTTCATCCGAAAGACATACTTTACAAGACCCTCCAACTGGGTATAAGATAAAAAAAGCCTGTAAGGAATAGAAAAAATCAGATAATCAATTATACTAATTTTCTCCTTGCTGTAATTTCTTGCAAAAACAAAAAAGATTACTGAAATCAAAATTCCCAAGATTCCAAACAAAACTCTTGAATCTGATAAAAAAACACTTGCCTGGAATACTAACGTATTAAAATTTAGATGACTTAAACTGAAAGAAGGCTTCCAGCCAACAAAAAGATTATGAACAAATAACTCTACCCAATGAACTGTGCTATATATTAAAAATATGAAAGACAGCATAACTAAACTTAAGACTAAAACAATAGTTACAGGAAGAAAAAAAGTTCCAACAGCACCATATTTTGGAGACAATAAAAAAGGATAATCTTCAAATAAAGCTTGGCATGTCCCATGCCCCCATCTGACTCTCTCAATCTTTAATTTCTTTAGGTTTTCAGGGGCAATAAAATAGATCTTATCTTTTAGATAAGCAATTTTGTAGAAATTCGCTTTGACTTTCAAAGCCATATCAAAATCTTCTGTCCAAGTAGTTTCATTATACAACCCTGCTTCTCTGAAAAACTTTGCCCTAAAAACAGTGAAAGCAGGAGTAGTACATAAAGCATCTGCTTTTCCAAGTAAATCCCTAAAAAAATTAGACATCACATATTCAACATATTGCAATCTTAAGATAAAATTATTCTGAATCGGAATTAAAGGAGCAGTTGCTGCAGCAACTCTTGGATCATGCTCAAATTGAGCAACTGCATTTCTCAGAACATCCTTTGTAACAAAAGTGTCTGCATCTATTGGGCAGACAATTTCTGTATTCAACTTATTAAGAACATACCTTATTCCTTCATTTAATGCAGGTGCTTTTTTTCCCTGGCTTCTTTTCCTATTAATCAAAATAATCTTCCTTTTAGCTGAATTATATTTCTTAGCTAGATTTTTTATTATTTCTTCAGTTCTGTCTGTGCTTGCATCATTCACAACAACAACATAAATTTTTCCAGGATAATCTTGTTTCAATATGGCCAAAATGCATTTTTCAATGCAAATCTCAACATTTTTTGCAGGAATGACAAAAGAAGCATCTGGAAATCTCTTTGCTTTAGGAATAACTTCCTCTCTTTTCAACAAGACTATCAAGTAGAAAAAAGATACAAAAAATCCTATAAATAAGATAGGATAAATAGTCCAGTCAGGCAGTGCCGGAATCATAAATTTAACAGAAATCAGCCATATAAAAGAATTTGGCTATTTTACTGCACTATTTTATATGCCATGGTTTGATTCTCTCCCCTTTCTCTAGAGGAAAAAGTGAAATTGTTGGAAGTTTTGGTAAAAGTTCTTTCCAATCTGCACTGTTATATGTGAAGAATATTGCATTTTGAAATTTCTTTTCTATAAACTGACAATCGTGCTTTGAAATTAAGGAATATAGCCTTGCACCATCTAACTTGTTTTTACCAAGATAGTGTTTAAAACCAGATTTAACAACTATCTCTGGAACATTATTTAGATTCTCTAATTTTAAGATACCCTTTAAATCGATTTTATTCTCTTTCCATAATTTACTTAAGAACATTACTTTGAAACCATATTCTTCAGATATTTCTTTAATAAAACCAAAATATTTCTTTCTTATTTCTTCACTTACTTCATTTGCTTCTCCATGAATATCAGTTAAAATCAAAAGAATTTCAACATTAGGATAGTTTTTCAGAATAATATTCTTGAAAGTTCTAAGATTATCCAAGGCAGTTATATCCTTTTCATCTGCATTTTCCTTTTCTATTCCCCAATATCCCACTACCTGTATCTTCAAGTTATTTTTAATTTGGTTAACAACCAAGCCTTTCAATTCTTGAAAATCATTAAATTTCTTAGTTTCTTTTCTATCAAAAAGAGAATATTTTTTCATGCCAATCAAAATTTTTTCTGCTTTTTCTTCAATTTCTTCATCTTTAATACTATCAATAGCATTAACTAATGGTCTTTCTTGATTGAACTCTGCTTTTGTAAACAAATGTTTAGCATATAGCTTAAAATAATATGCAACTTCTTTGTTTGTTATATTCCATTTTGGATAATCATTCTTAATTTTTTGAAATTCATTTTCATTAATCCTTTTTTGAACAATATCAAAAAACAATCCGCCGACTAATTGGTTTCCTTTGTATCCAGCACCTTCACTTAAAACAACTTTTTCCCTATTGGCGATGTAATTGGGTAGTCTGTCTTTCATAGCTTCTCTTAAGATCCACTTGGTGACTTTCTTTCCATTGATTGTTTTAACTTTCAATTTACTTGGAATTCTTATTGCATAATCTGCAAAGGCAGTATCAAAAAAAGGAACCCTAACCTCTAAAGTAAACTGCATTGAAGTTCTATCAACTCTCTGAAATTGGGTTCTTGGAAGGTTCTTAATAAAAGTGTAAATCTTATTGGATATTCCTTTATCATTTAGACAATTTTTAAATTCTGGATAGCCTGCGAAGATTTCATCTGGACCTTCTCCACACAAGATGATTCTAAAATTGTATTGCCTTGCTATTTTTGAGATGTAGTATGAAACAGCAGATTGCCTAATCATGTTTGGCTCAAAACTTTCAGTTATGTAGACTATTTCGGGAATAATCTTTGCTAATTCTTCTTCTGCAGGTGGATTAAAATAAACTAGGGGGATATTATTCTCTTCGCAGTATTTTTTGGCGACAACTACGTCGGGAGAATTTGGGTATCCAACAATAAAGGCAGTAACATTATTGTGGTATTTTACTGCTGTAGCTAAAATTGCAGCACTATCAAGACCCCCACTAAAGAAAACTCCGACAGGCAAGTCGGTATTTACTCTTTTTTTAACTGCCTCATCAAATAATCTTCTTAATTTCTTGATTATTATTCCTTCATTTTCCTCAATTTTATCGTTTTCTTTGGGTATTTCATGATATTTTATTAGTTTTCCATCTAGCATGTAGTGCCCTTGAGGAAAGAATTTTACTTCATCTATTTCTTTGAATTGAGTTAATTGTTTTATTTCAGATGCAAAATGATAATTTCCTAGACAATCTACTGCATAATACAGAGGTTTAACTCCATAAGGATCTCTTGCAACAAAGAATATATTTTTCTTCTTGTCATAAACAAAAAGGGCAAACATCTCAGAATCTATCTTATGAACCATTTCCTCTTTGTATTCTTCCCATAAGTGAACAAGAACCTCTGTATCAGATTTTGTTTTGAATTTGTGTCCTTTTTTTGTCAACTCTTCTCTTAATTGTTCATGGTTGAATACTTCCCCATTCAAAACAACAAAAATAGTCTTATCTTCGTTTTCTAAGGGTTGTTTGGCATTATCTCTATCAACTATTTGCAATCTATTTACACCGAGAGCACAATTATCAAATACCATAGACTCATTTAAAGCGTATCCCCTATGTGGGATTACATCTAGGCTTCTCTTAATCCAAAATTCCTTTTTTGGAATTTTCTTACCATATATCGCACCTATTCCGCACATTTTTATTTCTCCCCTATATATTCGTGTGCTTCTGGTATTCTTATTGTGCCATCACAAACAGGGCCATATTCTCTTCGATACAAAAATTCAAAGTCTTTAACGACTCTCTCTAAAAAGTTGTCATTACAAGGACCGCTGGATTGATTTGCACAAACTTCGTCAAATTTGCCATCTAAATCATAATCTATTGCTCTAAGTGTATCTGGCCAAATTATACCCCAAAAATCTGATTTTGCTTCTGGTTTTCTTAAAGCCAAAATGGTCCTTATCCTTTCTCTTTGATCGCCGTAAAGACCTTTTCCAATAGTCTTTGTAAATACAGTGGCGTCATACAATTTAGTATCTAAATAATATCTTTCAGTAAAATCACAAGTAGAGTTTTTATCAATTTTTTTGCATCCACTTAATCCTAGGACAATACCTAAAACAGTCATACCCAATATTTTTTTTAAGTTCATTTTTATTTTTCTCCTTCAAATTTACTTATTTTATTTATCAAGTTGTTACTTGATAATAGTTATATGAACTAGGAGTATTAAATGATATATCCTCCTAAAAGAGACTATATATGGAAAAGCTTAAAAATAGATTCAATTTGTAGAATATATGGACATATCAATACTAGAAGAACTGGGATTGACAAATTCTGAAATCAAAGTTTACATTGGCCTTCTAGAATTTGGAAATTTAAATGCAGGCCCATTACTTGAAAAAACAGGATTACAAAATTCGGTTGTGCATAGAGCACTTAATAGTCTAATTGAGAAAGGTTTGATTAGCTTTATACTTGAAGGAAAGAGAAAAATTTATCAAGCAACAGATCCAAAAAACTTTTTTAATTACCTTGAAGATAAAAAAATAAGATTTGAAAAAATCTTACCTGAATTAGAAAAGAAAAGAGAATCTGGTAAGAAAGAAAAAGAAGCTTTAATTTTTAGAGGAAAAAGGGGGATAACTCAAATGTACAATACTTTACTCAATTCTGGCGGAAAAGAATATAACACTTTTGGAGGTGGAAAACGGGTAACCTATCATGTCATGGGAGAAGATTGGTGGAGAAATTTGCATATAAAAAGAATAGCTAGAAAGATAAAATCCAGACAAGTCTTTGATGCAACAATTAGAGATTATGGAGAAGATATAAACAAATTACCCTACACCCATATTAAATTTCTTCCACAGGAATTTGAACAATTAACAGAAACCGTTATTATTGCAGACTATGTTGCTATTACAATATTTACAGATAATCCTTACGGAGTTTTAATAAAAGATAAGGATGTTGTTGAAGGTTACAAAAAAAATTTTGAAATATTATGGAAAAAAGCTAAAAATTAACCTACATATCTAAACCAAAATTCTGGACACAGCTAAATTTCCTATTTTGGTGTGCTCGAGAATTAGAGTTTAAGCGAGAATTCTTGACAAAGCCAAAAACAAGAAAGATATAACTAACAGGATAGCACTATGCTTAATCCCTGATTTTATCTTTCCTTCACCTAATTTTCCTACAACTAGTCCTGTAAATAAAGCCTGAACTAGAATCAAAATAAAAAAAGCTCTGTCTATAACATTCATGGAATCGGTTTTACTTCCCAATTCAGTTGAAAAAGAATTAAAAATTAATGGCATAAATTTTACTTGAACAAACAACATTATAATCAAGAATATAAAGAAGATGATATAACCCTGTACAACAAAACTATAAACTCTTGAAACTCTTTCTTTTTTAATCTCTTCTATCTGTGAAATATTCAAAACAACAGCATCCAAAATACTAGAAATCTCTCCTCCTGAACTCTCTGCCTGGGTAATCAAAGAAATTGCTCTAGAAATTACATTACTTTTTACATCATTTGAAAAAGT
Source organism: Candidatus Woesearchaeota archaeon (assembly GCA_964500015.1). Lineage (GTDB taxonomy): Archaea > Nanobdellota > Nanobdellia > Pacearchaeales > UBA284 > JAPLYB01. The sequence continues at coordinate 21,764 of CAZCMN010000013.1, read as the reverse complement.
CAAGAACGCCTGCCTTACAGGAATTCCCAAAGCTACTTGACTTGCTAATTTTTTAGTGTGCTCTGTTAAAGAACCATACACTTTATTTGAAAGATTTAAGATACCTTTTGATAAAGGAGTTCCTGACTTGACAGATTCAACTAAATCCCTGCAAAACAGCAAGAACATCTCCTCTTTTTCTTTTTCCTTGCTCTCTTTAGCTAAAAAAGACAGTAAAAAAGGAGCAGCCCCAATTATTACAGCTATCCCCAAAACCAAAAATAGAAATTTAGAATTTAGTAAGAATATCAAAGAAGCTATCACTATCAAAATTCCAACAATGATTGATACAATTTTCAAGTTCACTTTATCCCTCGGGCTGTGTCAAATTTAAAAATATGATAAATAGGATATTCAAGACAATAATCGCAATAATTCCGACATTTGCTAAAAAAGATATGCTAACATTTCCAATACTGCTTCCCAAACTGCCCATAAAAGACAGGATTAACATCAAAATCAAGGGAGCTGCAATTAACAAAGCAGTATAAATATCTGAATACATTCCTATGCTGGTTGAGAATCTCTCTCTAGAGAGTTTATAATCTAATAAAGTATCTTTAGATTTTTCTTTAAGATATAGCATTAAATCTCCTCCAGAAGAAACAATTGAAATAAAACCATTTAAAAATTCAGAAAACTTTTTGCTGGAAGATAGACTAGCAACATTCTTTAAAGCTGTAGTCAAATCATAACCATAAATATTCATTTGATTAACTATTTTTTTCATTTGAACTGCAAATAATTTATAATCTGAAGAATTAGACATTATGAAAAAAACTTTAGATGGTGCAATTCTTGAAGAAGCAATTGCAGACATATGCGCTAAAGCAAAAGGCATCTCATTTTCAAGTTTCCTGCAATTGCTTTTAACTTGAATTCTGGGATAATAAATTAAAAAAACAGAAAAAATTACAGTAATAACAAGGGCAATTAAAAAATTTCTTAGTATAGACAAAGCAGAAGCATTAATTGATAAAATCGTTGCTAATCCTAAACAGATGATTAAAGTTATCAAAGTTAAAAGAAAAACTAAAGAGAGATAAGATGAAGCTATATAGGGCATATCTGCCTGCTTCAAATCCCGGTTTAAAAAACCCATCTTTTCAGATAAGGGTCTGGTCATTGACTTAAAGATCCTGCTTGAAAATAAGATAATTGAAGATGGTTTATTTACTGTTGTTTGTTCTTCAATCTCATGAGTAAATTTAATTTTCTTTATTTTTAGCTCTTCTAAATATTTTTTCTTATCCTCTTTTCTGATAAAAGCATTTCCACTTGAAGTTGAAACTCGGACATATTTTTTATTAAATTCAGGAACCTTAAAAACTGGAACTTTCAAATCTCTTTTTTCATTAACAAGATTAATTTCATGAACCATATTATCTACGCTTTTATGAATAATCCTAATTTGATTCAGCAAACTTAAAGAAGATTTTTCTAAAAATTTTCTTTCTTGGTTGCTTGCTCCTTGATATAGGTTAGTTATATTAACTAATTCAAAAATAAATTTTTCTTCTCTTAGAATATTTTCTTTTAAAAAAGAAACTGAGTCCATTTTAATTGATTCAAACCAGATTATCCTGGATTTCTTTATTTAATTTGGTAATATTCTCTTTAATCTGAGAAATTTTAAAGCCATTTTTAGAATTTATCGCACTTTCCAAATCAAGGACAGCTTCTTTCATAGAAGCAATTAACTGAGATAAAACCAAAACCTTTTCTTCTGAAATCATTTTAGACAGTTAAACCTCTTTAGATTATAGGTAGCATCCTTAAAAAATTCTAAGCGTATGTCTAAAACTAAAGTGCACAAAAAGATTTTCATATTTTCAATAGTTCACATATTTATTTTTATTTAACTTTATACTTTTCAAGAACAGCTTCTGGATCTTTGTAATACTCAGTTATAATTTTCTGCATTTCATTAAACTCTGAAACTCCTTTCTTGAATAATTTAAAAATCAATTTTGTCCTTAATTCAAACTCTTCAATTAACTTTTCTTTTTCTAGCCCATATCTTGTGCAGATCTTATCAAAGACATGACTTAAAGTCTTAAAATAAAATTTATCTTCTGAAGCATCCCATTTAATTAATTGATTTGATGAAGCTTCTCCTTTTGAACTAACCTCCAAAATTTCAACAACCTCTCTCACTCTTCTAGTTTCCTGTTTTTTGACAACAGCATGAGTCATAACAGCAAGAACATCCAGAATATTCAACAAACTAGGATTCAAGCTGATTGGAGGAGTTTCTAATCTGTTTATAACAGATTCAACAGAATCTGCATGGATAGTTGATAGAGAAGGATGCCCTGAAGCCATTCCTTGAAATAAAACAGATGCTTCCTTTCCTCTGACTTCTCCAACAATAACATAATCTGGATTTTGCCTGAAACTTTCCTTAAGTAATGTAAATAAATCTACTTCCCCTATTCCAGAAACCCCGCTCCTGGAAACTGATGGAAGCCAATTTTCTCTAGGCAGCTGCAATTCTCTTGTATCCTCAATTGAAACAACTCTTGCTTCAGGCGGAATAAAAAAAGCAATTGCATTTAACAGAGTAGTTTTTCCAGACCCTGTTCCGCCAGTTATCAAAACATTGCATTTATACTGCATTAAAAGCCAGAAATAAGCTAAAATTTCCGGGCTTAAAGTATTTGATTTAACAAGCTGCATAGGAGTTATTGGAATTTTTGTAAATTTCCGGATAGTAAAAGTCGGCCCCTTGCTTGAAATATCTACAGTATACGTAGCATTAACCCTGCTCCCATCTGGCAGAGTTCCGTCTAATAATGGATTAGCATAAGAAACATATCTCCCACATTTTTGAGCTAATTTCTCAACAAAATTTCCAAGAGTTGACATATCATGATAAACCAAATTTGTTCTTAGATTCCTATAAACTCTATGGACAATATAAACTGGCGAGTTAATTCCATTGCATTCTACATCTTCTATAAAAAAATCTCTTAACATGGGCTCAAGTTCATTAAATCCTAAAAAATCCCTGTAAATATAATAAAAAAACCGAGAATATGTTTCTTGTTCAATTCTCTCTCCAAGTTCATCTAGAACAATTTTTAGCATCTTGTCTAGATAAGACAGAACATTCTGGTTGACTGATGAAACATTAATCATCTCCATCATTGCTTTTTCAACTTCTTCAAGCAATCTTTTTTCCTTATCATTCAATAAAGGCTCTTCAATTTCATAAACAACTTCCCCAACTTCCTTATTCCAGTATATATGGCAAGAAACATATGGAACAATCAGAGAATATCTTACATCAATCTTAGTTTTATCTTCAAATCTAGGCAAAACAGGAACTTCTGGATTAATATTAATTACAGGGCTGGGAACTATCGGAGCCCCTTTGTTTAAAGATTTAAATTTAGGAACATTCATTTCTACCTCTCTTTAAGTGAAAACGAACAGTTTTTACTTTGCAGAAAATGTTTTCACATTTTCTAGCATAATCATAAAGGGAAAAATTGTATTTAAATTTAACTAAAAAAATAAGATTTAAATACAATTTTAGATATAGAACATCATGAAAGAAAAGATAATTGCGCAAGGAGCAGAAGCAATTTTGACAAAAAAAGGCAATATTCTCACAAAAGACAGAATCAAGAAAGGCTATAGAAACGAGATTCTTGATAAAAGTCTTAGATTCAAGAGAACAAAACATGAATCAAGAATAATTGAAAAAGCTTCTAAATTCATCCCAGTCCCCAAAATTCTAAAAACTGATGATTTCCAAATTGAGATGGAGTTTATAGAAGGAAAAAAACTTTCTGATTATCTAGATAATGCCCCACAAGCAGAACAAATAGGGATATGCAAACAAATAGGAAAGAACATCTCAAAATTGCATGAAAACCATATAATTCACGGCGATTTAACAACAAGCAACATGATTTGGGTAAATCAAATAGGACATATAAAAAAACAAGGTGCAGAATATAACTTAAAGCGCACAAATCAACATAAAATACCTAATAAATATAATAACTCTAAACTTTATTTCATTGATTTCGGTTTATCTTTTCACAGCCAAAGAATCGAAGACAAAGCAGTTGATTTGCATCTATTAAAACAAGCTCTAGAATCAAAACATTTTAAAAATTACGAATTTCTTCTAAAAGAATGCCTGAAAAACTACAGATGGTCAAAATCTCAAGCAGTTATAAAACAACTTGAGAAAGTTGAATCTCGTGGAAGATATAAAGGAAAGCACTAATTTTAAAACAAAGCGCAAAATTGTAATTAGGGCGCAAAAGAATCAATAAATCCAGATCAACTTATAGCTAAACAATAAGTTTAAAAAACCTCAAAAGCCATATCTATAATACCAAAAGTCATGCAGATCATAAAATGGGAAGAATAAAATCATTGCCAATAAAAAGAACAACACTTGAGCTATTAGAAAAACATTCTAGTCTTTTTTCAGATAATTTTGAAGAGAATAAAAAAGTTGTTAATAGGGTAGTAGAAGCAGACAAAAAAACAAGAAACAGCATTGCTGGCTATCTAACTAGGATAGTTAAGCGAACAAAAGCAAAAAGTAAGAAGAATTAACTCATGCTCATCAAAAACCATAAAGTTTTTGGTGATGTCCGAAAATTCTTTTGAATTTTCGAGCATAAACTCATTAAATACAAAGACGGAGGATAAACATGACACCAAACAACGAAAATACAGTTCTCATTGGCGGGAAACCATTCATGAATTATGTCACTGGCGTTGTAATGCAATTTACAACAAAGGGTGCAAAAGAAGTTTGTATAAAAGCCAGAGGAAAGTTCATTAGTAGAGCAGTAGATGTAGCAGAAGTTTCAGCAAAGAGATTTCTTAAAGAACAGAACATAGCAGTGAAGGACATAAAGATAGACAGCGAAGAATTTGAAAATCAAGAGAAGAGAAAAGTGAATGTTTCCATAATTGAGATAACACTTGAAAAGAAGTAAAAACAAAATATTTTTTTCTTTTTATTTTTTTAATTTATATCCAAAAAACAAAGCACAAAATTGAAGATTAACTTGTGCTTGAAAGCACATCTGTAAGCGTGATTTACAACTTACTTCGTTCTCTAATTGTCAATTACTTCTTGCAAAAATTTTCAACAATTTCCCTATTTCTAGCTTCAGGATGAAACATTACCCCATAAATTTCCTTACTTTTCAGCTTAATAGCCTGAATTCCTTTTTTTGATTTCCCATAAACCTCAATATCTTTTCCTAAACCAATTACATCAGACTTATGCAAAGCATAAGCTTCAACTTCTCCTTTCTTAATTTCTAAAAAATCTTTATCAAATTTAACTTTAATTAAACCTATCTCTTTTTTCTCGCTAAAAAATCCTCGGGATTTTTGGCGTCCCAAAAACTCAGAGTTTTCAAGGACACTTAAATTTCCATCAAAAGTCTTTACAATAATCTGCATTCCAGCACAAATTCCCAAAATCGGCTTTTCAAAACCTCTAAGCCATGAAAAAGCCATCATTTCTCGGTCATATTCAAAATCTTTTAAAGCTGTTCCACAGATAATCACTTTCTCAGCTTTTTCCAAGTCTTTTAAATTAACTTCAAAATAATGTTTGGTGAAAAACTTGCTCTCTTTTTTTACAATCTCTTCAATTGGCCTAACAAATTCAAGATAATGCAGTTTTTCTTTACATGTATTAATTATTAGAATCATTTTTAGTCAAATCAAACAAGATTGCAACAGCACAAAGTTGTCTTGCTAAAATTTAATTTAACATTAAAAAGATTGTTCATTTTATCTCCCCCTGAAATAGAGGACAATCTAAAACATAAGTTTCAAACTCGCCACCTTCTCCAGCAGGATTTACTTTAAATTTCTCATTAAGTTTCTTGATTTCTTGAAGAAATTTCTTATCAATTATCTTTCCAACCCATTTTTCATCTAAACCTTCAGCAGCAACTTTGACAATCTTTATCTTGAATTTATTTTTTAATAATTCATCTAATAACTCAAATTGGTCTTTCTGCCATAAAGGATTAAAACACCATAATTCAAGTTTATCACAAATTTTCTGAACTCTAGAAGCTTGATAAACAGAAGCTAAAGCCCCAATAACTAAACCTTCAATTTGAAATTTTTCTTTAGCTTTTTTAATTGCTTTTTCTAAATCTTTTAATTCTTTTTCTTTAACACCCTTAGTTTTTTGATAAACTACTGGCAAGTTCATAGCATTAGCTTGTTTTTTTATATCTTCTTCAGAAACCTGCTGAAACATGTAACTATCTGGATTTTCTGATATAATAGTAATCAAACAACATATCCCATATCCTTTCATCTTAGCTAAATAAGCAGCATAAGTTGAATCTTTTCCACCTGAAAACAAAATTCCTAGTTTCATCTTCTCTTCCACCTAATTTCTAGACTTTCAAAATCATCTTTTAATTTTCCTGTAAACTTTATAACTGAAAAATGCAAATGAGGCCCATAAGAAAAACCAGTATTCCCACTAAACCCCAATAAATCCCCCTGTAAAATCTTGTCTCCTTTCTTTTTCAAAATACCATTATATCTAAAATGAGCATAATGACTATATTCTCCATTCTCATGTTTAACCAAAATAAAATTGCCTGCATCATTCATATCTTCTTTTTCAAGAGTATTCTCTTTTTTATTATCTAAAACTTCAACAATCTCACCATCATAAGCTACATGAACTCTCGATCCTTCTTTACAAAGAAAATCAACTGCATATTTTAATTTTCCTTCATGAGCTGGTGAAGAAGTATCTGTTCTTATCACATCTTCCTTTCTCATTGGATATTGATATAAGTTTTTTGTTTTCATTTCTTTTTACCTTTATACTTATATTCAGTCACTTTTCCAATTTCAATCTCAATTTCATCTGCTTTTCTTAAATTTCTTATTTGTTTCTTATTTAAAATTTTGTAATGCTTGACCTTAAAAAGATAATTGGGAATATCCCATACATCTTCTTCTGCAGTCATCCAATTAATCTTATCAAATCTAGATAAATTAACAGGCGCACTGTAACTCCTTAAATTCTTTTTTCCTTTATTATCAAAATACTCATGAAAGAAACTCATAACCAATTCCCTAATATTTCTATAAACTGGTTCTCTATACCTTAAAACACCATGATTTGTCTTTGTTATCGCTCCCCAACATCCATTCTCTTTAAAAACAGCAATTACATGGTCATCATCATCATCTGTAGCAGTTAAATCAACTATTAGGGGTTTTCTTCCTTGTAATCTTAAAGCTAAAGCAGCTAACAAAGCTCCTTCTATACAATGGCATTTCCACTCTCTTAAAACAAGTCTAGGAGACATACAAGTATCTTTATCATAATCAAAATTTGCAGACATCTTATTAATAAAATCCTGAATTTTTCTAGGATTATTTAATTTCCTTAAAATGCTCTCTTCTTTTTCAGTTAAGCCAAACATAATAATTCAATTCAAAACAAGTTTTTATATTTTTATCTTTAGAGATTACTTGTGTCTAGCTTGCCTGTCTGAATAACTTGTTCCAGAAACTTTCATGATAGCACGTAATGGAATTCCACCAAAAGTGATAAACGTTAATCCAAATTCCTTTTGATTAAATAATCCTTCTGGATCGTAAAAAAGTGTTCTCCATTTCAACAGTTCTTTTACATTAACATGTAACCAATAACCTCCGCCTCCCAAATTGAGTTCACAATCTTCTACTTCAAGATCTACACCTCTAAGATACATCGGTCTCGATTCTCTTAAATCGCCAACAGTCCCTGTATTTAATATAGCCCGCAAATCGCCAAGAAGATTTCCAAATAAAACTTTCCTCCTTTGACCTGTTCCGTGTATTAAAAAAGATTCATTTGGAACAACCGGCGAAAAAATAGCCCTAAAATAATCTCTATCAGTCCCCCAGGGACATTTTAGCATGTACCCATTATACGTTCTGACTTTGATATCTAGTTCCTCTCTAGATTGCACTGGAAAACAGTCATATCTAGGTTCATGCTCCACTTCTGCCCAAAGATCTCGACAATCCAACGAAGCAGGTTTAACAATTCGTGGGGAAACATGGGAAAGCATGGAAAGTATATTTTTTACCTCCGATTCGATTTTGCCTTTACTTTCATCAAATTCAATCATTTTAATTTTCTCAGAATTCGCTGAGGTCGAATCATCCCCTCTAAAATAAAGAAAGAACTTACTTTAAAAAACCTTTTAAATCCAGTATGTTTCAAAATATTGGCTGTGTAACTCAGCGATAGAGTGCTGCTCTCATAAGGCAGATGTCGGGAGTTTAACTCTCCCCACAGCCATATGAAAAAATGATAGAGGATAAATTTTTTGACTTGTTCAATTATTCAGTATGCAAATCGTTTTCTATAAAATTAGGCAATAAAAAAACAAATGAGTCATTCAAAAATGCCGGAAAAATATTTTATAGTGAACTGCTCAAATCAAAATTAATCAAAAAACACGATTCTGATTTCAAAAACATTAAAGAAATTGCCAAATTTCTTGAAAAAGTAGGTTACCTAAAAAAAATAAAAGTCCAGAACTTTGGAGAAAAAATAAAAATTAGAATGGAAAAAATAATTCTAGCTCCCTCTTCTAGAAGATTAATCAAAGAAAAATACACTCCTTCGCATTTAATGACTTATTTGATGTTTGCTGCACTAAATAAGAAAATAGAAGTAACATCTGTTAAATTTGGAAAGAATTTCGTAGAAGAAATTTGGAAGGTATAAAATGAGAAAAGAAGTTATTTTTTTGGTTCTTCTTTTACTAATTATTCTCTTGACATCGGGCTGTGTAATTCAACAAACCACAAAAAATCAAGAATCGCAAGATACATTTAATCTAGAAAATTCTGAAAAAGTCATTGTAACAAAAATAGTTGATGGTGACACAGTAATTGTTCAAGGCGGAGAAACAATTAGATTATTAGGAATAGATACTCCTGAAAGAGGTGAACCTTATTACTCAGATGCAAAAGATTATATTGAAAACAGAATTCTTTTCAAAGAAGTTTATCTTGAATCAGATATAGAAGACAAAGACGTTTATAGTAGATCATTAAGATGGATTTGGCTTGACAATTCCCTGATAAATTTAGAACAGATTCAAAATGGCTTAGCTATCTCAAGATTATATGATGGAGAAAAATACAAACAAAAAATAAAAGATGCTGAAAACCTAGCTATAAGCCAAAGAATCGGCATCTGGTCTAGATTAAATGAAAATTCATTTTCAGAAGAAAATCAAACAATCTCTAATAATTCAGATATAACATTTACCCCCACATCTAACCTTACAGATGATGCTTGCATTTCTTTAGGCTGTCCTCCCGGAACTTTATATGTTGCAAGCAAAAACTCAGACAAATATCACAAATGTTCATGTTACAATGCTAAAAGAATCAAGCCAGAAAATTTAGTTTGTTTTTCAAGCAAAGAACAAGCAGAACAAAAAAATGTTTTAGCAAGTTGTGGTTAAACGCCCACATCAGGATTCGAAACGCCCCCACGAGGAATTGCACCTCGGTCACAAACTTATTAAAAAACGGGCGCGTCAGGATTCGAACCTGAATCAAAACCTCCGCAAGGTTTTATACTATCCATTATACCACGTGCCCATAACATTATGATGCTTTAATAGGTTTTATAATTTTATTAAATCTATCTACTTCTACACCACTAATCCTTATCTTATAAAAATCATTACAATTCTGCCTTTTTTGAATATATTCTTTAAATCGTATACTCAAAAGATTCAGTCCACTGATAAAATCATTTGCCAGTTTTCTGGATATTGAACCAAAATAAATCTCCTTTCTATCTTTCCTTACATATCCATCAGAATCAATTAATCCCTTCATAAATCCAATAGTGAATCTAATATTTTTTAATAAATCTTTATTTTTTAATTCTATTGTCTTTGTCTTGCTTTTTCCAAATTTTAAATAATCTTTTATAAATTCACAAAAGTCTTTAGAAGTAATTTGGATTATTGTCATCGAACCTCTATTGAATAAGGTTGCTGGTTTTCCAATAAATCTAGAGATAGAGTCATTATAATTTTTGACTACCAAAACCTCTTTTATATTTAAAAAAAATTTTACCCTATAATCCCATTTATCCGGCCGATTGACTAAACTGCCATCACCGGCAAAAAATCCTAAAACTTCTCCTAACAATTCCAAATTATCTTTTTTAATTGTTATCGGTTTATTTCTTCTACCCCTGATTTTACGCATATGATAGTACACTGTTGTTTTACCAACTCCAGTTATTTTTGTAATTTCATTGAGAGATTTTCCCTTTTTTATTAAAGCGATAAACTTGTTTCTTGTTTGAATACTTATGGCCATATATAAAAAGAACATTCGACTTTATAAACTTTTACCGAGGTTCAAAATTAGTTCTATCTGCTAAACTATGGGGGCTCTTAAAAACCCAATTATTTGGTTTTTATAATATTAACTAAAATCTAGAATAACTTTTTCTGCTCTGCTAAAACAGCTTTTCCATATTCTCCATCATATCCTGGCTCAACTTTTATTTTTCCTTCCCTATTTCTTAAAATTACAGAAACAATTTTTTCATCAGTAACTTTTTTCAATTCTTCAGCTGTAGCATTCATTAAAACATTAAACTCATTTCCAAATTTATTTATCAAAGGATTATAATGCTCCCAGACTTTTTTTGTTGAAACACTTACACCCAAAACAATGGAAATCAATTCATGTAAAGGCAACAAAGAATAAAATGGCTTGGCTCCTGACATTTTAAAACCAACAGGTCTGTCTGCTAATTCTTCAACCCTATTTTCAACACCAATTGTCAATAGTTTTCCACAAACAGGACAGAGATTTTTTCTTTTTTTGCTTTCTTCAGGAGAACAAGAAAATTTACAAAACCTATGACCATCAAAATGATATTTTCCATATTCTGGATTTACTTCAATTGTTCCTTTTAATCCCTCTTTTGTCCTGATTGCTTTAATCAGATTCTTATAATTTAATTCTTTAAAATCAAAAATACTACTCTCTCTTCCAAGTCTCCAAGGCCAGTAACTATGCAAATCTGAAGAAGATAAAATAGAAAATTTATCAAGATTAGACAAACGCCAATTCATTGCAGGATCACTAGATATTCCTGTTTCAAAAGAATAAATATGTTTAACCTGATCTTTAAAAGCTTCTTCAAAAGAATCAAATCCAGACTTGCTTCCTAACAATCCAAACCACGGAGTCCAGATATGTGCTGGAATTATTTCAATATCATCTGAAATTGCTTTTAAATTTTCAACAGCATCAATACAGCTCATTCCAAAAATAGGCCTTCCATCATAATCTAGTCTTCCTTTTTTAAGTAAAAAAGAATTAATCTGGTCAGCAATTTCTAAACTAGGAGCTAATAAAACAAGATGAACTCTTCTTCCCTTTCCTCCCTGAGAATACATTAAAGAAATTTCACCTTGCAAAACAAAAGGAAATCCGGTTTTTGTTTTTAAAATTCCGTTTTCTTCTTCTAATTCCTGTTTGATTTCTTTAATCCATAACGGATGAGTAAAATCTCCTGTTCCTAACAAATTAACCCCTTTTATTCTTGCCCATTTTTCTAAATTAGCCAAATTTAAATCATGTGAAGTTGCCCGAGCAAATCTAGAATGTATATGTAAATCAGCTATTGTTTCCATACAAGAATATAATTAAAGCATTTTTATAATCTATGCTTCTCTAGAAATATACATTAAGATGCAAGAATATTTATAAAGATATTTGTTTTTAAGACGATAATTAGGGATAAGGGAAAATGTCTGCTAAAAGAAGGATTTATACTCTAAACGGCTATCCGCCAGAAGTTATTGCTGTAGCATTTGCAAAAACCTCACGAACTCCTGAACCTTTTGACCAGATTGCTTCTGAATTAAATGAAGATAAATCAAGACAATTCCATGAAAAGTGGGTTATTAATTATGGCCATAGCTCAATAGCAGAACACTCTGTCTTGTCAATAGCATTAGAAAATGTTTCAATTTTATTCACAAAAGTTATTGAAGATAATAGGTTAGCAAGTTTCACAGAAAAATCAACAAGATACCAGGTTTTTGACAAAGAACACTATTATTTGCCTGAAAATGTTCTAAATTCTGAAGTAGGAAAAGAATACAGAGAAACTTGCGATTTCTTAATTGATACATACACTGAATTATTTGAAAAAATGAATGAATACATGAAAACCAAATTTGTAAAATCAGATGAAGAAACTGATGGTGCTTATGCAATGAAAATAAAGAACAAGGTCTTGGATAATATTCGTTACATGCTTCCAGTTGCATGTCTTACAAATCTTGGAATGACTATAAATGCAAGAAATTTAAGCAGAGCAATTGTAAAACTTTTATCTAATCCATTAAAAGAAATGCAGGAAATAGGACAAGAATTAAAAGAATGTTCTTCAAAAATAACTCCAACCTTGATGAAACATGCTGAAAAATCTGAATTTATGGAAAAAAATCAGAATAAACTAGAAGAAATATCAAAAATAATTCAAGGAGAGAAAAAAGAATCTGAAAACGACATAGAGCTTGTTCATTATGATTCTGAAGCAGAAGAAAAATTTATTTCAACCATAATTTACAAAAATTCTAATCTTCCATTCAAAGAGGTTATGGAAAAAGTTAAAACTCTGCCTTTAGAAGAAAAACAAAAAATAATTGACACTGCTTTTGAAGGGCTAGAAAAACATGATATTCCAATAAGGGAAACTGAAATTCCGGAATATATTTTTGATATTTTGGTAGATTATGGGGCATTTAGAGATATTCAAAGGCATAGAATCTGCACCCAAATTAACCCAGACTTAAGTCCAGATTATGGTTACTCAGTTCCTCAGGACATTATGGATGCTGGTTTTGGGTTACACTATCGAGAATGCATGGAAAAAGCGAATCTAACATTTAAAAAAATGAAAGAAAAGTTTCCTAAAGAAGCCCAGTATGTCTTGCCTTTAGCTTACAGAAAAAGAGTCTTAATGAAGATGAATTTAAGAGAAGTCTTTCATTTTATAAGGTTAAGAAGTGGAAAAATGGGCCACATATCTTATAGAAGAATTGCTCAAAAAATGCACACTCTAATTAATGAAGTTCATCCAATGTTAGGAAAAAATTTAGTAGTTGACAAATCTTAAAACGAGAAGAAGAGTTAATAATCAAAACTAATTGCGCAGGACAACGTGTTAAAATCGAACAGATTTTGACATGCCGAAAAATCCTATTTTTCGAGCATTGTTTGCTCTGAGCAGATCCTGCAAGAAATAAATATTTTATGCTTACCTAAACTTAAAATGCATACAAAAAAATGTTACAAAAAATTGATCCTGAAATTTATGCAATAATTCAAAAAGAAATTAAACGACAGCAGAATGTCCTGGAATTAATTCCTTCTGAAAATTTCACAAGTTTAGCCGTTCTTGAAGCACTAGGATCTGTCTTGACAAATAAATATTCTGAAGGTTATTCTCATAAAAGATACTATGGTGGAAATGAATTTATTGATGAAGCAGAAGACTTAGCAATAAAAAGAGCAAAAGAGCTTTTTAATGCAGAACATGTTAATGTTCAGCCTTATTCTGGAAGCCCAGCTAATCTAGCAGTTTATTTTGCCTTCTTAAATCCAGGAGATAAAGTCATGGGAATGAACTTAGCTCATGGCGGTCATTTAACTCATGGACATCCAATTAATTTTTCAGGAAAAGTTTTCAATTTTGTTCAATATGGTGTTGATGAAAAAACAGAATTATTAGATTATGAAAAAATAAAGGAAATTGCAGAAAGAGAAAAACCTAAGATGATTGTCTCAGGAGCATCAGCTTATCCAAGAGAAATTGATTTTAAGAAAATTCACGAAATTTCAGAATCAATAAACGCTATAAGTTTTGCAGATATTTCGCATATAGCTGGCTTGATTGTTGCCGGAATCCATCAAAGTCCATTTCCCTTTACAGATATAGTTACAACAACAACCCATAAAACATTAAGAGGCCCAAGGGGTGCGATGATTTTATGCAAAGAAAAATTTGCAAAAGATATTGATAGGGCTGTTTTTCCAGGCATGCAGGGCGGTCCGCACAATCATGTTAATGCAGCTAAAGCAGTTGCACTTAAAGAAGCCTCAACCCTAGAATTCAAAGATTATATCCACCAAGTTGTAAAAAATGCAAAAACCTTAGCTAATGAACTAAAGAAATATGAATTTCGTTTAGTTTCCGGAGGAACAGACACACATCTTATTCTTATAGATTTGACAAATAAAAATATTCCTGGAAAAGAAGCTGAAAAATTACTAGACAGCATAGGAATAACAGTAAATAAGAATATGATTCCATTTGATAAAAAAAGTCCATTTGATCCTTCAGGAATCAGACTAGGAACACCAGCAATAACTACAAGAGGCATGAAAGAAGAAGAAATGAAAATCATAGCTAATTTAATTTCAGAAACAATTAAAAACAAAAATGACCCTTTAAAATTAAACGAAATCAAAAAACAGGTTTTGAATTTAACGTCAAAATTTCCACTATACTCGGAAATGAATGACATTTCCGGTATGCCAAAAAATTAAATTTTTTTAGCATATCTTGAACTAAATAAATAAAAAGTAATAGCATATAAATAAATACAAAACCAAATTTTGGTTCTGCAACGTGCTGGAAAAACAGAAGTTTTTCGGCACGCCAAAAAGCCATGCTTTTTTAGCGTTGTACTTGAGATTTGAAGCACCAGAACCACTAAATAGAATCATACTATAAATTTACAAATTAAAAATACATCAAAATGCCTGAAAAAAGAGGAAAATTTATTGTAATAGAAGGAACAGATGGATCTGGAAAAGCAACTCAAACAGCCCTATTACTACAAAAATTAAGAGAATCTGGTTTTGCAGTAGAAACAATTGACTTTCCAAGGCATGGAGAAGATTCTGGTAAATTAGTAGATTTATATTTAACCGGATTTTTTGGTGAAACAACAAAATTAAGTCCAAGATTGATCTCTGGATTTTATGCTATAGACAGATTGATGAACAAAACAAAGATAAATGCTTGGCTTGACGAAGGAAAAATTGTAATTGCAGACAGATACGCTTCATCAAATATAGGTCATCAAGGGGCAAAAATTCCAGATGATGCAGAAAGAGAAGAATTATTTCACTGGCTCCATAAAATGGAATTTGAAGAAATGAAAATCCCAAAGCCAGAGGCGCATATTTTCCTACATGTTCCTTCAGAAGTAGCTTTCAAGTTAATTGAGAAAAAAGCACAAAGAGATTATATTACTGGAGAAAATAAAGACGGACACGAAAAAGATATTAATCATCTGAAAGCAGCTGAAAAATCTTATCTTCACGCTTCAAGATTATTTAATTGGAAAATTATAGAATGTTCTGAAAATGAAGAGTTATTATCTATAGAAAAGATTCATGATAAAATCTGGGAGCATGTTTTAGGCATAGTTAATAAACAAGCCAAATTAATAAGCTAAAAACTTATTTTAAGCTATAAATTAAAAAACAAAGCATGGGATAACCAAAAGCTCACAAAATTTTTACAATAATCTTCTAAACTTATATATAAAGTTAGTTAAGTCTAGATTTCTCAAATTGCAACAGCTCATAATGGATTAAATCTTTTGCAAAAGCTTCTGGATTCCAATCTAAAAAGGTTTTTGCTTTTATCTGAAACAAATACAAAAATTTACCCATATTTCCATAGACATGCTTTTTAGAGTTTGCAGTAGCAATGCACATTAACTCATCTTGGAATTTTTCACAAGAAATCCCGGATGGTGAATTGCTGGATAAAACTGCAGTAGCATAACTATGGTCTTTATCTATAAAAAGCTCGATTTTAGCAGGCATTGAACTAAATAATCTCAATTTCTTTGCATCACTAGAAAAATTTTCTGAAACCATTCTTTGATATGCTGCTAAAAACCCTGAAAAAAAGCTTTTCAAAGATTCTTCATCAAGAGGGGGAATTGTCATTACATTCATTTTATCTCTTTTTTAAAATTTAAATTTAAGTTTATTTAATCCCTCGAAGTTTAAGTTTTTAAACTTTTAGATGAAACAGGATATATAATAAGATAATAAAAGCCCAGAAGAAATTTAAGATAAAAAATATCACAAGCTTTTTAACTAGAATTTAATTAAAATAATTATACTAGAAAACGCTAAACGTTTTCTGTATGCCAAAAAACCCTGTTTTTTGAGCATGCCCGGATGGCCCAATGGTAAGGCGCAACCCTGGAACCGAAAGTCAAAAAGGTTGTTTCCGCAAGGATATCCAAGTTCAATTCTTGGTCCGGGCGTCTCTAATTAAAAAATGAAAACTAAAATGCTCAAAAATCAACAATATCTTTGGCACACCAAAAAAAGGAGTTTTTGCTGAAATGAAACTCGATTTACATGTCCATACAAAATATTCTTTTGACTGTCTCTGTTCTCCATCTAAAATACTCCAAAAAGCCAAAGATCGGGGTTTAGATGGAATTGCAATAACAGACCATAATAATGCAGAAGGCTGGCAGAATGCAATTCAAGCTGCAAAAAAGCTTAAGATGCAATTAATTTTAGGAGAAGAAATTAAATGCAAAGAAGGTGTTGAACTTATAGGATTATTTTTAAAAAAAGAAATCAAGTCAGATTATTATAATCAAAATTCTTTTGCCCATATTCTTAAAGAAATAAAAAAACAAAATGGAATAGCAATTTTAGCACATCCATTTGAAAAAAAACATTCTTTTGAAGAAATCAAAAACTATGCAAAAAAGGTAGATGCTATAGAAATCTTAAATTCAAGGAGAACAAGAAATAAGAACAAAAAAGCATTCTTGCTATATAAAAAACTAAAAAACAAAGCTGCTAGTGCAGGATCAGATGCTCATTCTTTATCTGAAGTTGGAAAAGCTTATACTGAATGTGAGGCAAAAAACTTAAAAGAGTTCAAAGAAGGAATATTAAAAAGGAGAACAATTGCAAAAGGAAAATTAAGTTCTAGAACAGTTCACCTTACCTCTACTTTCTCAAGCTGGATTGCTTTCGTGCTAAAAAAAATCTTTGGATAGCTGCTAAATTAACTAAAATTGCTAAGATAAATATTATCCAAGATAAAACAATTGGAAAGAAATTTCCAATTACCAACCCAATAAAAAGAATCACAGTTCTTTCAGATCTTCCTAAAAATCCTCCTCTTAAATCCTCATTAACCAAGCCCTTTTCTCTTGCAGCTGCCTTGATATAAGTAGTCATTAATGATCCAAATAATAAAATAAAAAGCCAAACATAAATTGGAAGAAATAAATTTGGCAGAGAAATAAAAAGTAATGAAAAGAATATCAAAGATTCTACATATCTGTCTACAACCGTATCAAAAAAACCACCAAATTTTGTTGTTTTATTTGTTGCTCGAGCAACAGCTCCGTCAAATATATCTAAAATAATTGAGATTAAAAAGAAAATTGCTCCAACAATCAGATTATTTTTAATAATAAAAATTACAGCAACAATAGCTAAAATTAAAGAGATAAAAGTCCAACCATTAGGAGAGATTCCTAATTTTTTCAAAACATCTCCTAATTTAAGTGAAAAATCATTAAATTTTTCTTTTTTAGTTAAATTTTTTGCCATTTTTACCACTTATTTTTGTCTATCTTTAAATAAAAAGCAATATGATTTACAAGGATATGCAAAAAGAAAGTCAAAACAATAGAAACTAACCAAATCCAAACATTGGGAACAAAAATAAAACAAGATAAAGATAAAGCACCGATTACAAAAGTTATCTGGTCTATAACCAAAAATCTTCTTCCAGGAGCAATATTAAATCTTCTTTTAATAAATGCCCCAATAGAATCTCCTAATAATGCCCCTAAACCAAGTAAAAATCCAAGCAAAATAGAATAATGATTATAATTAAAAAAAGAGATTTTTATAAAAAAATCATTCTGATATAAAACATATTGTATAATTGAAATAATTATTGCTGCTAAAACTCCGAAGAAATATCCTCTAAAAGTTTTATGATCTCCAAAGATTCTTTTCTTGCCAAGATTTTTTTTAAAATCTATAGGATAAGCCATAAAAGAAAATCCCTTAAATTTCCTAGACAAAGAAGCGAACATATTAGCAAAATAAGCGGGAAGCAATAACCATAAGCAATTAACTAAAAATAATAATATCATCTTAAATTTTGATTACGAATTTTTTTATCTAAAACCGCTAGTCTCCTATTTGCTCTCCATACAATACTTTTCTTATCTAATCTTCTCATAAAATTTGTCTTTTGAATATACTCAAAAAATGAATTAACCTTATAAGTTTTCTCAAATCTCTTTAGATAAAAGATAGTTTCAGTAATTGTATGTACTGCAATAACAACCAAGACAAATAAACAAACAAACCCTGCCAAATCATATAAAGTAACTTTCCCAATCCACCTAATTCCAGAATTAAATAAAACTGTTGGGTAATTTATTAATGAAAGAAGAGCAAATAAGGCGATAAGTAGTCTTATCTCTCTTGGTCCCATCTTAACAAAAGAAATTTGAAAATTTCCAACAACATAAGTTGTCAAAAAAACACTAATTGACATTATATAATACAGGATAACTATACCAAATGCTACAGAAATATGCATTAAAGGAGAAATTCCAAGTCCAACAAACACAAACAAAATTCCAATCATATCAAGCATATGGTCCATATAATATCCATGCTCACTAGTTACTTTTCTTATTCTTGCTACTTCTCCATCAAATTCATCTGTAATCAAATGAACTAAAACTCCGAAAGCAGCACCAATTAACCAAAATCGATTAGAACTAGAAAGAGCAAAACAAATTCCTGCAAAAACAAATCCTATCAACCCTATAACATTCAGTGTTGTAGGATGAAATAATTTAGAAACCTTCCTAGCATATTTTTTCAGCAACCATCTTCTGACTCCTGAAGTGATTGTATTATCTATCTTTTTCTCTTCTTTGTACATCAATTCAATAAAAAACAAGCATTTAAATCCTTATCGTTTTTATAAAAAATATGGCAAACAAAGCTCGTGCAAGTCATATTCTTGTGAAAACAGAAGAACAAGCAAAAGAGATTTTAGCTAAAATAAAAAATGGAGAATCATTCTCAACGCACGAAAACACTAAAAAAGCTTTGCTTTTTGGTGTGCCCAAGAATACTCCTATTCTTGAGCATGGACAATTTTCGGCGCACCAAAAGTCTAATAAACTTTTTAGCGAAATGGCAGAACAATTTTCCTTATGTCCTTCAAAAAAACGCGGAGGTTCACTAGATGAATTTGGAAGAGGACAAATGGTCAAAGAATTTGAAAAAGCTGTTTTTGATAACAAGAAAGGAGATATTGTTTTATGCAAGACACAATTTGGCTGGCATATCATAAGAATCGAAGATCTAAGGGGTTAAATTTATAAAGTAAAAATCCAACCAATTAGATTAAAAGCATAGTTGAAAACAAAATGACTTCAGGATTACTTTTGATTGCTGCATTGAACACAACACAACCTGCTATTAAACCAAATTCTTGCCAACCAGTCTATAAAGATCAACTTACTCAAAATACTCTAACTCTTTCTAGAACCCAATATAATCGACTTGCAATAAAAGAAGAAGAAATTAAGACTATGCTGCAACCGCAACAGGCATATGTTGATAACTTCGGAAATCTATACTTTGGTCATCGAGGAAACCCAGGTCCAAGACCAAATTATGACAGAAAGAGAAAATTAATGCCCCCCAATCATCTAGAAGGTTTAAACCTACCCTATTAGTATTCTAAATCTTTCAAATTAGCAAACTTTTTATCTAAAGCTAATCCAGGACAAGCAGTATTAACATAAGTTAATTTATTCCAATTCTCAGTTTGATTTTCATCAAAATTATCAAATAAAAATATGTAAACTTTTTTATTCTGACTATCAAACTTTTCTTTAAATTTCAAGGCTTTTAAAAGATTACATTGTCCAGGTTTTACAGAAACTAATAATCCTAATTTTTCAGAAGATAATGCCTTAATTTTTGCAACCTTTTTTCTAACTTTAAATGCCTCGACTTCTTTCCAATCTAATTCATTAATCTTTTCTGCTTTAGGATTTAATAAATAAATCTTCTTCTTTCCCTCAAGCTGCAGAGCGATCTGTAAAGGATGAAATTTTCCGTCCCCAACATAAAGAAAAGCATCTACTTTATTATAAATTTTTTTAGCGTTTAGGGAATTACATCCTAGAATGGTGCCATCTCCAGAAAGATAAACTTGTTTTCCTAATCCTTCAAGTTGTTTTTTAATTATTGGCAAAAGATTAGAAAACTGAACAGTAGAAATCAATCCAATCTTGTCTGAAATTTTCTCAAACTGAGCCTTAAGGCTATTAGAAATAGTGAAAGGTCTATCATAGGCTGCCTTGACAAAGACTTTTTCCATCCTACATTTCAGATACAGGTTCAACTTTTGGAGCTGGAACGCCTGGCTTGAAAATATCAACAAAAGGTGGTGTCACAAGAATTATGTTTTCACCAAATCCCGCAATATTCCCTTCCAATGCATCGACAGTCTTCTTAAGTTTGGAAATTGATCTCTTCAACTCAACCACATCCTTGCTCTTAAGGGGCTTTATATCTATTAAAGCAATTGTACTTCCTTCTCTCAAAACTTCTAAAACCCTATTCGTGTCTTCAAAAGTTCTTAGTACAAAAGGCCTCAAAAGAATCTTTCCTTTCTTAGGAACATCTCTGCCAACATCTACTTCAATATAATCTGAAGTTTCTTCAGCGCTTTCACCAAACAATTTTTTAAAAAATGATGCCATTTTTTTATCTCCTTTTATTATTATGCTAGAAAAAGAAAACTTTTTCTGCATGCCAAAAATCTTCTGATTCGCTCAAAAATATCTCTACTTTTGGCGCCACAAAAATTTTTAATTTTTGATGGTTTTAGCATGCTAAAAAACAGGGTTTCTTGTTTTCTAGTATTCTTTGTAGAAAATAGTTTTCTTTATAAACTTTTTGTCATTACTTTATATGTGTTATATCCGCTACTTTTTTACTTTTTTGCCAAAATTTCTCCCCTAATTTTTAAACCTCTTTTATTCAAATCGTCTTCTTGTTTTTCAATAGCTTGTAATCTCAATTCAAGTAATTTTGATTTATGTTCTAATTCTTTTTTTAGAGTTTCTTTTTCTGCCTTAAACATTAAATTTCCAACAATCTTGAAAACATCTCCCTTAACATCTTTTAAACTCTCTAGAGCATTATGTGTTTCGTTTAATTCAACTTGAAAAAGTTGCTTTTGCAATAATAAATTCTGGGCTGCTTGCTCAATCATTTGTAATTCTTCAAAATTTTTTTCTTTTTCTTCCATGCTAAAAATTTCCTTAAATTTAATTTAGATTGCTTTAATTTTCTTAATTGCTGTTCTTGGTTTAAAGAAAACTCTTGCCCCGCAATTAGGACAGGAAAATCTACTTTTCAAAGCCCTGTCACTTACAGTTTTTCCACAAAAAAAGCACTTGTAATCTGTCATGTTTTATTCAAAGAGAATTGGTTTTTAAATGTTTTTATATCTCTTTTAATTTATCCCAAAGAAGATGACGTCCTCTCCACACTAAAGTGTGGAGTTTCCTAAGTGATGCTCTTTCTGA
>CAZCMN010000012.1:0-30768 GCA_964500015.1 Candidatus Woesearchaeota archaeon | reverse complement strand
TGCTTGTCCTCCTGAAAAAGCATATTTATTAATTTTTTTCTTAACTTCTTCTGGCGTATCAGTAGTCCAAATTGTTGAATCAGGATCTCGTGTTGACATTTTTCCGCCATAGGTTTTAAGTCCTGAAAGAAATTTTGCATGCATTATTGCTGGTTTATAAAAACCTAATTTTGGCAATATATCCCGAGTTATTCTAAAATGAGGGTCTTGATCAACGCCCAAGGGGATTAAACAAGGAATATTTTTCTTAGCTAAGACAGAAGGAAGGAAAGCTGGAACTGTCTGCATGCTTGTGTAGAAAATGCTTCCAATATTAGTTTCATTTGTAAATCCAAATACAGCTTTAACTGTTGAAAATGTAATTTTTTTAGCTACTTTAATTGCTTCGGGATATAATAATGAGGCATGTTTTGTGTCAATCAAGAAATGAGTTTTCTTAGGATCTAAACCTAATGCAATAACATCTAGCATATTTTCATAAGTGTATTTCTGGACTTCTTCAAAACTTAAATCAGATTTAAACATGAATTTTTCATCATCTGGAAATTGGAACCAGAATTCACAGCCAAATTTGTCTTGAAGCCATTTTGCAAAAACCCATGGAATTAAGTGGCCTATGTGTGTTTTGCCTGAAACTCCTCTTCCAGTATAAAGAAAAAATTTATTTCCTTTTTCATATTCATTTAAAAGCCAGTCTAAATCGCGATGAGCAAAAAAAACACCTCTTGTTAACATAAAATGCAATTCCTTAGTATGTTTCTTTATTCTATCAAGAATCTGTTGGTTTAGGGGATGAATTCCAAATTCTTTTGCAAGTTTTATATAATCCTCTTCATTTAATGTTCCTTCAACTTCATAGGGCGTTACATGAACTTCTTTTTTCATTTAATCATTAAGAAGAAACATTTTATAAAGGTTTCTTGATATCTCTGTATAATTGCAATTAGAACATAGAGAAATTTTGCGCTTTAAATAATATCCTGCGCTTTGTTGTTAATAAGATATAAATTTAAAAGAGATTCATAAAAAGAAAATGAAACATTCACTAAAATTAACTATTATCTTAATTGTAGCTTTTTTAATCTCTCAACTAATTGGGTTAGCTGTAATAACATCTTATGATCATTATTTTGGCAAAACTCATGAGAAACTTGTTAATGAATCTATTCAGAAAAATATTTCTCTGCCTGAACAGCCAAATGTTACTATAATCCAATTTACACCTCCGCCTATTGAAACAAATAATCCAATTGATATGGCTAAAATAATTATTAATGTGCTGATTGCGATAGTACTGGGGATAGTACTCTTTTTTATCTTAGCAAAAATTGGAATTGTTCCTGTTTTAAAAGGGTGGTTTGCTTTAGTTATTTTCTTATGTTTATCTATTGCATTTACTTTATTGTTATATCCTTTTATAGGGGTTGATTTAGTAAAAATCTTTGGAATAAAAATTTCTTTAGCTGAAGTTATTGCTGTTCCTCTGGCTTTTGTTATAATGCTTTTTAAAGTTTTCAAGAGACAATTTTTAGTTCATAATATAAGTGAGTTGTTTGTTTATCCGGGTTTTGCAATTGTTTTACTTCCTATTTTGAATATTGTAACTGCAACTGCTTTATTATTAGCTATTTCGATTTATGATATTGTTGCTGTCTGGAGATCAAATTATATGGTTAATCTAGCAAAATTCCAGATCCAGCATGTTAAGATTTTTGCAGGATTTTTTATTCCTTACATTAGAAAACAAGATAGAGTTAAGGTTCAAGCAGCTAAAATAATGTTGAAAAAAGCTAAAAATAAAAAATTAGCTGAATCAAAATTGGATAAGATAAAAGTTAGGGTTGCTGCTTTAGGCGGTGGAGATGTTGCAATTCCAATGTTATTTTTAGGAGCAATTTTCTTAGCTTATGGCTTATTAGGGTATTTTATCACTTTATTTTTCATATTAGCATCATTAGCTTATTTGCTATTTACTGCTAAAGATAAGGCTTATCCGGCAATGCCTTTCTTAAGTGTTGGAGCATTAGCTGGATTTTTTGTATTTTTGTTTTTAAAATTGATTTTTGGAATATAATCTTGTAAGTTGTTAACTGATTTTATTTAGTGGTTTAGTGAATTTTCAAATTCACGACGTTGCAAACCAAAAGTATTTAATGTTATTAAGATATAGAGAAATATGACAGAAGAAGTCAAACCTGGAAGATACTTACATTACAAGGGAAAGTTCTATGAAGTGATCGGAGTTGGAAAACATTCTGAAACTCTGGAAGAATTTGTGGTTTACAGACATGACGGAGAAATCTGGGTCAGGCCTAAAGAGATGTTTCTTGAAAAAGTTGAAGTTAATAGAGAGAAAGTTCCAAGATTTAAGTTTATTGGAAATTAATTATTCTTTGCAGGGCAGAGGTATGTGTATATTCTAAAGATTATTTATGTTTCTAAATATGATACTAATGGATTGGAATTTTGCTGAAAAACATTGAAAACATATGAGGCTTTTAAGAATCCTAAACTTAATTACACTTACTAGTAAATTATTCCAATTGTCAAGAACTTAATTTGTTCAAACCTTACCTTGTTGTCTTGTGAAGAATTGTTGTCACCTTTTGTTATGCAATACCATCCATCTTTATCAGAGCCAATATCAATAACTCTATGGACAATTAGCCCATTATCTAGCTCGTAAGCGATTATATCCCCAATATGGATTTGATTTTTATTAGATACTGGAATTTCAATGCCATTTGCAGTTGAATCTAGAACAGGATCCATACTTTTTGTTGAAGCATATCTTGAAATAGAAGCATTATCAACAAAAATAACAATCCTATCTGAATATACGCGAATATTTTGTTCTTCTACATAATCTGAAGGACTTGGTTTGTCAAAAACTGATCCTAATTCTGGAAATTTTAATAAAGGTATTTCTTTGCCTTGAGAATTGAAAAACAAGAAAACTGTTAAAGATAGAACAAATGCTACTAAAACTACACTAAAAACAATTCTTGTTTTATTTAATCTTAATGGTTTTTTTGAGTTCATCTTAAATGAATCACTCTCTTACCATCTCTTTGTAATCACTATGAAATAGGTACTATTTGAAGTTTATAAAGATTTCTAAAAAATTCCTTGAAAACATCTTGGGATCTTGATTTCTCTAACTTATATACTACAATATAGTATATTAAAACATATAAATCGGCCGCCGGTTTCTAAGATGTAGGGGCAAAATTACGTGAGAGAGAAAGGCTTAAAAAACAATATATCTTTTGAAAAGTATTCCCCTTGTAGCTCAGCGGCTAGAGCACTCGGCTGTAGACCTTTACTTAATGTAAGGAGAATCAGCATTTGCTCATTCTCGGACAAAACCCGAGGGACCGGCGGTTCGATTCCGCCCAAGGGGATTTTTTAATTAGAATTTTATTTGTTAAACTGAATTTAAAATAGAAAAAGTAGAAAATAAAAAAATTTTATGAAAGGTCTAGACAAAGTTCTAGATCTTTTGGAATTTCATTAAAATCATTAATATCTGCGCCAAACCGGGCAGCATCTACATCTTTACATTGTTTTGGATTCTTTCCACTGTAGTTTATACCTAATCTTTCTTCAATTGTAAGTTCTGGTCTTTTTCCAGCCATTGTACCATAACGAGTTCCATCTGAATATAATGGAGCTATGCTATAGGATGCGTTTCTTGCTTTGTTTGTTGCAATATAAACCCCAGAATATTGGTTGCCATCTTCAATTATTAATCCTTGAGAAGCTAGTCCTGCAATCCATGCTTTTTCATCAACACTTAAATGTTTAGTGTTTACTGGGCCTTGGGACATTTGATAGAGCCATTGAGCAGTTATAAAATTAAGTTCTAATATTTCATCTTTACCAGTTTGGACTTTGACATGTGATCCCTTAATCAGGTTACGATGTGCATCCCCTAATCCGTCTATTGTGGTTTTGATATAATCCATTTTAATCAATATTATTAAGTTTTCAAAGTTTATAAATCTTGTGTTTTTCACTATTGACTAGAGACAACATAATTAAAAATCCTAAGATTGTATTAATAGATTATAGAAAAGTTTTTAAACTATGGTACTTATAGTTGTTATAGTAATTATGGGTAGTTAAAAAGTAATTAAAAAATAGAAGTTTGTTAAGACTAAAAAATAAAATGGAAACCACAACAATTCAGTTAAGTAAAGAAACAAGAGATAAACTCTTATCTTTTGGAATGAAAGGAGAAAGCTATGACATTATTCTTAAAAGGATTTATTCTTTAGCAGTAAAGGAGCAACTAAGGCTCTTTTTGATGTCCTCAGAGAAGTTTATACCTATCAAAGATGCTATAAAAGAGGCGAATAAAAAATGGCCGAAGTAAGCATTTTAGAAACACTAAAAGACGAAATTCTAAAAAAATTCAAAGAAGAGTCTAGGATAATATTCGGGCTTATGTATTCTTTAAAGGAAAACCCACATAAGGGAAAACCATTAGGGAATGTAGCTGGAATTGTAATAAAAGAACTAAAATACAAGAACTTCAGATTTTATTTTATTACAGATGGACATAAAATAAGGATAATGGATAAATCGAAATTAACTGGTTTATTAATAAGGTTTGTGAGAATGTCTGACAAAAAAGATCAGCAAGAGACTATCAATAAGATTAAGAAGATACTTCTTAAATTCGGACCAGAGGAATTTGATTTATAATTCATTGCTTATCAAAACATTTATAAACCAAAACTAGTTAAAATTGTATAAATGGGTGTTTGTTCTGAGGTAAATAAAATGACTGATGAAGATATTAAAAAACATATGAAGAAAACTGGCACTACTACTATTGGTATTATGTGCAAGGAGGCAGTTATTATGGCTACTGATAAGAGAATGACTTTAGGCGGCGGAGGAATGCCTTTATTTGTTGCACATAAAAAAGCTGACAAGGTTTATCTGATAAATGACAGAATGGCTGTTACAACAGCTGGAAATGTTTCTGATATACAATATACTTTAAAATTAACTAAATCTGAACTTAAAATTAAAAAATTAAGAAGCAAAACCGAGCCAACTGTTAAGGAAGTAGCTAACTTGTATGGGATGATTGCATATGAAGCAATAAGAAGATATTCTCCTGTTATAGCTATAACTGGATTTTTAGTTGGCGGAATGGATGGCAAGGGATTTTGGCTTTATGGTGTTGATCCAGATGGATCTGTTATAGAGCATAAAAATTATCTTGCAGATGGTTCAGGAATGATTGTAGCTTATGGTGTTTTAGAAGATTCTTGGAAAGAAAATTTATCAACAGAAGAAGGAATTAAACTAGCTGTAAGAACAGTAAATGCCTCTATGCAGAGAGATACAGGATCTGGAGAAGGAATTGATGTTGTTGTTATTGACAAAAATGGAGCTAGAAAAGTAGTAGAAGAAGAAGTTAAACATGTTTTAGTTCCGAGAAAGTAGATTTTTAAGAGTAGATTAGATATGAAAAATTTTGATGTATTAAATTAAAATAAAACTTTTTCACAATGTTGTGCCTTGATTAGTAATCATTTTGGCACTGAAAAAGGAAATTTGTTATGCTAAAAAACAGAAAACCACATAATTTATTATGTGAATGAATGTTTTCTGTTTTTGGCATCACAAAAATGTGTTCCCTTGCAAACTCCACTTTTTAAGGTGGGGTGGCACACATTTTTCATGATTACGATTAATATAACATACAGATAAACATGGCAGACATTTTAAAAACAATTTTAAGTCATTTACCTGAAAAGGTTATTGATAATGCGAATTTTGAAGGAGCAAATATAGTAGTTTATACTTCTGACAAGGAATTTTTTAATGGAGGAGAACAGCAAATAAGAGATGTTGTTAATAAGATAAAGAAAAGAGTTGAATTAAGAGCTTCTGAAGGCATTTTAATGGATAAGGAAGCTACTGAGAAGCTTATAAAGGAGACAGTTCCTCAAGAAGCTGAAATTCAGAATATTTTATTTGATGATGAAAGAGGAATTGTTGTTCTTGAAGTTAAAAGACCTGGAATTGCTATAGGAAGGGGGGGAGAAATTTTAAGAACAATCAAAGAAAAAACTTTTTGGATTCCTCAAACTGTTAGGACGCCTGCTATTCAAAGCAAAATTACTGAAGCTATTAGACATACTTTATTTGTCAAAGAAGCTTATAGAAAAAAATTCTTAAACTCCATTGGAAAAAGAATCTATAAAGAATGGAACCCTGAAAAAAAAGAAGAATGGGTCAGAGTTTCTGTGTTAGGAGCAGGAAGACAAGTTGGAAGAAGCTGTTTTTTTATCCAAACTCCTGAATCAAGGATTTTATTAGATTGTGGCGTGGATATTGCAGCCCATAATTCAGATAAATTTCCTTATTTAAATGCACCTGAAGTTGATATAAATAGAATTGATGCTGTTATTATAAGCCATGCTCATTTAGATCATTCTGGTTTCTTGCCTTATTTATATAAGTTAGGATATAGAGGTCCTTGTTACATGACTGCACCAACAAGAGATATATCTGCTTTACTAGCTTTAGATTTTATTGGAGTAGCTTACAAAAAAGCTTCTGCTCCATTATTTGGGGCAGCTGATGTTAAGATGATGGTCAAACATTCTATTGATTTAAATTATAATGAAGTTACTGACATAACTCCAGATATTAGATTAACATTATATAATGCTGGACATGCTTTGGGAAGTTCAATGATTCATCTTAATATTGGAAATGGCTTGCATAACCTGTTATATACTGCTGATTTTAAATTTATTAAGTCAAGGGTTTTAGATCCTGCAATGTTCAGGTTTCCAAGATTAGAAACTTTAATCATTGAAAGCACTTATGGTGGAAAAGAAAATATTTTACCAACCAGAAAACAAGCTGAAGATGAATTTATAAGTGCTGTTAAGAAAACAATTGAAGATAAAGGAAAAGTTCTTGTTCCAGTATTAGGAGTAGGAAGAGCCCAGGAAATGATGATGATTGTTGAGAATGCTGTTAAAGAAGGATTAATTCCAGATGTTCCGATTTATGTTGATGGAATGGTTTGGGATATTACTGCTATTCATACTGCTTATCCTGAATTTTTAGCATCTAGTTTAAGAACAAGAGTTTTTCAAGATGAAAATCCATTTAATCCTGAATTATTTAAAAGAGTTGGAAGTCCTGAAGAAAGAAAAAAAGTTATTGAAGGCGGACCATGTTTAATTTTAGCAACTAGTGGGATGCTAGTTGGAGGAGCTTCTGTTGAGTATTTTAAGAATTTTGCAGAGGGAAAGAAAAATGCAGTTATTTTTGTTTCTTATCTTGGGCCTGGTTCATTAGGAAGATATGTCCAAGAAGGAGCAAAAGAATTTAGGCCAGAAGATTCTGAAGAATTAATTCCAATTAATTTAAATATTTATACAATGGATGGCTTGACAGGACATGCAGGAAGAACTGAATTAATTAATTTTGTAAATACTGTAACTCCAATGCCAAGGAGAATAATTGTCAATCATGGTGAGCAATCTAAGGCTTTGGACTTGGCTTCGAGTATATACAAGTTGAATAAAATCGAGACAATTGTGCCGAGAAATTTGGAAGCGATTAGACTGAAGTAAAGTATGATTATTCTGGAACAATAAATATTTCTAGTGCTTTGCCAATTCTTTGAACAAGACTTCGTCTTCTTTTAAAACAATTTCTTTAGCAATTCTTACAAGTTCCAAAATCTTTTTGTCACCTTTAGAGATTTCATAGACAGTTTTTTTAGTTAATTTAAGGTTTCCCATTTTCTTCATCTCCTAGCGTGATATTTACAAATGTTTTATTTAAATAATTTTCTACATCTTTTTCTTCAATAATCTCGCACTGGTTGTCCAACCACTTTTTAATTTCTTCAAAATTTATTTTGGTATCAAATTTAGCAACCTCTAAAATAAAATTTGTTGCTTCTCTATACTGAATCTTTAAATGGCATTTGTTAATTAACATGAAAATCTTGGCGATAGCATAAGCTGTCCTTTTGTTACCATCTATAAAATAGTGCCTTTTTGCAAATTCATCAAGTGCGAAAGCCCCGATACTTGTTGGTCTTCTTTGATTTCTGTATTGGTGGTTTAACAATTTATATGTTGAATTATATATCCCTCCATCATCTCTAATTCCTTTTTCTCCTCCACTTAGTTCGATTATCTTGTTATGTATGCCAACTATCATCTCTTTCATTTTTAGTACAGTCCCTTTTGATACTCTCTTTCTAGGTTTATTCCAATAAGGACTTCTGCATCTTGGACAAGATTTTGGATTAGGCAATTTTCTTTTTTTCCATGTGTGGTAACACCTAAAGCAGAATAGTGTATTGTTATTATTAGACATATATTGTTATATCTAACAATATATTTAAACCTTTCTATTTTGTAAAATGTATGGTTATGCTAAAAAAAAGAAAGCCTATCATCTTTAAGGCGTTAGTCTATCTCTGTCTCGAGGAAACATTGTTGCTTCTTTGATATTGTTTAGATTGCAGATAGCTTGGGTTAATCTTTCTAATCCAATGCTCCAACCACTATGATAGGGGGCGCCGTATCTAAAACTGTCAATATAATCTTTGAAGTTTTTTGGGTTTAGTCCTTTTGCTTTTATTCTTTTTGCTAATAATTCTGGGAGATGAATTCTTTGTCCGCCTGAAGATATTTCAATTCCACCATATAATGAATCAAAACCACAGCTTTCCTTAGAGTTTGGATCTTCATCTTTTGGCATGATATAGAAAGGTTTTATTGATGAGGGCCAAGAATGTGTAAAAACAATTGAATCATGATATTGGTCACATAAAATCTTTTCTTGTTCTGGGGTGAAATCTTCTCCTACTTTGCCTTTAACTTTTTTAATTGATTCTTCATAAGAAAGATAAATTGCTTTAGGGACTTTTAATTTCACATTTAAAGTTTTTAATTCTTCAGGACATTTTTCTAAAACTCTTTTTATGATATGCTGAACAGCAAGTTCTTGTTCTTTCATAACTTGTTCTTGATTCATGAAAGCAACTTCAATATCCATTTGTCTGATTTCATTAATATGCCTTGTGGTATTATGTTTTTCAGCTCTCCAAATAGGGGTTATTGTAAATGTTTTTTCAATTGAACAGGCTAGCATTTGTTTGTATAATTGTGGAGATTGAGCAAGATAAGCTTTTTTTTCAAAATATTGAACAGGAAATAATTCTGTGCCACCTTCAGAAGCAGCTGAAATAATACAAGGGGGTTGAATTTCCATATATCCTTTATTATAGAAAAATTCTCTAAAGGCATTTGCTATTTCAGTTTGTATTTTGAAAATAGCCTGCGTTCTTTTTGTATGAAAATCTAAGAATCGATAATCTAACCTTTTTGCAAAACCTGTTTCAATATCTTTGTCATGAATGTTTATTGGGAGTTTTTCAGCTTTGCTTATTATCTCAAAATCTTTAACTTCTATTTCAATATTATTCAAGGAAACTTCTGGGCTTTTGACATTAGCTTGTTTAGCTTCTCCTGTAATTGAGATAACGCTTTCTATTGATAAATCAGAGAATTTTTTCATTAATTTTTCATCTTTTATAATACATTGAATAATTCCGGTCATATCTCTAAGAAGAACAAATTTTATTTTTGCTAAGTCTCTGATTTCATGAACCCATCCTTCAATGAAAACTTGACCTTTTTTTATTTCTTTTATGTATGTTCGTTCCATATTATCTTTGCTCATTTTCATTTTGATTTTTGATAATTTCCCTTATTTTATTTATCCTTTCTAAAGTTAGAGAGTTTATAATGTTTTTTATTGACAAAACAAAATCAACTAATTCTTGAAAATCTATTTTAACATATATGTTTTTTAAATAATACTGGTTGTCTATTCTCAGTTTTTTATCTTTTTCCAACTTTAAATAATAATCTTTTGGTAAAATCTTTTCTTTTTCTAAAATTTTGCATAATTCTATTGTGCAATCATGAATTTCGCATTTTACTCCAATTTTCATTAGTAATGCATAAATCATAAAATATTCGCAATAGTATTTCGTTGTTGCAAGCCACATATTGGATTTATTTTCAAGATCTTTAAGAATAGAAAGAGTTTCTTCTGCACTTTCAATATACTCTTTGCATAAATTATTATTTGGTTCAATTAGTCGTATTCCTCTTGATTGTTCCTTACACCAGTTTATATCAACCATTTTATTATCTCCTCGCTGCCTTGTACTATTAAATGTTTTTTAATTATTTCTTTTTTTAATGCTTCATTTATGCCTTTTAAGTTTTCAACATTAATCAAATGAATTTCTAAACCAAATTTTTTTTCAAAATCTTTGATTTTTTCCTTGAATTTTATTTTTCCGGTTATTATTAAGTCTATATCATTTGCATTTTTGATATTTTCTGTAGAAGAACCAAATATAAGTGCTTTATTTTCTTCATCTAGGGTTTTATGTAAGAAATCTACTAATTCTTTTAATACCAAATTATTTTTACATTTTTCTAATAATTTTTCTTTTTCAGCAAGAGAAATGTAATCTATAATAAGGGGATTTGAAAAATTTAATTTGTATAATGTTAATCTTCCTTTGATTTCTTTTGTTAGAATTCCTTGTTTTTCAAAAAAAAGTAAATGTTTCCTAAGTGTGGGGTGGGGTTTTTTTAATTTTCGGGATAAATCTGCTAAATGCAAAAACTCTCTCGAATTAATGAATGGTTCTAAATCGGCCCATATCGTTCCTTTTTTAACCATATTGTTACTATTATAACAATAGTATTTAAATCTTTACTTTTTATTTCTTAGCTAACATAGTTTCAACTTTTCCAATGAATCTTTTTACTTTATCTAGATAATAATCTAGGTTTTCAGCTGAAAACTCACTTAAAGAACCTTTTTCCATTTTTTCTTCTAGGTCAACTATTTCTTTGTAATTGCCTATTATCTCTGGGCTTATTTTTTTTGTGTAGTTCTTTTCTAATTCTTCTATAATTCTTTTTTTATTTAAGATAAACTTATTATCAAATAATAATAAGATTTGAGCAGCTTCTGTAGCTGCATCTGATAAGATTGTTAAGCTGTTTAATAATGATTGCCTGTTTTTATGTAAATAAATATCAGATCTTTCTATTAATTTTTCAGCTCTTTCTTCTTTTTTATAGACATTCTCGTTTTTGATTAGGGTTGAGACTTCAGAAACAATGCCTTTTTTATCATAAATAATTAAAACTTCTTTTAATGAGTTTAAAATCCAGGGTTCACCTTCTAAAACTAGATACCACCATCTTGAAAGCATTCTTAATGGCTGGAAATGAAAAATTAGTCCTTGTCTTTTTGCTTCATCTTCAATTAATCCACAAGTTTGTTCAATGTCATCTAAAACATTTTTTTTGACTTCTGAAGAATCATTTATAACAATAAGAGTATCAATATCATTTGCATTATTTTTTGTAACAGCTGAACCATAAATGTAGATAGATTCTATTACTGACTTAAAACTTTGCAAGGGTTTTAAGTGCTTTTCAATAATCTTTTTGTTTATTTTTTTCATCTTATTTCTGTAAGTTGATAATTTTAGTTTGATTTGTAGGTTCGGTGCACGAGGAAATTCGGAAATTTCTTGTGTCCCAAAAATCTTTTGATTTTTTAGGACATCAAAACTCTATGCACAACACTAAAAAGCATAGCTTTTTGGTGTGCCGAAAATCTCATGATTTTCAAGCACGTTGCGAACCTAATTGAATTATTTTTATTACCTCATGTCATTTTTTTAACAGCTTCTCTAAAAAGCTCTGCTTTTTTTGCAAACTCATCAAGTTTTTTTCCTGGGGGCAGGACAATTCTTTGATGTTCATATAATTTATAGGTTTCAATTATTTCAATTGCATTTATTATATCTGATCTTTCTAAACCTTTATTGATAAGTTTTTTTATCTTAATAGGAATTATTCTTGGAATTAGTGCTATGTGGCCTTTTAAAATTAGGGCTGTTTGGCTAGCATCTATTGTTGAAATGTAGATATTATCAAAAAGTCTCTCTTTTATTTTTTCAATTTCTTTAATATGATCTTTGATTAACATAAATTTTCTAAGAATTCCTTCTTTTGTTCCAGTCATTAATCCTTTCTGGATATTTTTCTTTAGAGAATGCAAGATTCTTAATGGATCATAGATTGGTCTTCCATCTCTAACAGATATGATAACTCGGGTATTATGCTGAATAATTTCTTTGACTAGGTCTTCAATAGTTCCGATTCTTACATTTTCTTTAGCAATATTAAATTTTTTAGAAAATTGTTTTGTTAATATGGTTACATGTTTTGGGATGCATAAGACATATACTTTATCTTGATGCATCCATGCTGCTTTAATGAACTTCCTGTCATGCTCAGAAAGTTTAAACTTGGGATTTGCTTCTTTCATCTTTCCTCTTTTTTAATAATTAATTAAGAATATGGTATTTAAAAGAATTTGGTTTTTGAGTTTAGAAGATGTAAGTAAAAGGACAATTTTCAGTTTGTTTCATTAAACATACAGGTCAAACGAAGTGTGAAGTGAATTTATTTAATATATTTCTTTAATATGTCTAAAACTTTGCCTGCATCAATTTTTCCTTTGAATTTTTGCATAACTAAACCCATATAGGCATTTAATGAAAGATTTGGTTTTTCTTTGATTATTTCTTGGATGCTTTTTTCAAGGTCTGTAAGTGAAGATGACTGATTAGAGACTGTCTTTAAAATTTCTGAGATATCTTGGCCTTTGATAATGTCCATCATGATCTGTTTAGCTGAAGATTCAGGAATCTTGTTTTTTATTATTGCTTGAAAAATAGTTTCAATGATGTCTAAAGATAACTTGTCATTTACTTTTTTAATGTCGATTTTTTCATGGCTTGAGATTTCCTTAGGCAATAAAACAAGAAGTTTCGCTGCTAAATTCGGCTTGTCAGCTAATTTAATAAGGGCTTTAAATTCCTGGAGTTTATTTTCTTGTAAAATTAGTTTGGTTAATTCTGGATTAAGACCTTGTTCTTTTAATTCTAGAGAAATTTCTTCTTTTAATCTTGGAAGTTCTTTTTTAGCTTCTTTAATTAATTCATTTGAAATTTTAATTAAAGGCAAATCTGTTTCAGGATACATTCTTGAAGAACCTGGCAATGGTCTAAGAAATGAAGTTGTCCCACCTGGATTTGCTTTTCTTACTTCTGGCACAAGTTTTTGGTTTTCCTTGAGAAGAGCGAGTTGTCTAGAAATTTCATGATAAATAGTTTGTTCTATTAATGAAGGCTCTTGAACCCCCTTGATTTCAAATCTTGT
Source organism: Candidatus Woesearchaeota archaeon (assembly GCA_964500015.1). GTDB lineage: Archaea > Nanobdellota > Nanobdellia > Pacearchaeales > UBA284 > JAPLYB01. The sequence continues at coordinate 17,440 of CAZCMN010000012.1, read as the reverse complement.
CCATTTTGTCTTGTCTATAGACATGTTTACATCTTGTCTTATAGTCCCTATTCCTCGCTTGACTTTGCAAGCTCTTAAGATTTCTCCTAGTTTTAAAGCAACCTGTTTTGCTTCTTCTGGTGTTGAGATATCTGGTGAAGTTGCTATTTCAATCAAGGGAATTCCTAATCTGTCCAGTCTGTAAATTGTTTCTTTTTCATTTTTTTCAATTATTCTTGCTGCATCTTCTTCGAGACATAAACTTTGAATCCCAATTTTTTTCTTTCCTTTTTTTGTTTCAATTTCAAGAAAACCGTTTTGAGCAATTAACAAAGTTCTTTGAAATCCAGCTGTATTACTCCCATCAATTACTGTTTTTCTCATTACTTGAGTTATGGGGAAAATTTTCATGTTGAGAAATAAAGCGATTTGAATCGCGATTTTTAAAGCTTTCTTTTCTATTTCATGTGGTGGGCATTCGTCATATTCGAGCAAACAATTCGTGTCGGAATATCCTTCATATGTGAACCATCTATCCTTTCCGGCTTCGTGTTCAGCAGCAACATCTATTTTTCCACTTTCTCCCGCAACTGCATGAAGTTTTCTTTTGATTATAACATCTGGTTTGTCAACCCTGATTATTGGGGGGCATCTACAGAAAAGCTTGCCAGTATCTAATTGTTGGTGTATTTCTAAACCAATTTTAAGTCCCAAGTTATTTTCTTTCATCTTGATATGTTGAATAATTTAATGTTTATAATTTTAACTTCTTTTTATAAATGAATTAAAAAAGTCTTTCAAAACCCCACTACAAAAAATGGGCTCCTTTTTACAAGTATGGGTTGGTTTAATATCAAAAATCTTTTGGGTTATATTCAATATCTCTCCAAAATTCTCATTAAATGATTCTATGTACCTTCTGGAAAAAGAAATTCCTCCTTGTCGTATTCTAACAAACTTTGCTATTTTTAATACCTTTTTATCAAGATATAAGGGAAGCTTTACAGAATTAATTGAACCCTTGCTTTTTTTAAACCTATAAATGTTAATCTCTTTTAAGATTTGCTCTTTTGGCAAATTCCTTTCTTTTAGGAATGAAAAAACTTCGTTTAATTTAAGATTATCTCTTGAATATTTTTTAAACCCATATTTTAATAATATTTTTTTTCCATTTTCAATAAAAATTGTATTGTTGAAGATATTAAAATAATCTATAATCTTATTTTCATTTTTCACATTAACTTTATTGTAGACAAAAAAATCTTTATCTTTTAATTTATTTTTCAATAATTGTGTTTTCAGAGGATGTCTAAACCCAATTTTTTTAGAAAAATCTCTAAACGAGATACTCCTTATCAAAATGACATATGACACACCACCCCCTCTTTTAGATTCATACTTTGAAAATAATATTTCATTTTGGATTAGATACTCTGCAAACGATTCAATTATTTTTTTGCTCATAGATTCCAATGCTATTCTTCTAGAATTTCTCGCAATTGAGCCATCTCCATCTAAAAATCCAATCCAAAAATTTTTTTCGTATTTAGTATTTTTGTATATTCTCGAGATATCTATGATTTTTGATTTGTCTCCTGGTTGAAATTTAAAAATATTCCTAAATAAATTTGCTAAATTTTTATCGCGAAAACTCAAAACAAACTGATTTCCTCTTTTTCTTGGATTTGGCAAAACTTTTCCTAAGAATTTTTCAATAATTCTTTTAATAAATAAGATGTGCTCTAAACAATATTTTAGTTCTTTTTCATATGGGGAACCGTCGGTAAATTCAAACCGATATCCTCCTTTTGTTTTGTAGAAAGAGCCATCTGCTGCGAAATTTCCTATGAGGTACGCAAAATTAGAATTGTTTATACTTTTCATAAATTATCAAAGAAATTCCTATTTAAATACTTTTTCTATTTCATCTAATTCTACTAAGCAAGTTAGTACAACTGAACCGCAGGGTTATCCTTCTTATTTAACTCTGCTTTCGTTCTCAATAACAACCCTATAAGCAATTTGGGCAATTACTTTTTTTAGATACTTGATTGTTGAACTATTCTTTGAGTAATCAGCAGGATAAACAGCATGAATTCTTTTTTGCCTTAATAATTCATTCATTGCTTCAAGGGATTTTTTGTCATAATAAACTCCGAGATTTACTCCACCCATATCTTTTATATTGGAAAAACATGGAATGTCTGTTGCTCCATCACCAACATAGATAAAGTTTCTTTTGTCTATTCTTCTTTCTTTATTAGGAACATGTTCATTTAATCCTTTGTCAGGACCTTTACTTATCATATGCAAGAATCTTGTTTTTTGAGTATGGCTAATTACATGAATGGCTTCTTTTATTCCCTTTTCATCTTCTGAAAACTGGGTTGCAAAGATTCCAGATAAATAAGGAGAAATAACACTTCCCCTTATCATTTCTTGAATTCCAGCGCTTACAACATAGAATTCAACATCAATATTATATTTTTGCCACTCTTTATTTTTTTTAACAAATGTTTTTAATTCTTTCATGAATCCTGGAACCCCTTTATGGAATTTTATTTCTTTCCCTAATTTCCTTAATCTATTTAAAGTTAAACCTGGAAATTCATTGTTTCTTACATGGTCTATTAAGACATGAGTATAGGTTGTATCTTCACATAAAACAGAGTCTGTGTTAAAGATTCCTTGTTTTCCTCTTTTTTGTATTTCCTCTTTCCATTTATTATGTTTATCTAAGACATGCTGCCAGAATTGTTCTCCATTATGATGATAAAATCTAAAGATAGGTTCTTCAGAAATTTCTTTAGTTAAAGTAAGATCAAAATCAAAAACAATGGCTATGTGGTTTGTTTTTGCCATTTATATCTAAGAATAAGGATTTTATAAGATTTGTGATGAAAAGAATAAATTTTTATTTGGGATATGGAAAAATAATCTCAATCATATGCTTTTAAAAATAATTAGAGATATCTTTCTATGCTCTAGGTGGAACATATTCCCTATTTTTTGGAGTGTAACCAGTTACAATTACGCTATTCTGGGCTACATTTAGCGTACCACCAATATATTTTTGTGCACGAATCTCAAATGAAATTGTTTGGGGCTCTTGAGGAAATTTATTCCATAAATATAGGGGTAAGCTAAAAGTACATATTCTTGAAAGACCCCCATTTCCACTAACTGGTGAAAAATCGTCTTCAATTAGAGCATCCATCACAACTAGATCATGTTCTTGATGTTCATGAAGACTTCTTGAGATTTCAAGACCATCACATACTATTTTTTTAAGATTTCGAAAAGCTGAAAAGTGCATGTATACAGCTGTTCCAGAAGGAGATGTTCCAATTTTAATTGGTGGTAGTGAATGTGGCATTTTTAATCAATTATTTTAAGAAAAAACTGTTTATAAATCTTTCTATATGTTATCATTATTTAGTGATAATATTATAAATTGGAAAGAAAAATCTAAGTGAAAGTTTTTTACCTTTTTTCTTTACTATGCTTTATGCTCCTGCCGATGCTAGAAAATCATGAATATTTTCTGCACCGTCAGTAGCTTGGTGTTTCGCTTTGCTTAACACCATAATGCTCCTGCCGGACTTAGGAAGGATTTGAACTTTTACTTATTTCTTACCAATTAACCAAGGATTCCATACTAAAAGAACTGCTATTAAAACTGCTGTAACTAAGCAACTCCAAATAGCTGTTGTAAATTTGGTGATATCTTGAGAACTTGTTAAAAATATGATAAAACTAACTATCGCTGCTATTCCAAAGATGATACTTAATATGCCCTTTATTCCCATAACTTTTGAGTACTCTAAAGTTTTTATATTTTTCGTTTAAGTTAAAGAAGGAAGGAATAGCATTGCAGGGCCATGAACGATAGTTATATAAATTTCAGAACCTTCTCATTTTCACAGAAGAATGAATCTCAAAAAATTGCTTACACCAGTTGTACTAGGGCTTGGCATCTTTCTAGGCTCTCTTCTTCCATCCAGAGCAAATGCCCAGTACATAGAGAATGTTTTTCCAACAGATATGGGAAAACCTTTGATTGGAATTGTTTATAATCAAAAAGATAATTCTCTTGGTTTGACTAGCGAGTATAATTTTGGTACATTTTCTTGTGACAGCAATAAAATAATTTCAAAGATAAAGTTAGGAGTAAAAGTATCCTCTCGTCCAGTTTATGACAGCGCAGACAATAAGACTTATTGCGGTTTTGTTCATGATTCATTATTTAACTATGATTACTCCAGTAATCTTGAGAAAAAAATTAGAATCGATGATGGGGTATATTCTATTTGTCTAGGGATAAATAAAAACCGGTTGTATACCTCAGGACGTGGTGGGGTTTCGATTATTGATTGCCAAACTGATTCTTTATTAGATTATATTCCATGCACATCTCCGGGGCAGGTTTCTGTTAATCCTTCAGAAGAAAAAATGTATGCCCAATGTCCAGGTGATTTGGATGTTAAAATTATAGATTTAAAAAACAATGGAATAATAAAAACAATTCAGACTGGATTAACCTCTAGACCAATTGGATGTTTTTGTAAAAGTGCTGATAAGTACTATACTTTTGGAAATGATTCATCAGAAAGCTGTATTCAGGTCATTAGTGGAACCACAAATTCTGTAATTAAAAAACTACCTTTAATACATGGTTATGTTCCTAGCTCTTTTTTAGAGATGTCCAATAATAACTTGTTATGTGGAATTAGGTGGGAAGGGACAGCTACAGTAGAATCTGAATCTATTTTTGTAATAAATACTAGTTCGGATTCCATAATTTCAAAATTATACGCTGGTGACCGTAATCCGGCCCGCCTTATTCAAAGTTCAGAAACGGGTTTAATTTATGTGGGAAAAACTTCAACAGGAACTAATATAATGGTCTTGGATAGCACGGGAACAAGTATTATTAAAACTCTTCGTATAGGCGGGCGTGTAACTGGGTTAGCTTCTGGAAATGGGAGGGTTTATGCCATTGATTATGATAATGATAGTTTGTATGTTATAAAAGAACCAACAGGAATAGAAGAACAAAATCCTGTTCCTGAAAAGAAGAGAACTTTAGTTTATCCAAATCCTTCTAAAGGCAATGTTTCAATTAGTTTTTCAGGGCCAGTACAACAATCTGAAGATGTTTCTGTTGTCAATCTAGAAGGTAAAGTAGTCAGTACTTTATTTCCATCAAGCCAAGAATTTCATTGGAATGGTTTTGATGCAAATAGCAGAAATGTTCCGGCGGGAGTTTATTTTGTCAGGAGAAAATCAGGAGAAATGGTCAAGGTAGTTCGGTCAAGATAATTCTAGTATAAAGAAGAAGCGAGCACGCAAATTTCTGGTGTTTAAAATTGGATAAATCCCAATAAGTGGACTGCGAGTCAATTAGCAGTAGATTTTTTATCGTCGAACTTTTTGCTAAAATATACTAAAAAACCCGAAAAACTCACTGCGAGTTAATTAACACCTGTAAGTTAATTCCCCATAAGTGGGGTGTAGAATTTTTCTCCACTAGATATTTTTATCATCGATAAAACTCCTAAAAGACACCAAAAAACACGAAAAATCAGGTGGAGAAATTTATGCATTTTGAGCATTTCTGAAAATTGGATAATTCCCAATAAGTGGACTGAAGAAATTTCTTCAGTAAAAAATTTATATTCGATATTTTTGACAAAATACCCCTAAAAACCCGAAAAATCAACTGAAGAAATTCCAACATTTTGAGTATGGAAGTTCCAATAAGTGGGGTGCCTCATTTTGAAGCACCTAAAATTTTATCCTCAATAAATTCTATAAAAATTATGAAAAACCCAATTTTTCAGGTTCTCCATTTTGGAGCACCTTAATCATCACAAGGTTTCTTGCCTAAAGGCTTTTCGAAACCTTGCTTATCGATTTAAATTGTTCTTTATTGTTAAATATGACTTTTCGATTTCTTTTGTCCTTGTTTTTTTGAACATCGTTAAACTTTAATCCTAAATTTTTTTATTTTGTTTCTTTAATTTTTCTTTTTCCATGCCCTTTTCAATAGCCCTTAAAATTTCTGGTCTATTCCGGAATATGTTTGCAACAAATTCATCTGCCACCCTATTTTCTTTCGCTTCTTTTTTTAAGTTCTTTTTAGTTCTCTCTAGTTCTTTCTGCATTTCTGTTTGAGCATTTTGTAGAGAAATTACTTGTTTACCTTGTTCATCAAGCTGTTTCTCAAGCTCTGTTTTTGTAATATCAATATACAAATCTTCTTGAGAGATTAAATCCCTCATTCCAAGAAATTCACTATAATACAAGATATATTTTTCAGTTTTCCAGCCAAATCTAAACATTAAACCTGTATTGTTCTTGTATCTTTGAATCCAGTAACAGCAAGAATTATGCCTAAAGTCATACATCGATAAGTCAGTATATTTTGCACCTGCTTTCGAAACTTTTTCTCCGAATAATTGTTTTGCAAGTTCTCCCAAATATCTATTTGTATATTCTGGACTAAATCCGAATAGTCTATCTTCTGGTTTTAACTCGCTTCTTTTTATGTATTCTAGCAGGTCTTTTCCGCATAATAACAGCTTAATCTTTCTTCCGAAAGTTTTTGAGGTTTCATCTCTAATATTAACATAAACAATGTTCTTTTCTTCATGAATATCTTGAACTAATAAAGAGAATGATTCTGTAACCCTTGCCCCAGAATCGTATAGGAATGACAAGAAAGGCTTATAACGTGGCCCACATTTCTCAAGAAGCAGTTTCATCTGCTCTTCATCAAGATAAACCCATTTTGGCTTTTCATCTCTGGACGAATCTAATTCTGTTGTAATATCTATTACTTGTTTATCTTGCTTTTTGCTTACTTTCATATACCAATGCCAGAAAGCCTTGAATGTCTTAACATAATCGGCAGTTGATTTGTATTTTTCTCCTAATTTGTTTTTAATTGTTCCATTTCTCATATCTGAAAAGAAATTCTGAAGCTGTTTTTCGGTTATCTTAGTTATATCTGCAATATTCCGTTCTTGGAACATAATAAATAGTTGAGTTAATCTTGTCCTTATTGTATTAAGCCTCATAAACGACCTTCCACCCTTTTTACTAAGCAAAGAAACATTTGCACCAACTTCCATATCAAAAATATATTTCAATAGAACATCAGAATTCTTTTTTGTTAAATTTCCTTCAATATAATCCTTTTTAGAAGCGTGCTCTTTCCAACTATTATATCTTGGCTCATGATTATAGAGATCAATTTTCATGAAAATAAAGAGACTCCGAACTATTTAAATTTATCGGAGTCTCTTCAATGCTCCTGCCGGGATTCGAACCCGGGTCACAAGCTCGAGAAGCTCGGATCCTTGGCCTCTAGACTACAGGAGCGCAGATATATGAAGAAAAGAAAGTTAAAAAGGTTACCTTTTTAATTTAGTTCCGTTTTCTAGGATTACTGTGGAGGGTTTTCCAGAAAGATTTTTTCCTAGAACAAGGAGATATACTTTTTTTAGAAAAGTCTTATTTATATCTTTAAATTTTGTAGCTGGTTTTTCTCCTGATAAGTTTACAGATGTTGTTATAAATGGGACATTTGCTTTTTTAATTAAATCTGAAAAAGAGTTTTTTGGAATTCTAATTCCAATTGTCTGATTTTGAGAAATCCATTTTAAAAAAGCAGGATTTTTCTTTTTTAGAATTAAAGTGTACTTTCCAGGAAGATATTTATCTAAAAAAGGTTTGTTTGTTAAAGTATACTTTAAAATCCAATTTTTAGAAGGAGCTATAATTGAAAGTGGCTTTTTTGAATCTCTTTTTTTCAATTTCTTTAATTTTTGAACTGCTTTTTTATTTAGAGCATTACAGCCCAATCCATATAATGTATCTGTGGGATAAATAAAGAGACTTCCGTCTCTAATTTTTTTAATTAATCTTTTTTCAGAATACATTTTGTTTTTTTTATAACTTATAGACTTTGTTGCCTTTGTGGACTGGTTCAGCCATTAAGATGCCAACTTCGTCGCCCTTTTTTGCTTTTTCTATAGGTTTTCTGTCTATTTGCATGCTTGTTATTGTCATCTCTACTTCTTTTTCACCTGTTTTCACTTTTATTTTATCTCCAATTTTTAATGGAGATTTTAGTTTTATTGCTGCTGCATTAACTTTTGCAAAAAAGTCTGTGACAACGCCTATTTCTTTTTCTGCCATAAATTGATATGGATGCTAGATTTTTAAATTTTTGTAATATGCTGGTGACTTCGCGCTTTGGCTTGAGATGTAAGTTATTTGGTTGTATTTTTTTAAAACAATCTCTATGTTCTATATTTGACTATTCAACTTACCTCTTATTTAAGAATATTTATTAACCTAAACTTATTATTAAATTATGGAAGGAAAATATATGCTTGTTTCAGGACCTGTGATTATTGAAAAAGGGAAAATTTTGTTAGCTAAAGATGAACACGATGATTTTTTTAAGCTGCCTGGAGGAAGAATTAAGGAAAATGAAGATATCAAAGAAGCATGCAAGAGAAAGGTGAAAGAAGAGATTAATGGGAAGATAGAAATTAAAAAATTATTGTGTGTTGAAGTTTTGTGGAAAAATCCAACAACTCATGAAAAAGAGACAATTGTTCTTTTTAATTGGCTTTCTAAGTTAAAAAATAAAAAGGATCTAAAAGCAGGCGAAGATATTCAAGAAATAAGATGGTTTAGTGTAAAAGACATTAAATCAGGAAAAGAAAAAGCTAAGATTTCTCCTAATACTATGTTTGTGATGGGGTTTTTATAAAAATGCAGATATAATTTTTTTATTATTTAAAACAGCTACCACATTTAGCTTTTTTATTAACTAATTTTAAGAGTTTTATTATTTTCTTTTCATCAATTTCTTTAATTTCTTTGAATTTTAGGTGTCTCATAAAGGTTCCTGTTCCTTTAAAATTACTTATATCTTTTTTTGATAATCCTTTAACTGAAAATCCAAGATTAACACTATCTTTTAGACTAACTACATAGTATTTTCCATACCACGCAACACCCATTTTCATTGTTTCATTAATATTTGGAAGTATTTTAAGAACTATTTTTCTTAATTTCTTACAGATTTCTTTTTGAGGGTGCTTTTGTTTTTCTATATACTTAGTTACTTCTTTATTCATTTTTAACTATAAAATAGCCTTGCCAGTGCTCAAAAATGAGAACATTTTTGGCACACCAAGAATAAAATATTCTTGGTGTTTTCGAACCAATTAAGGTTCGAATCATGAATAGCCCCGCCAGTTGACAAAATCAGAAGATTTTGAGTACTGCCAGTTGTATTTCTTCGAAATAGCCCTGCCAGGATTCGAACCTGGGTCCCGGCCTTCAGAGGGCCAGATCCTTGACCGCTAGACTACAGGGCTATTAATAAATTAAGTTATTATTGGTTTAAATGTTTTTTCAAATACCTTTTTAAATATAAAATGAATAGATATACTCTAGAAAAATGGGGATTTTAGATATATTTAAAAAAAAGGAAGAAATAGAACCAAGAAATCCTTTTTTGGAAATTGAAAAAGTAAAAGGAGATTATGGGGTTTTTTTTGATTTGCTTCTTAAACATAGTTTGATTCTTTTGATAACTGGAAAAAGGGGTTCTGGAAAAACTGCTTTAGGCTTTACATTATTAAAATTAATGTGTTCTCATAAGAAAAGATGCTTTGTTGTTGGTTTTGATAAAGCAAAATTGCCTCATTGGATTAAAAAAACTAAAAAACTAGAAGATGTTCCAAATAATTCAACTGCTTTGGTAGATGAGGGAGCTATATTATACTCCTCCCGAGATTCTTTAAATAAATCAAATAAAATGTTAGGAAGTTTAATGGCTATTGCAAGGCATAAAAATTTAAATTTAATTTTAATCTCTCAGAATTCTGCTATGATTGATTTGAATGTATTAAGGTTAGCTGATGTTTTGTTGTTAAAAGAACCGAGTTTATTGCAATCTGAATTTGAAAGAACAGCAATAAAAAAGATGTATCAAAAGATAAAACCTTCTTTTACTAAACAAGAAGATAATAGGTCAAAGTATTTTTATGTCTGGAGTGATGAATTTGAAGGTTTGCTTAGTTTTGATTTGCCAAGTTTTTGGAATGAATCAGTCAGCAAGTCGTTTAAAAATGTTTAATTTCTTTAAAATAATCTTTTGATAATGTTTAAAAAACCTTTTTCTTTAGAGAATTATGCCTCTGTGGCTCAGTGGTAGAGCATTTCCTTGGTATTCAAAAACAAAAAGGAAAGGGTCGTGAGTTCAATTCTCACCAGAGGCTTTCTTTCTAATTTTATCATACAAATATTTAAAAGAGATATAAACTAGTTTTAATTATGAAAGAAAGTGTTTTGAATGAGATAAAAAAAAGGTATGAGCCTTTAAAAGAAAAATATAAACTTCCTAGTTTTTCTGAATTAAATAAAGAATTTGAAATTGAAAAAGTTCAAGAGCATGAAACTGACTTTTTATTAAGGGAAACCAGAAAAGCTGTTGGAGAAAAAATTGGGGCATTTTTAAGATTTTTAGAGACTATTCTAAATCCAGTTATGGGGCCTATTTTTATTTTAAATTCTATAAAAAACTTAAGTAGTAGAGACAAGGAATTAATCAGGGAAAATTATGAGACTTTAGTGGAATTAGAGATTAAAGCAATTTCTTTAGATGTTGTTTATGATGAGAAGAAAGAAGCTGAATTTATTAAAGAAGCTTATAAAAAATGGCAGGAAATTAAGCCAGACATTAAAGAGATAATTGATTCTTTGAAAAAAGCTCAAGAAGTTAAAGAAGATAAGAGGAAGAGCTATTTAGGATAAAGGTATGTGTAAATAATTCTAATTAGTTGGTTCATGAGCTTTAAAGCTCACAACGTTGTGAACCAAGAATATCTTAAAACTTACCACACATACCTAATTCTCAAGATTAATTTCTAGTGCTACAACAGGCATCCTCAATTTCCATTTTGAAAGGGTTTTAGGATGAATCTCTCCGATAATGCCAATTAATTTTTTATTTAGGTAAACTTCAGCACATCTTCCTGGAATAAATGAAGGATTGTCTTTTGGCTTTAGTTCTATTTTTGATTCTTTTGTTGAATCAGATGTATGTTGTAGATTAGTGTTTTTTGTATTTTGATTGATATTTTGTATTTTGTGTTCCTTAAAGTTATCAGAAACTAAATTTTTATTTAGTAAATAATTTAGGGATTCTAAAATTTCTGTGAAATTTGCTTTTGAATGTGAAATAGCTATAGATAAGTGATTTTCTTCACGAGTTTTTGTTTCTTTTTTTGAATCATATAAAACTATCTTTCCTAGTTCAAAGATTTTTTGAGGAAAATCTTTATCTAGATTATTTGAGAAGAATTTCATTAATGATGGAAGTAAGGAAGACCTTAGACAAGTGAATGTTTCTGAAACAGGGTTTTTTATCTTAATGAGGTTTTTATCTTCACTTAAAAACATATTTTCAAATTGCTCTTTTTCATTTGTTAAAACAAAAGATAAAATTTCCTGAAATCCTAGCCCAATTAATTTTTCTGCAATATTATTTCTTATGGAAGTTTCTTCAAGAATTGAACCAGTAGTATAAATTCTTGGTTCAATTGGTTGCAGATTTTTATATCCATAAGCTATAGCTATGTCTTCAATTATGTCATTTTCATGGATAATATCTTTTCTGAAAAAGGGAATTTCTACAATAAGTGAATTTTTATCTTTTTGATCTTGTTTTGAATAAAATCTTTGTTTAAATAAAAGTTCATTTATTTCTCTAGCAGTTAATTTTGTTCCTAGCAGAGAATTTATATTTTCAATCCTAATTTTTTTGGTTTTTGATTTGAATTCAGGAGTTGTTTTATTTAATCCTTTTAGATCTACTGAGTAAATCGTTCCTCTTCTTTCTGCTAAAGCAGAGGCAATTATGTTTAAGATAAATGAAACTTTTTCAAAATCAAATCCAGAAACTTCAATAAAAACATTTTTAGTTTCTTTAGTGACTTTTCCAGAGTATTCAGAATTAATTATTGGGGGCATGCTCAAAACTTTCTCATCAGCGTCGATAAAAACTGGATATTCTTTAAGGTTTTTTAATAAATGCCCAAATTCTTTTCCTTTTTCATGCTTTTCAATAATTTGTTTTAAATTTAATATTTCAGACATTCCTAGTGGCTGAAATGATAGTGATTCTGGCTTGAAAGTAGTATATGTAATGGGCCATTTTATCTTATCAAAGTCATAAATTCCTATGGCAGCTTCTTTTCTTTTTTTACCAAATGTATCTGTTAATTTTTCTTGCAATTGAATAATCTGTTCAACAAAATAATCATTAAAATCCAGATTTTTTACAACACAGCAAGCAGTAAATGGCCTGACTTTGCTGACTTTCAAATCAACTTTAACTATAAAAGAACTTTTGCTCAAAAACTTCTTGTTTTTGGCACCCTGAAATTCTTCGGTTTTCGCGGTTTCTATTTTATATATCGGAATTCCTATTTCTTTTTTAAGAATTCCTTTTAATTGTCTTGAAATGCCTTCTACTGAAAGCAAGTCTGCTCGATTTGTATCTTCTATTTTTAATGTTAAGGTGTCTTTATTAAAATTTTCTAGAGATATTTTTTGGTTTTCTAATAGTTCTTGCAAATCTTCTATTTTAAATTTCTTTCTACATAAATTCTCTAAATCTGTTTTGCTTATTTCTATTGTTGGCATCTTATTTATCAAATATTATAAAAGATATATCTGTTAAGGCTTTAATTTTGTGATATGTTTTAGCAGGAATTTTTATTTTTGCAGGAGCTTCCATTGTTTTTGTAGACTTTTTTATGGTTATTTTGGCCTTACCAGCAATTAAGTAGACTAATTCTTTTTTATTTTCAGAGTTATCTCCAGAGACAGTTCCTTTGTATCTATAAAAAATCTTGAAGTTATCAATTTGATAAACTCTGCCTTTTGTATCTTCTTTAATAAGTTTAAGTTCCATTTTATATTGTTATAATCTATAAACTATTTGTAAGTTAAGTATTTTTTAAGGTTAATTTATATCTGAATTTGTGTATGCTCGAAAAACAGAAGTTTTTCGGCACGCCAAAAATGAACTATTTTTGGGCGTTTTAAGGTCAATTTTATTTATGCTAAACTTTTTAATTCCTCCTTAAAAAGTTTAGATCTTGGCTGAATAATTCTCTGATATCTGAGATATTTTCTTTTATCATGAATAATCTGTCAATTCCTAGGCCCCATGCTAGTACTTTTGTATCTTTGTCTAAGCCAAGGGGAAGTGTAACCTCTTGTCTAAAGATGCCTGCTCCGCCTAATTCAAGCCATTTTCCATTAAACATGGCTTGTAGCTCAACTGATGGCTCTGTGAATGGAAAATAACTTGGAACTAATTTAATCTGTTTTGTTTTAGCTATTTTTTCTGCAAAAAGTTTTAATAAACCTAAAAGATGTTTCAAGTTTACATTTTTGTCTATGACTATGCCTTCAAGCTGATTAAATTCAGGCAGATGAGAAGAATCAACAATATCTGGCCTGAAACATCTGGCAATTGAAAAATATTTTCCAGGAATCTTTAATTTTTTCTTGTTTGCTAGAATCCTTGCTGAAATTGCTGTTCCCTGGCTTCTTAATAACAGTTTTCCTGTTTCTTCTTCACTAAATTTATAATTCCAGCCATCTGAACCTGTTTTCCATCCAAAAGAATGTGTTTTTCCAACATGTCTGACTTGTTCAGAATATTTTCTTAAATCAGCTTTCCCGTATTTTTCATTTAACATATAAAGGTCATGGATGCCCCTAGCAGGGTGGTTCTGGGGCATGAATAAAGCATCACAATTAAAGAAACTGCTTTCAACAATTGGTCCAGAAGCTTCTTCAAATCCAAGGGAGATTAATGAATTTTTAACTTCTTCTAGGAATTTTAAATAGGGCTGTCTTTTTCCGCCAGATATTTGAGAAGGTTTTATTTCTAGATTATATGCTCTAAATTTTTTATTTTTCCATTTTTCATCTTTTATGATTTCTGGAGTTAATTGATCTATAGAATCTGCTGCTTTATCTATATTTTCAAGGATTTTTTTTCCTAGTTCAGTTAATTCAAAAGTTGAAGATTTTTGTTCATCAAGAAAAACAATATTTTTTCTTAGTTTTAATTGTCCATAAACCAGTTTTTGTTCTTCATTTAAATTTTCTAAAGACAAGGGCAATGATTCTAGAAATTTTTCTTCTGGAAATTTTTTAATTGTTTCTTCTCTGGAAACAATTATTGCAATCTGTCCTTTATCTAGTGAGATAAGGTTTTTTCTTTTTAATGTTCCTAAAGCTATTGTAAATTCATTATCACTTAATCCAGAAAGTTTTTTAGCTTCTTCTAATTTTAAAGACTTTTCCAGCAGGAGATCTAAAAGCCTTCTCTCAGGCAAACCTTTCTTTTTATATTCAATGCCATTTACATCTAAGGAAATGGATTTTTCAGATGTGGTTTTCAAGTTGATTATCTTTTTTAAAGAAAATAATTGAATTGCTTTGTGTATGTTTCCTTTAGGTATCTGAGATTTTTCATGAATTTCTTCTAAGCTCTTTAAGTTCATAAAAGGAAGAGCTTTTTTCTCAATAGAACTTAGTTCATCTAATATTTCTTTAATCTCTTTTTCCATCTAAATGATAATAGAAAGGATTTTAAAAAGGTTTTGACAAATAGAAATCTGTCATGACCCCAAAAACTCTCAGTTTTTATGGGTTTTGTGCTTAAATGACAGAAATGGTTAATGCTGGCTTCTGGTTACATGCCTATATTGTTTTTCATAGTCTGCTAAAAACTTATCAAGTATTCCATTATCATCAAAACCCAATTTATTCATGACTTGCTTTGCGTTAAAAAGACCGACTGCAATCCTTGTTGCGTTGTCATAAAGACAGAGTATATGGTTTGAACCTACATCTTTTTCAGTGCGTGTGAGAGATTTAATTTGTGGTGGAAATCTTAATAAGGTGGTACCATATTTTTCACTAGTTTGGATAGCTAGGGGATATTGGAGATGAAATGAAGTTATATCTGGATTATCACTTGTTCTACTTTGAAATATTGCTAGAATAGTATATCTTAATTCAGAATCTCCTATTGTATCATTCAAGTAAGGAAGATGTCCTTTAACATAAGCATCTATACTGGGCCCAACAAATAAAACCAATTCGCCGAGATTTGGGCGTGCGCTTTTTAACAATTTTGCATGTTCTAATTTGTCCAAGTCCATTTTTACTTTCTCTTAACTTTCTTTAGCCTTGCTTCTTTTGGCTCTTCGTCTTCTTTTTCTTTACTAGGCTTAATTGAAACTAGAATTATCAAACCAATTACTATTACGATTAGAACAATATTGATTATTAAAAGCCATACATTTTTTCCTAGATTCTGGAAAAATCCTGTTCCTATTGTGCTTCCAGTTATTGATTGGGATTTAGATTGTATTGAAAGTGTAGCATCTTGGGTTCTTGTTTCAGTTCCAAAAGTTACTTTGACTTGGAATGTATTTAGTGAGGCTGCACTTGATAATGGCTTTAAAATAATTGCAACATCCTGAGATTGTCCTGGATTTATTGTCAATTGTGTTGGAGTTAATGATGTTAGAGTTGCCCATGTCTGATAGTTCTGAGCAGCTATGTTATAAGTTGTTTCTACATCTCCGTTATTTGTTATTGTTGCTTTGAATATTGTATCTTGATCTATGTTTCCAGTATTTTGTGGCATTATAAAGATTTGAACATCTTTAACTTGTGCTTTACAATTTACTTGCAAGTCTATTCTAAGAGTTCCAGATACTGAAGCATCATCTGAATCAGCAGTTATCTGTAATGTATAGCTTCCAGGAGCTACTGTAGGCAAGATCGTTGAAAATTGGAAAGTTTTTGTGTCCCCATCATTAATATCGAGTGTCTTATCAAGGTTTATGCCTAGTGCAGAGTTATATAATGAGACTTTTGTATCATCTTGATCCCTTGTTCCAGCATTTGCTACCTTCACTTTTACATCTAGCGGGCCACCGCATGAAGGATTTGAAGTAAGCAATTCAATTTTGTCAAAAACTAATCTATTTCTTTCTTTATTTACATCTATTGAGAATGTCTCTTCTTTTGTCTGTTCATCATTATTATCTGCTTCTATAGTTACTATTAGATTATACTCTCCTTCATCTAGATTATAAGGAAGTTCTAATTCTAGAGTATATGTCTCACGATCCCCATCGTCTAGAGATTCATCAAGGTCTGTGTCTATGTTTTCTCCGTCTATTTCAGCAGTTATCGTAAAATCAATGTCATCTTTTGCTTTTATTTCTACATCTATTTTTATGGTATCTCCAACATCAAAGTCATCATCAACATCAATGTCTGAGAAGAAAAGTGCTTTTTTAACATCAAGTTTGAATGTGTAGCTAGTTGGTGGGACTAATGGATCTGAGGAGGTCATGGTTATGTTGATGGTTTTTTCTCCATCATCGGCATTATTATCTGCAGTTATTGTGAAATCAATCCTTTTTGGAGTGTTTTCTACTAACTCTACATTTGTTCCTGTTTCATAGTCCATGTTTAGATCTGAAGGAAGATTGTCCGATAAGACTATAGTTGTATTTTCAGTGCTAGTTACTATGAAATATCCTGAAACACTGTCATCTTGAAATACTTTTAAGTTACCGGAATTTCCACCCACAGTTAAATTTGCAGAAGCTAATCCAATGAGCATTAAAGAGAATAAAAATACGAAAAAAATTGTTGTAATTTTTTTGTTCATTTTATCAATTTGACTTTTTGTTGTAATTTTAGAGTTAAAGCAGTTTAAAAATGTTTCGTTTTTTTGGTTAAATAAAATAAGTTGGTTTAACAAATTATATTACTAGATTCAATCAGATTCAATCAGTTGTCAAAGATCATGAAGATTAATTCACAATTTCTTTGATCTTTTGCATGTTTTCTGCAACTTCTTGTCCCTGATTTGTCAATTTAATCAGTTTTATTCTACCTTTCTTCTCAAAAGTAACCAGTTTGTATTTTTCTAGGCTCTGTAAGATTTTTACAGCATGACTGTAAGTACAGTCAACTTCTTTTGCAAGCATTGAACCATATCTTGCTCTCCCCCCCTTTTTCAGTGCCATCAAAATCAAAGCAGGCTTTTTTCTGAAGAAGGTATTAAATGCGTCTTTTGTAATTACCATTTTTCCTTAGCCTTAGTCTCCAAAATGCTTAAAAAATAACTCCGCATTTCTCATGTATGGGTTTATTTTTTGGCATCACAAAAACTCATTATAGTTTTTTATGATATAGGTTTTAAGCTATATTTTGAAACCATACTTTTAGAGTATAACCTTACTTTATAAATGTTTCTAAAGAAAAGGCTTTGTTTAAAAAGTCCCTAAATTGCCTTACTTATTAAACAGAAAAAATGAAT
>CAZCMN010000011.1:0-30908 GCA_964500015.1 Candidatus Woesearchaeota archaeon | reverse complement strand
ATAAAAACCGTCTCTTGATTCTAGACAAAACTTCGTGCCCTCGGTGCGGGCGTAATACCTCTACAATAGATATTGAAAAGAAAGAATTACTTTATCCAGTAAGGAACATCTTTCTTAACTTCTTCTGGAGCTTTTACAAGATAAGAATTCATTGCCCCAATTTCTGTTGTTACAGGGGTTATCTTTTTTGTGTTTATAACATTGTTTAAATTCTTAAAAACAGATTCAGAAATGACAATCTCATTTTTGAATGCTTTTTTCTCAAGTGCCTTAGCAATAGATGTTGTTCCGGATAATGGCGAATATTTTAAAGTTTTGTCTGCTCCGATGTTATTAGATACTATGGGACCAGTGTGAATTCCTGCTGCTATAGACAATTGAAATGACTGCCCTTTAATAGAAAGCTCTTGGTTTATTTCATTTGTTGCCTGGATTATTCCTTGAGCTGTTTTTACAGCAAGCATAGCATGGTTTGCAGTCGGCGTAACATTGAAGAAAACAACCAAATTAGAGTCATATAGTTCAGCTACTCCTGAATTTTTAGATATTATTTTAACTATATTTGAAATATATTTTCCAGCAAGTTCATTAAATAAAAAAGTATCTGAATTTTTTATGTTTTCTAGGGAACTAAGGCCATTTATCTTTGTCATTAAAACAGAAACTTCTCTTTTTTGGCCTGCTACTGTTGTTGGAATTATCCTTGAGGCAGCAAGTGAAGAAGAATATTTATCAAAGATTCCTTTTAAAGTTTCGCTTTTAGAAGAAAACATTCTAGCATCCCTAGATGAATCAATCTCTTTTTTCTGCTCAAGATGTTTTTTTGTCAAATCAGACATCTTCATTGTGCTTGTATCTCTGTAAGTAGTTGAATTAAGATTTTGTTGACTGGTGGGATTTATAATTGGTTCTTTTTTTGTAGTATAGATTATTGGTTTAGTTTGTTTTTGGCTTATTTCTTTTGATTTATTTTCTTCTTCATGCTCTACTTCAAAACCATGAACCTTATTGATTTTTATTTCTCTTTTTGGTTTTGATTTAAAAAGATTTAAGAAAAAATCTCTTCTTAATATTATCAGAATAATTACTAAGATAATTACTAAAATTAAAGGGAGTATCCAAATGTTTTGTTTAACTCCTTCTAAATCAAATGATCCTGAAACTTTTGCTGTAAGAGGGATATTTGAGAATTTTTTAGTGTTCTCTTCTGATTTTATAAATAATTCATATAAGCCCTCTGGCCTGGCATCATTAATCTTATTCAAGATATAAACCTGTTCTTCATTAACATCCAGATCCAGGTTGATTATTTTTTTAATTGAGATATCTTCTAAAACTAGATCAAGTTCAAAAGGCTTTTGATACTTCGCATTTCCTATGTTTTTTATAGATAGTGCTGGCCCGAAATCAGAATCAATTAAATCATAGGATATTTTTTCAACTTTAGGAACTGAAATAATTTTTTTGGTTGTAAAACCTGAAGATTCTATTTCAATTAGATAATCCTGTGGGCTAGCATCTTGGGGAAATTTATATTCTGTTTCTGAACCAGAATTGACAACCTTTTCAATTAAAAAAATTCTTTTTTGAAAACCTATTGCTAAATTTTCTAATCTCATTAATTTTAATGAGATATTTTCAGGAAGAATATTCCCTGCTTGATCTAGCAAGGAAGATTTTATCAGTAAAATCTCGCTAGGATAAATAATTTCCTTATTTACTTCTATTTCTAAAAGAGATTTGACTATTCCTACTTCAAAATTAATTGATGTTGAACCAATATTGTTTTTATCATCATTTAAAGTAACTGTGGCTGGCTGTTTTCCAGGAGCAATTGTTTTGGATAGTAAAATATCTTGAGAAAAAGATCCTTTAGAAACAACTATTGGAAAAGTTTGGTTTTCAACTAATATAGATGCTGCTCCATTAAAAGGTTTTCCATTTGACATAATCGCAGTTCCTGTAATCTTTAAAGTTTCTTCTGGCAAGAAATACTGCTTGTTTAATGTTAATTGAATATTAATCTTATCGGTTATTATGAATGTTGAAGATTTTGATTCTTCTATTTTTGAATCTTTTTCAAGAACAACTAGAATAAAGCATTTTCCTGGATTTTTTGCTTGAAAAGAGAATGAAAAAACCTTTTCTTTATTAGCTTCTAAAGAAGCAGGAGAATAAAATAAAAGAGTTTCTTGTTGATCACAGTTTAGTGTTGCTCTTATAAAACCTTTAAAATTTTCTACTGTAATGACTTTGATATTTTGGTTGATTTCGTCTCCTAGATTATACTGTTCTTGCAAAGGAGAGATAACAATTTTTGCTTGAGCAAAAATTTCAAGTGTTGTACTTAGAATGAACAACATTAGAAATAAGAAGATTAATTTTTTGTATTCCATTTTTTACCTTTTTTTCTTAGGATTAAAGAGTATTTATGCTATTTAAAATTTATTGTGCTAAATTTTATGTGTAATCCACGGACATATGTCACCCCCTAAAATACTTTCTTTATCGAGGATATTGATTTTATCCCAAAAGTCAGTGAGAAATAAGTGATTATAAAGACAAAACCAATAAAATGGACATTTATCAACGATAAAAACACTTAATTTTAAAAGAAATTAGACCTATGACATATGTCTCTGGCTCATACATTGTGCTAAATTTTAAAGTATATCTTGAAAAAGGATAAATAATTTAAAGGCCATATACTTCAAGAAGTATGGGAAAATTTGCTGGACTTGCTGCACTAGTTTTAGCAGGAACTGCTTTCTGTTTTGGACAGTCATTACCTCAAGAACAAAATCCGGGGTCTTCACCTATTATTTATGATTCACAAGGCAATATTATTTCTAGTTATAATTATAATACTATTAACAACTTTTGTGTTTTGGGCCAGCCATTTAATATTTCTCATATAAGAGATATTGCTGTAGAGGTTCGTCTTTATGATTTATTAATGCAAGATAAAATATTTAGAAGAGATAGTCTTAAAGAACCATTTGACCAGGAAAAAATGGCTCGTGTTTGGACAGAACAAGGATATAAAAATAGGTTTGCAACGTTTATTGGAATTCAATTAGGCGCTTCAAGTTCAAGAGATACTTTAGAAGAACTTGATATCAGTAGATTAGTCATGAAAATCAATGGAAAAGAAGTTTCTCCTTATTGTTCAAACAGCAATATTTCTGGAGGAACAGAAGGGCCTAGATTTTGGCGTGCTGTTTTTTCTGTTTTTGATCAAAATTCAAAAGTTGTTTTAACTACTAGTGCACAAAATCCAAGGGAATTTTATGTTCCTTTTTTATTAAAAATAGGAGAATTAGGAAGTTTTGGAGAGGGTTTAGAGAATTATGAAATTGGAGATGGAGATGATATTGGGGTGATTTATGATGAAACTGGAAAACATATTAATACAATACCAATCTCAGACACTTATAAACAAAGAGTGAGAATATCCTTTGGAGATTAGATAATTATTCTTAAGGTTAATCTTTGAAAATCAGAAAAGTTAATTTTATAAATCTCTTTTGTTTTTATCATTTATGAAGATAATAGCACTGCATTGTGATTATATCAGGATTAAAGCTTTGAAAAAAGCTATAAAAGAACCTGAAGAACTCAATGAAAAGGAAAAAAAAGGTTATGAAATAAAAGAATGTTTAGTTGTGCTTTCAGCTGTTGAACGAAATGATGAAGGTTTTGAAGAACAAATTGCTGGAAAATTAGTTGAAAATATAAAAGGGATTGCAGAACAAGTTAAATGCAATAAAATTGTTCTTTATCCTTATGTTCATTTAACCAGCCATCCTTCAGGTCCATTAAGTGCTACAAAAGTTCTATATTTTGCTTCAGAGATGCTTAAAAAAAACAAGGAATTTGATGTTTATCAAGCTCCTTTTGGATGGTATAAAGAATTTGAATTAAAATGCAAAGGACATCCTTTATCTGAATTATCAAGAAAAATATATGTTGGAGAAGCTCCTGAAGGAAAAGGAAAATCAATTGGAGAAACAAGGGTCATGATTGAAAGCAAAGAAGAAAAAGTAGATTATAAAAAATTATTAAATGACATTTCAAAACCGAGATTAGACAGGGAAAAACTAAAAGATAATGACCATAGGATTTTAGGACAGAAATTAGACTTATTCAGTTTTTCAGAAGTTGCTCCTGGAATGGTTTTTTGGCATAATAATGGCTTGATAATCTATAATGAACTTGCAGATTATTGGAGAGAAGAACATAGAAAAGCTGGTTATGATGAGATAAGCACGCCGCAGATTTTAGATAAAAAATTGTGGTTAATTTCAGGACACTGGGAAAAATATAGAGATAATATATTCTTAACGCAATATGAAGGAAAACAATATGCTGTCAAGCCAATGAATTGTCCTGGAGGAATTTTAGTTTATAAAAATAAACCTAAAAGTTATAAAGAACTGCCTTGGCGAGTTGGTGAATTAGGAATTGTTCACAGATTAGAGTTATCTGGAGTTTTAAATGGCTTATTCAGGGTTGTTAGAATAACTCAAGATGATGCACATATTTACTGTACAGAAAATCAGATTGAAAAAGAAGTAATAAATATCATAAAGCTAGTTGATAAAATTTATAAAAAATTTAATTTGCTTTATAGGGTTGAATTATCTACAAGACCTGAAAAAAGGATTGGTTCAGATGCTCAATGGGATATGGCTGAAAAAATTCTTGAAACAGTTTTGAAAAAGAATAAAGTAACCTATAAGGTAAATAAAGGAGATGGTGCTTTTTATGGGCCAAAAATTGATTTTCATTTAAAAGATTCACAAGGAAGAGAACATCAATGTGCCACAATCCAATTAGATTTTGCAATGCCTGAAAGATTTGACTTAAAATATACTGATGAGAATAATAAAGAACAAAGGCCAGTTATGATTCATAGAACTGCTTTAGGAGCTTTAGAAAGATTTATTGCAATTTTATTAGAACATACTAATGGAAACTTGCCAACATGGCTTTCTCCAATTCAAGTTAGATTAATTTCGTTTACAGATAGAAACATTAAGGCTGTTGAAAAGTTAAAAAAACAATTCGAAGATGAAAACATTAGAGTTGATATGGATATTAAAAATGAAACAGTTAATAACAAGATAAGAAATGCTGAAATGTTACATATTAATTACATAATTGTGATTGGAGACAAAGAAGAAAAAGCAAAAACTCTAGCAATTAGACCAAGAGGAAAAAAGCCAGAATTTGGTGTTAAGACTGAAATGTTCTTAGAAAAAATTAAGAAAGAAATTGAAGAAAGAAAGTAAAATCAAAACATTTAAATACTATAGCCAGTTATATACTTCCTATGGCAACAACAATCCAGATAAGTGAAGACTTGCTTGAAAGACTTAAAATAATGAAGCTTAATGATAAAGAAAGTTATGAGAATATCATCTGGGATTTATTAGAGGATTCCATGGAACTTTCTGAAGAAACAAAGAAACATATTGCTATATCTGAAAAACAAATTAGAGAAGGAAAAACAAGTTCTTTGGAAGAGGTAAAAAAGAAACTGCATATGAGAAATGTATGATGTAGAGTTTTCTCAAGAAGCTGAAAAACAATTATACAAATTAGGGGGATACATCCAAGAAAGAATAGTTCTCACCCTTGAAAGAATACGTATAAGGCCATTTCATTTTGTTAAAAGATTGGTTGGAAGCCCCTATTATCGGCTAAGAGTAGGAAATTATAGAATTATTTTAGATATTAAAGAAGATAAATTAATTATTTTTATGATTGAATTAGGACACAGAAGAAATGTTTATAATGCTTGATTATATTCTAATTAATCAATAATAAAAATGTCTTTTAAAAAACTGAAAGAAAAAATTGAGTCTAGCAAGGAATTTAAAGATTTTAAAAAAGAAAATCCTAAAGCTTTGCTTTATAGTGCTTTTTTTATGTTAAGGCAAGCTTGTGGAAATTTAATTATTGAAACGCAACAATTAGATTATTGGCTTAACCATGAAAAAGTTGCAACATTCTTTTTTGATGAAAATCAAAAGATTCAGAAAAAGGTTGATCAGGTTGAGCCTGTTAAAGAAGGAGAGAAAAGAGAAATTTTAAAATTAGATGATGAAATAAAAGTAGATGTTGATAATCTTCAAAAAATCATTAAAAAAGAATTAGATAAAAATAAAGTAGGAATAGAAGAAGTTTCAAAAGTAATTGCGATTCTTCAAAAAATAAAAGACAGGCAAGTTTGGAACATAACTTGCATTTCAGGATTATCTTTATACAGGATTCATGTAGATGAAGATGGAAAAGTTCTTGAAAATAAGAAAGAATCAATTTTGAGCATGATGAAAATCGAGCCTGGAAAAAAGGGAAAGAAAAAATGATGAGTTTAATCGCGTTATTGGCAACCATCTCTGGCGTGGTCTCAGGTTTTGCAAATATCCCCCAG
This sequence comes from Candidatus Woesearchaeota archaeon, assembly GCA_964500015.1. Classification (GTDB taxonomy): domain Archaea; phylum Nanobdellota; class Nanobdellia; order Pacearchaeales; family UBA284; genus JAPLYB01. The sequence continues at coordinate 24,469 of CAZCMN010000011.1, read as the reverse complement.
ATAATCAAGGTATTTAAAACAAAAAGTGCTAAAGATTTGTCCATAATCACACAGACTATTTTTCTTGTGATGTCTATAATTTGGTTGATTTACGGTTTTTATATTGATAACCCTCCACTAATAATCTCAAATGTATTGTATGTTATAACCTACACAATAATCGTTATTGGATATAGTTTATATGGGCGAGGAAAGAAGAAATAAGCCTCTGACAGGGATTGAACCTGCGACCCTTTGCTCAGATAGTTTTTTAATGATAATACATTTAACAATTTGTGCCCCTATAGCTCAGTTTTGGTAGAGCACCATCCTCGTAAGATGGGGGTCCCGGGTTCGTTTCCCGGTAGGGGCTTATCTTTCCCTATTCCCTTTTATAAATTCTTCAACCATTTCTTTAGCTTGAGAATCTGAGAATTGTTTGTAAGGATGTTTCATTAAATAAGCTGAACCAGATTCAAGACAACCTGAAATTTTTCTGTCTAAAGCAATCTTGATCAGCCTTATTGCATCAATGATACATCCGCCTGAATTTGGAGAATCTTCAACACTTAATCTCATTTCAATGTTTAATGGAACATCACCGAAGTTTTTTCCTTCCATTCTTAAGAAACATAATTTATTATCTTTAAGCCATGGAATAAAATCACTTGGACCTATGTGAATATTATCATCAGGCATCCTTTCACCTAATTGAGATTGAACAGCTTCTGTTTTGCTGATTTTTTTGTTTTTTAATCTATCTCGAGCAAGCATATTTAAAAAATCAGTATTTCCTCCGACATTTAACTGATAGGTTCTTTCTATGTTAATGCCTCTATCTTGACAGAGTTTAGTTAAGACTCGATGAACAATTGTCGCACCAAACTGCGATTTAACATCATCTCCTAAACAGGGCAGACCTTTTTCTTGAAATTTTTTGATCCAGTCTTCATGAGAACAAATAAAAACAGGCATGCAATTTATTAAGGCTATACATGCTTCTAAACAACATTCAGCATAAAACTCAGCAGCTTTTTGACTTCCAACAGGCATGTAATTGACTAGTATTTCAGCTCCAGATTTTTTTAATTCTTCAATAACTTCTTGTTTTGTTAATTCTTTTTGTTCATCTGAAACTAAAAATCTTTTATTTTCTTCATAATCATTCATATGCTCTGCAAAACCATCTAAAACAGGGCCTTTTTTTACTATTATGCTGGATTCAGGCAAATTACTACAAAAAACTGTAGTATTGTTAGGCAGAGCAAAAATAGCTTGATTAACATCTTTTCCTACTTTTCTTGAATCTATATCAAAAGCAGCAACAACTTTAATATCTGAAATATTATAATTTCCAAGAACATTATGCATTAATCCTGAAACCGGTTTATCATTATTATCTATTTTTTTATAATAATAAAGACCTTGAATCAAGCTTGAAGCACAATTTCCTATTCCAGATATGGCAATTTTTATCTCGCTCATCTTTTTCTCCCCTACTATTTTACATATGTAAAATAGTAATATATTTAAAGATTTCTATTCTAGAAAATACATGCTAATTGATAAACCAGTTAAGAGATTAATAAAATTAAATACCAAAGAGTGTTTATGGCCCTATATCCTTAAAATTTTAAGTGAAAAACCAATGCATGCTTATGTAATCAGAAAAGAAATCAATAAAAGATTTAATTTTTTGCCAGGACAAGTTACTTCTTATACAACATTATATTCATTAAAAAAACAGGGACTTGTTTCTAAGGAAAAAAAAGACAGGATTGTCATTTACAAGATAACTGAAAAAGGCAAACAAGCTTTAAAAGAAGCTCAAAATTTTTATAAGAGTATGTTAAAGAAATTATAAAAGATTATTGATATAGATGTAAGTATAATTGCCTATTTGTTATCTTGACTTTGCCATCTGTAAGTGTAAATTTTTTTAGATTTGACTGCTTATCTTATGTCTTCAAAGAAATATTTGGAGAATTTAAAATACCTTAAGGATAATTAATTACAACCTACCTGCATTGGCAAAGTTAAATCATTATGCATAAATCTCATCGAAAAGAACTTGCTTGGCCATTGCTTAGCATAGCTAAAAAATAAAATTGTTTTTTAACTTACCCCTAAGAATAAACTAAAATCATTCTTTTTTCTTCTCTTCTTTCTTGACTTTTTCCTTTTTCTCTTTTTTTGGCTTTTTAACTTTTTTTTCTTTTTTAGGTTTTTCTTCTTTTTCCTCAGATTTTTTTTCTTTAGATTTTTCTTCTGATTCTTTCTTTGCCCTTATCTCTTCAAGTTTTCTTTTTATAAGTGCTCTTGCTTCAGTTAAGTCTATTTTCTCTCTTTGTCTTTCTGCTCTTTCCTCGAGGGAATAAAAGTCTTTGGCATCAATTTTTCCAGAAATTTTTCTTTTTTCTATGTATATTTTAGCTAATAGATATAAAGCTAAACCAACTGAATTTGTGATTTTGTTATTGCATGGAATCACAAAATCAACATTGTGTGTATTATTATTTGTAGAGCATAAAGCCATTACAGGTATTTTTATTTTAACTGCATCATTTAGGGCATTCTTATCAACCCAAGGATCTATGACAAAGACTAATCTTGGTTCAAAAAAGGTCTTTAGAACTGGGTTGGTGATTATTCCGGCAGGATATCTTGTAAATGCCCTAATTCCAGTTGCTTTTGAAAATGCTTCAACTGGCTTTACTACGGCATCTTTTTTACCGCAGATAATTATATCTTCTGGAGCAAATTGAGATAAGAATGAAGCTCCCTGGCTGATTTTTTCATCTATTTTTTTTGTATTAAGAACAGCTATACCATCTGCTTTTCTCCTATAAACATACTCCTTCATTGTTGGAGTTACTGCCCTGGTTCCAATATGAATTGATGCTTTGATATAAGTTTCAAGAGGAGCTAAAACTACTTCTTTTTTGTCTGAAACTTCTGATTCTTCTGCTTTTCCAGAAGTTTCTTCTTTTGAAACTTCTTCTACTTTTTCTTCTTCTTGCGTCTTTTCTCCATCGGCTTTTTTCTTTCTTGGCATGTTAATTTATGTTTCGAAGCGTTTTTAAATGTTGCGAGAAAGATTTTTAAACCATCTTTTCTTCTATAACATATGATAATGCAGGGTAAACTTCAGGAGAGTGTTCATCACTCGAAGTAATTTTCCTAGCCTGGCTTATCAAACTTCTCAAGAAATTCAAAACATTTTTAACTATTCCTTTTTGTATTCTAGAATAAATTATGAAATCTATGGTATAACGCTAGAGCGAAAAACTTATAAACTAGTCATTCTTTTATTTAGAATGAACAAAAGAGTGAAGTTCTCCGAAGGAAATCAAAAGAAGTTGCTTAAGTATATAAAGGAAAAAACAGAGTTAGGATGGAAGGAAATTGCTAGAAAGTTGGAAGTTAATGAAAAAACATTAGTTAAATCTTATATGTATGAATACTGTGATATTCCTTATAATCTTTTCAAAAAAATTTGTATAGTTCTATGTGAAAAAGAAAAAAAGGTTTTTGAAAAGTATGGGGGCATTATAAAAAAAGAGGAACTAATTATTGGAAGAAAAGTTTTTGGAGAACAAAAGAAGGTTCTAGTCCCAATAAATATAACCTACCCAAATAGAAACTTAAATTTAGATGTGTCTAAAATAAACTATAGTAATTATGACATAAAGAAAGAAATTAAAGTACCAATAAAGATTACCAAGGAGTTAGCTGAAGAAATCGGAATGCAATTTGGGGATGGCTTCCTTTCAGCAAAGAAGTATGATTACAGACTGAAAGGAAATCCCAAAAATGAAAAAGAATACTATTCTGAGGTTATAAAACCCTTATTTAAAGAGCTGTACAATATTAATGTTAACCTAAAAGAATTTAAGAGAAGTTTTGGTTTTGAAGTTTATTCTAAAGCCTTATGGGAATTTAAAGTAAAAGTTATGGGCATAAAGCCGGGCAAAAAAGATGGTATAAGATTCCCAGAAATTCTCAAGATAAGCAATAAAAAAATTCTTGGTGCATTTTTAAGAGGTTTATTCGACACAGATGGTTGTGTTTCATTCAAATCAAAGTATGGTTATAAAAATTATTATCCTACAATTGAAATTTCACTTACCTCAAAAGATCTAATAAAGGATGTTGCTGAAATACTCTTCATGTTTGGGTTTAATCCATGTGTTTTTTTCAATGAACGATATGGAAGAATAGCTATTCGTGGAATTGGAGCATTCAGAAGATATGAAGAATTTATTGGGTGGAGTAGCCCAAAAAATTTAAATAAAGTAAATGAATGGAAAATAAGATACCCTGAACTAAATAAATATGGCGATTGTAGCTCAATGGTTAAAGCGCCTGGCTGTGGACGCGTTTGCTTGCAAAACAAGAAACGCCAAAGGCAGAACCCGGGAGACGGGGGTCCGATTCCCCCCTTTCGCTCTAAAAAATAAGGAAGGGACATAAGTAAAATGACAAACGAAACAGTTAAAGGATTCAAAGACTATTCAGGAGAAGAAGCTCTGAAAAGAGAAAAAATCAAGAAACTTCTTATTGAGAAATTTAAAATATATGGCTTTATGCCTTGTGAGACTCCGATTATAGAATTTGAAGAGTTTGTTAAAGGAGAAAACACAAGAGATGAAGCTATTTCAGATATCTTTAAATTAAAAGATAAGGGAGAGAGAAACTTGGCTTTGAGATATGAATTTACTTTTCAATTAAAGAGACTTGCTCAAAACAAAAAACTTCCTTTTAGAAGATATCAGGTAGGGGAAGTTTTCAGAGATGAACCAATTTCTTCAAATAGGTTCAGGCAATTTACCCAATGTGACATTGATGTTATTGGATCGACAATAAAAGATGATGCAGAAGTTTTGAAAGTTTTTTCAGAGATTTTAGATGAACTTGGAATTGAATATGAAATCGAAATTAATAATAGAAAATTGCTTAATGAACTTTTGGAATTAGAGGGGATTAAACAAAAAGAACAAGTAATCAGAGAAATTGACAAAATAAACAAACTTCCAGAACAAGAAATTAAGAACAATTTAAAGAGATATAATGCTGAAAGGCTGCTTGATATTTTGAAAAGACCTTTAGACTTTTTCAAGAAATACAACCCCTATAAAGAAGTTGAAGAATTATTAAGTTATTGTAAAAACTTTAAATTAAACGTTAAATTTTCCCCTTATTTAGCTAGAGGACTTTCTTATTATAATGGAAATATTTTTGAGATAAAATTAAAGGGGGCAAAAGAAAGTATTGCTGGAGGAGGTTCTTACTTAATTAATAATATTCAAAGCACAGGAATTTCATTTGGCTTAGAAAGATTATCTGGTCTAGCCAAGATAGATGTTGATGGAATCAAAGCAATTGTCATTTCAATAAATCAAGAAGAAAAAGCAATGGAGATTATGCAATCATTAAGAAAGGAAAGAATTTCTTGTTTTATGATGGACAAGATATCTAAGGCGCTGGAATATGCTAACCAAGAAAATATTCCTTATGTCATATTTATAGGTGAAGATGAGATAAAGAAAAAAAAATTCAAATTAAGAGACATGAAAACAGGAAAAGAAGAATTTCTTACAAGCAAAGCGATTGCTGAAAAAATTAAGAGTAAGTGTAATAATTAATTTTGCTATCTATAAGGTCATTAGCCTTGATTTTCATTAAATTTCATAGGAGATTGTAGAGGATTCTAGAAAAACCAAGTTACGCATAGGGGATAGAAGACATGCAGAAAAGAAGTAGCAAAATAGAGTTCATAGTACAACCTAAATCAATCAAAAAATTAAAAATTATATAAAAAATTACCTTCTTCTAAGTTTTGCCAGCACTAAAATCGACCCTATTAAACCGATTATTGGACCTATTACAAATCCATATGGTGGGAAGATTAATGCTAAAATGCTGAAAACTAAGATAAAAACACTAGCTTCTCTTGGGTTTGTTTTTAATGTTAGGGTAGATATCAACATTCCTAGACCAATTACGATGTTCAAGATTTCAAATATTAGAATTCTTTCAACACCAATTATTGCAGGAAATTGCATTGGTATAAAAATATAGACAATCCCTGAAATCAACACAATTAGGGAGGCTATTAAATTAAGAGCAAACTCTACTTTTATAAAAGAAAGAACATTTGCACTCTCTTGTTTTATGTCTTTAGATTCAACTTTTACCTTTCCTCTTTTTTTAGCTTTTTTTGCCATATTTATTCAAGATAAAGAGATTTAAAAATGTTTACAAGTTGTAGGTATGTAAAAAACATTTTTAACTTTTAGACTTTGCTAGCTATGTGCCAAGATGCCTACTTCAATAGAATGCAACTTACAAATCAAACAACAGTGCGAAGATATCTTGGGGTTAAATCTTTAATGAATCAATTTCCTTGCTCGAAATCGAACAACCGCTAAATTTGGTGGCATATAGCAAAGCTCGGATTATTTCTCCCTTTTTAGCTGGCAGATCAACTAAACCAAATTCATAAGCCATTAAAGCTAATTCGCAAGAACGAATAATTTTAAAATTTTTAAAAAAAGGATAATTTTTTTCAACAGCTGAAATTTTCTTATGCAATTTGTTCTCAAGCAATCTTCTTAAATTTTCAGGAGATTCGCATAAAAGCCGCATAGTTCTTTCATCAACTACTACTGCTTTTTTTTGTGCATCTAACTGATTATATAAAACTGCGCAAGAAACTTCTCCAGGATGAACTATTTTAATAAATTCTCCATCTGAAATAAAAGTAGAGTTAGCAGTTCTTAAAAACCTAGACTGTTCTTTTGGAATAACTGGATAAACTTTCAGAGTTCCTTGTTCAATTAACTTTTTTATAAACAAAGCTTCAAGCATAAATCTTCTTTCCTGGATTGGCTTGTCTATTATTTCATATTTTACTTCTTTAGTAATATAAAATTCTCCTTTAAATTTTTCTTTTAAAGGCCCCAGGATATGCAGAAGATCAGTCAATGCAAGAGTTATGATACTGGAAGCATCAAATATCAGGGCTTTTTTTTCTTTAATCATTTTTTATATTTTTGAGTTATGTTCTAATAAATTCTAAATAAACTTAATCTTGCAAGATTTTGCTCGATAGCAAAACAACTTTGTCTTGCGCAATTAGTTTTTAACTTACCTTGTTTTTTATTTATTTTATCTTCTTTTCTTTTTTATGATTGTTTTTTTATGATGTTTGGAAAAAACAAAGATATAGAGTATTTCTAAAATTCCTACTGTGTTTACAACCAACAAAACAATAAACCAAACAAGATTTTTGTTTCTAGCTGATTTCCACAAAGCTATACCTTTCCAGACTGCACCCCAAACACTAGCAATTAGAACAATCACTGTAAAAAGAACAGTATTTTGTGCTATCCACAATTCAAGTGTCATTTGAATAAGTCCTCTGTAAATTTAATTCTATCTTTCATTGATTCTGTAATTGAAAGATCAATATCTGCTATGGCTGGGATTGCAGAATAAGATGCTAATTCCCATTGTGAAATTCCAAGCAATGCAGAAGTTTCTGCCCTAGAAATTCCATGCTCGTAAATCTTAGAAGCTTTATTAATAGAAGCTTTCCAAAAAACATCTTTGATATATTCTTTTAGATGACCAAACATATTTACATTTTTTCTTAGGTTAATAATCTCTTTCCTGAATGATTTTAATTTTCCCCTGTCTAAAAAGTTATATGCCCTAGACAAGGAATTTAGTGTTTTTTTTAAAAAAATCGGCCAGTATTTGTAATATCTAAATTTTTCATTTTCAAATAGTTTTCCTAGAGTATAGATGTTTACAGCCAAGGCAATTGAATCTGGGTCTTGATAAATTGAAGCTGAATGAATTGTCTGATTAGATAATTCCTTTAAAAGAATAATATTTTCAGATTTAATTGCAATTACAGTCTGCTTTAAAACTTCTAAAATGTGATCTTTTTCAATCATGATATCCTCTTTTTTATTTCATTGCCAGAGGTATGTTAATTATTTGGAGTTTTAAGGTTTTGTTTTTTGCAAACAATCTCCCAAACTTTTATAATAACCTACATCGCATTAGCAATGTTCCCAATATTAAGGAAAATGGTGTTTATAATATTTTTTGTTGAGCTCAATTACATTTTAGTGTTTAAATGTTTTTAATGAAAAGGAAAACGCCACAACCAGCTCTAGAAAATCAAATCAGATTTTCTGAGCACCAAACTGCTTTAGCAGTTTACTGTAATTGAACCTGGCAGGTTAAATTCTAGAGAAAAGAACGCCCGGACCAAGAATTGAACTTGGATATCCTTGCGGAAACAAGGTTAGCAACCTTGCGCCTTACCATTGGGCCATCCGGGCATAAAAACAATAAGAAATAAGGGATTTTAAGGTTTTTGCTGGACTAGTGAACATAATTATGAAAAAGTTTCCAGAAGATAAATGTTGGTATTGTTGCATCTTTAACTTCTTGATAGCCTGTAACAAAGCCCATGCCCGATTCTCTGGCCATTTTTCTAGCATCAAGGAAATTAACGCATCGACCTCCTTTTCTTGTTTCTTCTAAAAGTTTTGGATCTAAATAGCCATGATCGTCTCTATGAACATAACTTGTTGCGGCAATTAAAAGTTCTCCATCTTTGACAAGTTTTTTTCTCAATTCAAGGAGGAAATCTGCTTCATCAAACCAGCCAGGATTATCTATTGAAAAAATAAAATCGAATTTCCCATAATCGCCTCTGCTCCGACTTAGTTTGGTTACGTCTAATTTTCTCGTTCTAAGATTCCTTAATCCTATTTTTCTTCTTTTCTCTCTTATTTCGTGGAGCATCTCGGGTGATATGTCTGTTGCTAAAAAATTAGTTTGGGGATGATTATACGCTAAAATCCCTTCTAAAAGTCCAGAACCAGAACCCAAACTTAAGATATTTCTTCTATTTTTAACATGATAAGACAAAAGATTAACTTCTGCTTCAAAAAGTCTTGGATCTTGCGTCGTACGATGATCATAATATTCTGAATGAACCAATCTCCCAACTAAAAGTGTTTCTTCTTTTGTTGGAAGTTTATTTCCCTTATGATTTGCTAAAATTATTCTAAGATTCGTTCTATCTTGTTTATCTGGAACCATTTTTTCAAGAAGAGAGTCTAACTGGGCATCTTCTAAACCAGAACTAATTCCAAGACCCAATAGATACTCTTGCGAACTGATTATATGCTGCATAACTAAAGAACAAAATCTTATTTATAAATGTTACTATCAAGTAGTTACATTAATAGAAAGTCATCATTAATTTTTCTCTATCAACTTCTTCGCTCTTTCAAGCATCTCTTTTTTTAGGCCGATAAAACAACCGCCTTCTTTGCCTGCACAATAGGTTGTTTCTTTTGGTTTGATGATCTTGTTTATCTCGGGATGCTCAATATCTATGTGAGTTATTTTTGCTCCAGATTTGCCTTGCTCATGCAAATAAACCTTTGCTCCTTTTAATTCGTATTTTCCTTCACCTTCGCCGGACATTTTTATTTCTTATTAAAGACAGAAAGGTTTAAAAGTGATTGTTATTACTATATAGTGAAAAGAAAATGAAATATGATCACGGAATTAGGGGAACTATAAATTTAGATGAATTAAGAAGGCTTGTTGGAGAAGAGTATGTCTTTTTAGATGGAATAGTTGTAAGAAGAGGGACTAGTAATTATTCTTTATTTGATATGCCCCCAGAAAGGATTTTAGATGTCACAGAGGTTAGAGAAGGTCCAGAAATTGGAGACCGTCATCAAGATCCAATTCGTGATATTATTTGTTGGCCCCATGATTCTGATAGAAATGTGCATGATTTTACTTTTTTTCGTGTTGATGTTTTGGATTTAAAAGAACCCAAAGTTCTTGATGTTGCCACTCCCACTTATTTGGATTTACTTTTGCAACAACCAGATAGAACTTTTGAAAATGTACATGGACTTGTAGTTAATAAACTTGAAAATTCTTTAATTAGAAAAGCAGTTGGAGAAGCAAATTCTAAAGGAATGTTGGGATACTTTCTAAATCCGAATTATTAAGACCAGTTTTAAAGAGATTCAAGAATTGCTCTTACCCTATCTTCAGAATGTGAACTTTTATCTGCTATTGCAACAACATAATAGTTTTCTCCTGAACGATACATAAATACTCTTGCTTCTTCTCCCCGAAGGTAAAAATATTTTGTTCCCCCTATATGTTCATTTCCTTTTCCTGGGCTTGGATTTCCTGCTTCAAATTGTCTTAATAAGTTAGGTACCTCTTTTGCTGCTTGCTGATTTATTTGTCCTGCAATTTTTCTTAATGACTCTAGAGGATATGCTTCAGGAATTACTTTTTTCACTACCCCTGGAGGCAATGCCCCTAATTTTATTTGTTGAATTAATGGTCTAGGGTCAACGCCATTATCTAATAAGATATCTAATCTTGCCTTAGGATTCAAAATTGCTTCTTTAATTTTGTCAGGACAAAGTTTAGAGGTATCTAATCTTCCCCTTAGATCTTTAAAACCATCATTAAATAAAACTTGCTGGTCTTCAGGACTAATGTAAATTAGTTTGTATCCTTGTTCAGTTGTCAAACCAAATATTCCTTTAATTTTTGATAAGCCATCTCTCTCAAGCTTAGCAACTGCAATCATGTCTTCCATATATCTTGGGTATGTTAATGATTGGACTAACTCCTTATAGCCAGTAAGAAATTCTGTTGGCTGAATTTTATCTCTTAATTTTAATAAATCATCAAACTCTTTTTTGAATTTTTGATACTGGGCAAGACCATCTTTATTTTCTTTAAGCCAAATTCCTGCTCTAAACCTTTCTTCTTGTGGAAATCTGTTTATAAGCCCGGAGTCTAATTCAAATTTTTGGGGAATGGTGGTTTGATAGCTATTTGCAAGACGAACAACTTCTTTATGAATTGAATCTATTAACGAATATCCTTCTTCAACTTCTCCAGAAGATATTAATTCATCTGCTATATACATTAATTCAAAAAGCGCATCTTCATCATTTAAAATTTCTAATTGAATTACATACTCTTGAATAGAATTTTTTAAAAAATAGGGTGTTTTTGGATCAGATAATGCTCTTTTTGCAGCTGATCTTAAAAAGGACATATCTACTCTTTCATTTGTTGCGCAAGTTCTTACATCATGAGAACATGTTCTTGATTTTGCAAATTCAACAGCGGAGGCAAGATCACTATCTTGGATTCCTTTCATCAGATTTATTCTTGAAACAACTGCTGCATCTCTTCGAGCAAGAGCTTCTTGTAATTTAGCAGGAAGAGGTTCTGGAAAATGACGAATATAAAAGTCTTGACTGATATCATCTAATCCAAGCATCTCTGGATTTGGATTTAATGCTAGTTGCCGCTCGCTTTCAGTTAAGACCATTTGATTGTATGGACCAACTCCTTCTGGAAATTGTCTCCCTGTTTTAAGATAAAAGCTTCTTTCACCATTATCTCCACTAGAATATGTTTTTGTATTTGGTTTGACAAAGCCATAAAACTTTTGAGTAACATCAGTCACTCCAACTTCTCCAGATGGTAGGATTAATGCACCCCAAGCATGACCCATTCCCAAAGCAAAAACTGCTTTGCACCCAGGAAGATAACCATTATCAATTAATCTTTCAAATATTGCAGCTGTAAAAAGTCCATGATGCCTACATACACCACCAACTATCTTTCCTGTTTCATCCACAACACAATAGCCTAGCTGAACTTTACTTCCTTTAAAAGTAATAGACATCTCTTCTGCTTTTTCTAGATTAGTTGGGACAAGTTTTCTAGTTTCATCGTAGACTACCCTTAGGTAATCATTATAAGATAATGATCTTTCCCTATAAATTTCTTGAATAACATTACCATATAATTTTTGTAATATTGGGTCTTTCCATGTAACAACAATTGCTTCAGCATAATATTTATCAGAACCAGGATATAAACCTGGTGAAAAAACCCCTTCTGCAATTCTAGTTCCTGTTTTTATTAAATGTCTCCCTTCATAAGTGGTTTGTTCTAATCCATTCCAACTTTTTGCATAGATCATTGTAGCTGACCCAGAAAAAGTCGTAGATAAAGGAATTTCTGTTGGTTTTCTAATTCCAAATAAGGAACTGAAGAAAGACTTGATTCCTCCTGGAGCTTGTCTTTCAAAGTCATCATTTGGAGAAACCATAATTCTTGATTCAGAAGCTGTTCTCTCAAAAGGACCTTCTACAACAGCATCTGCTAACTGGGTTTCAGACAAGGTTCTTCTTGATTCGTCGACTATTGTCCTTAATATTTCTTCATCAATTGGCAAAATTGGTTTTGGACTTTTTGTTTTAGCTTCAAAAAATGCTTTCCATTCTGCAACTGTTTTTTGTCCTAAGTCTCCATAACCTGCAACAACAACTGGAAGTTGCTCTTCTGGAATTCCTAATTGTTGAGATAATAATAAACGAGTATTTCCATCAATTAATGTCCCATCTTCCATTACATAAATATGTCCATATGTCTTATCTAGATGTCTTAAGAGGGTTGCTCTGTTCATAGCCTGTGGTTTAAGAAGACTTATTCCCAAATTACTTCTCAAATTAATAGTTTTTGGTTTTAATTCACTCACACCTCTTGAAAGCTTTAAAGAAAATGTTGAAGTAGAATGTGTTGAAACTGCTGATGCTATTGGTTTGCTTGTTTTAGATAAAGCAGATTGTGATGCAATTGTTCCAATTGTTTCTGAAATTGAAGCAGAGGCAGTTGTTGCAGATGAACCTGCAAGCATTGTAGAAGAGGGCAATGCTAATTGCGACATGAAACCTGCGGGAACATTTTCTGTAACAAACAAAACTGGGAATTTGACTATTTTACCTGCTGTTGTCGGAGAAGTTGTTTCTACTACTGCCAACATCCCTTCTTTTCCTAAATAAGAGAGATCTTGAGGAAGTTTTTTAAATTCAGTAAGTTGAATGTCCTTTCCTGTCCCATAAAGTTCTTTTCCAATTTGTGTAACCTCTTTTGACGGAACTTTCACCACATGGACTAATTGATCTTGTATTTGAATCACCCCCACAAATCTTTTTCCAACAATGGACTTATGAATTGCAACTAATTTTCCGGCTTCGTAAGCTTTTGATGGGCCATAAATAGTATTTAATTGGGATATTTTTGCAGAAATCTTACTAATCCCAGAAACCCCACTAGTAGCTCCGCTGGTGAGTGGTTGAGTTAAAAGTGCTTTTGTAGAGGTCATTACTTTTGATTGGCTTATTGCTTGTGAGATATATCCTGCGTTTAAACCAAATGCCTTAAAATAAGTTAAGCCTTCAAATCCAGCTTTAAGGACAAAGAATCCTGCTGGAAGTAGAATCAATGGATCTCCTGTAAAAGTAACAGCAACATCACCGTATTTTTCTAAAAATAAGTTATGGTTTCTATAGAACCCAGGGTAAATTATTTCTAGTTTTTTTGCCAAGGCATCTGCTTTAACCTTATCTATTTCAGAAGCTGCAGAAACATAGGAATAAGCATCTAGTTTTGATTTTTCTCCAGGATAATTAATTGCCTGTGTTGCCTTTGCCATTAAATAATTAAAATAATCTTGATTTGTTGAAGTTCCTTGTATTTTCTTTAAAGCAAAAACAAATTCAGGGCATTCTTTTATTGTGGTTCTTAAAGCTTGAAAAGTTAAAATTGCTTTTTTATTATCTTCTGGAGAATTGCTGTAACCATAAATACCTTTAATTTTTTGAACGCCAATTGGAAAACTACCAAGAATCTCAGTAAATTCTATTCTAGAATCACTTAAAAAAGAACTGGTTTCTGTTTCCAGATGGATAACAGAAGAGAATTGAGGAGAACTTAATTGATAGCCTGCTATGTTCAAAATCTCTTCTAGTTCATAGCCTTTTCTAATTAAATCTTTTATAACAGACAGGCCGTCTATAATCATCGAATCAAAAAGCATTTTGTTTTCTTCTGTAGAAATTTTTAAATTAGTGTAACTCTCGTCTCCAAATAATTTTGGGCCCCATTCAAAAACATTTAGTTTGCTATACAAAAATTCTGCTTCATTTCTTCCTTCTGGAAGAACTCCTTTTAATTGCTGGATATTTTGGTTTCTTGATTGATAATCTTGATTATATTCTGAAATTACTCCATCCATTATTGAGACAAAAGCAGATTTTTTTGCTTCCTTAACCAACGCTCTTCCATCTTCAGTATTCACTTTTGACCATTCTTGATTTGCTAAAACAAAATTCCCTTTCTGAGCGTAAACTATTCCTCTGAAGTAGGGTTTTAATTCAGAAACTCTAGAAGAAAGAAGATTTATTTCTTGCAATGTTTTTTCATTTCTTCCTGCAGCTAAAAGAAGTTGTATTTTAGAGATTTTTAGATTATCTTCTAACAAATTTATCTGTTTTTGTAAAGCTGCTTGGTCTTTAGCGTTTGGCATTAATTCCTTAAGATCATTTATCAACCCTCGATAATTTTTTTCATAATTCAAAATAATATCATCAATTTGTGCTTCAAGCTTATCTGTTGTTTTTTGGGCTGTTTTTGAAGAAGATATCCAACAAGAAGTTGCAGTAGTATATTTGGACACATAATTTTGTTCTGTGATTTTTTCTTGTCCAGGGGGGGGATCAATATCTGGAGAGGATTTAGAAAGCATGAAATCATCCACATACTTTCGGTTTACCTCATCTCTTTTTTCAGCAGCTAAAATATCAAAAAGAGCTTTACTTTCAAGCTCTTTTCTGATTCTCTCTTTTTTTTCGTTTATCTGATTTAAAGCAATGGAAAAATCTGCTTTAAGATTGCTTAATCTTCTTTGTGTTTCTCCTTCCCCTAAAACTAAAATTTTTCTAGCTGATTGTGAAAGATCCGAGTTTTTATCCTCATTAAATGAAGAAGATAAAATATTTCCTTGAGAGTCTATAGAAAAAGCAGTTATTTTATTGTCAGTTTTGGTGTTTTGGACTGCTTGACCAGAAATTGCATTTGATGATGAACTTTTTTCTTCTTTAGTTTTGTAAACAAAAACAAAGTTTTTCTTTGATAACCCAAATGATTCTTCTTCTGGGAATGTTAATACAATTGCGTTATTATCTTTATCAAATTTTAATGGCTTTCCACGATTTATTATGACCTTTGCATTAATTTCAAAAATTAATTCATCTTGATTTTCTTTAATTGAAATTGCATTTTCTTCATAAAAGAGATAAGAATCAATAAAATAAATGATTAGTTCAGAAGGAGAATACAAGGAAAAAGAATTTTTCGTGTCAAGATACATTGCTTTTGGGCTTAAAAGAATTTTTTCAATTTCTCCTTTTTGATTAAATTCTGCTGAAAAATCCTCTATAAATTTATCATTAATCATTAAATTTGATCCGCTTACAAAACCAGAACTTTCATAATAAACATAACAAGTATCTTCATTAGAACAATTAATATTTAATTGTCCTTCATCTAAAGGAAGCGTGAAATCTTGTTTCGTATTTGAAAAAATATCAAAAGAATCAAGAACCCATTTTCCTTCTTGTTTAGATGAAATAAAATCTCCTGAATTTATATCTTTGAAAACTATTTTATTTGTAGATAATCCGATATTTCCTTTAGAAAACCAAAGTTCTGATGTTTCAAATTCCCTATCATAATAAAAATATACTTTTGTTCCTTGTTCAACATTTTCTATATTAAATCCATCTAAAATTGCTTTTCCATTAGATAAAGAATATAATTCTAATGTATTGTTAAAAGAGCGTATTTCCCAGGTTTCTGGTTTTATGATAAGTCTTTTTGGTTCTAAATCAATAATAAAACTTATATCTTGATACCCTAGTTTAAGTTTGCAATTAACTAGTTTGTTATTTTTTTGTATTTCTGCAATATTAGAAAAAGAATCAAAGGTATCTACTGTTTGGGAAAGTTTTTTCAAAAACAAAACAGTTTCTTTTATGAATTCTGTTGTTTGATTATCTTCTTTTCCAATTTTACTTAAAATTGCACCATAAATCTTATTTTTATCGGTGGTGTCTGTATTAAGTGAGGATAAAAACTGTTTTGATTCTTCTTTTAAAGTTTCAATTTTGGTTTGTGAATTCAGAGTGTATTGCAAAGCCTCTGCAATTTCTGGTTTTGAATTACTTTGAACTAAAATTGAAAATTTATTATCTAAAATAAACTTAAAGTCATTGTATTCTTTAGTATCTTCAGCAATAACTGGATTAGTAAGTAATAATGTTAAAAATATGGCAATTAAAAATAAATTAAAAACTATTTTTTTCATTTTATTGCAAAAACCAGACTAAATGGCTTATCTAAAAGTTTAGTTCTGTTATCTGTGATAATGTAAATGTAATCTTCTTCAGAATATTGCAAAACAATTGCATCCAGTTCTTTTTTATCTATCTGGTTTATCTCTTCTATTTTATTGTTCAAATTTGAGAGTTCTATTGCAAGATTATAAGAATCAAATAACTCTATGGGGATTGAAGAAGAAAAGTTTTCTAGCCTGTAAGATGTTTCTCCTTCTTTTATTTCAATAGGGTAATGTACCTCTATTTCTACAGAGTTTTCTTCTATAACTGAATTAACAGAAAGGTTTCCTTCTGTAATATTCATCTTTGGAAACTGATTAAATGAGTTTAAACATAATGGCAACACATAAAAGACATATTGTGAAATGCTTTCTTCCATTATTCTAGTTGAAGGCCTGTAATCTGTGTCATTATAAATCCAGTAGGTTGTTGTTCCAAGATTTGTTTCTAGATATTGTTTTGGTTCAGCATATCCACCCTGCTGACCCATAAAAAGAATTGCTTGTTTAGAAGTATCTTCTAAACAAGACTGAACATAAGATTTTATTTCTGAAATTTCTTTAGGGGTTTTAGGAATCGCAGTCTTGCTAATTAAAAATGCTGTCAAAACTATAGCAATTAGGGCTATAGCAATGATAACAAATAAAGTAACATACTGTGCTTTTAACCCTCTTTTCATGGACATTTTATATACAAAAAACTTAATAAATCTAAATATTTAAAATGTCTCATGGGGCTATGGTATAACTTGGTTAGCATTCACGCCTAGGGCGAGCCTCTTTTCTTTTAGAAAAAGAAAAGACCTTCGGGAGAAAAGAAAACTAAAAATTCTCCTACTCCTAGAACGCGTGTGATCTGGGTTCAAAAGTCAGAACCGAGGTTCCGATACCTCCTGACAATGAAAATCCCAGTAGCCCCATTTTAACCTAATATTTGGGATTTGAACTGGGTTCATGCTCAAAAATTAGGAATTTTTGGCACGCCGAAAAACTTCTGTTTTTCAAGCGAATCCCAGTAGCCCCATATTTTTATAAGTTAAATTTAAAAGTGGTAAATTTCTAGATTAAATATAGCGGGGTAGAGGAGTCTGGAGTCCTCGCAAGGCCCATAACCTTGAGATCGCGTGGTTCAAATCCCGCCCCCGCTACTTTTTTTAATAGAATTTTCTTGTACAAACTATAATTTATGTTGAAATCTTTTGATGCACTTCAAGTTTAATCCTGCGCTTTGCTTTAGAATTTAAGTTGTGACTAACTAATTTTTTACTTGGTCTAAAGTAGCTTCAATCTTATCTAGAATTTCGGTCTTAAAATTAGGAGAATTCATGTCTTCATCTGCCTTAATTTCTCTTAAAATGCCTTTCTTTTTGTAATATTCTTCTAATGGCTTAGTTTTTTCTCTATAGACATTTAACCTATCTTTGATAACTTCAGGCATTTCATCTGCTCTTTGATATAATTCCCCGCCGCATTCATCACAAATTCCTGATTTTTTTGGAATTCTGTTAACAAGATGAAAAATAGCTCCGCATTTTTTACAGATTCTTCTTCCGCCAAGTCTTTGTAGAATAACATTTTCAGAAGCATAAAAATTGATAACTAGATCTATCTTCGTTATTTTTTCTAGAGCTTCTGCCTGCGCAATATTTCTTGGAAAACCATCTAAAAGAAAATTTTCAGCATCTTTTTCTTGCAATCTTTTTTTTAAGATTTCAATTGTTAAATCATCTGGAACTAGATTTCCTTTATTAATATATTCTTTTGCTTTTTTTCCTAATGGAGTTTCTTTTCTCATCTCCTCTCTGAAAAGATCGCCTGTTGAGATATGTACTAGACTGTATTTCTCTTTAATCATAGAAGCGTATGTTCCTTTTCCAACACCTGGGCTGCCTAATAAAACGATTTTCATGATTTTTATTATGTATCTATCAGATTTTATTTAATGGGTTCTGTGCTTCAGCACCAACGTTGAGAACCCAATTGATTATTTAACTTACAACTTAATTTCTAGTACTTTTTAAATTTTTGTCTGATTATTTATTAATCTTAAATAATTACTCAGCTAGACGTTGTGCTCTCCGAGCATGGCTATATTTTAAATTATTTTATCCTGATTTTTATATAATCCCTGATAATCTGATTTTCCTTTAACTTGAAAGAAAATTATCTGCCCAATTTTTAATCCCGGCTTTAAGATTAGCGTATTTTTTCCATTATTTTTTATTTCAAAAACCTGGTTATTTGAAATGCAAGGATGAACAAAATTAGAAGAACAATGAACTTGCAACCCTAGTCTGGCAAATCTGCTTCTCCCAGATAAAAAAGCTGCAATGTCTGAAGAAAGGGTTATTTTTTCTTTTGTAATTGCTAAAACAAAATCATTTGGCTTTAGTTTTACTTCTTTTAAGATTTTTGTCTTAAAATAATCTTTAAAGTTTGTTCCAGAATCAAGTTTAATTGTTTTGTTTGTTGTAAATGCAAATTCTTCTCCTAATGCCAGGTTATAAGAACAAGAACCTAGAGCGTTTATATCAAATGGTTCAATCTTGATTTTTCCTTTTTTAATCTGGCTTAAAACCTCTTTTTGTGATAAAATCATAATTCATTAGGGTTTTTGTATTCTTAAATATTATGATTAATTAAATTATAAAAATTTGATGCGCTTCAAGGCATTTTGCGCTTTGTTCTTAAAAACAATCCCTACTTGTCAAATATTACACTTATAGACTGTAGAATCAACATAAAAGTCTTTTCGATAACTAATTAAATGCAGGACTTTTAAAAATTTATGAAGTTTTTTATAGGTGTTGACGATGCGGGTCGTGGGCCCCTAATAGGTGCCATGTTATTAGCAGGTGTTCTTGTAAATGAAAAAGGCCAGAAAGAACTTAAAAAAATTGGATGCAAGGATTCTAAACAATTGACTAGGAAAGAAAGAAAAGCATTATTTGATAAAATTAAGGAAATTTCAAATGGTTATCATATTATTGCTACAAGTCCTGCTGAAATTGATAATCGAACTAATGTGGGATTAAACTTGAATAGAATAGAAGCTATAAAAACAGCTGAAATAATAAATGAAATCTTGAAGAAGATGGATAAAGAAATTAAAGGAGAAATTGAGATTGTTGTTGATTGTCCTTCTCCAAATACTGTTGAATGGAGAAATTATCTTTTAAGACATGTAGATGAATCTGAAAAAAAAGTCTTGATTAAATGCGAGCATAAAGCAGATGTTAATCATGTTGAATGTTCTGCTGCAAGTATTCTTGCTAAGGTAACAAGAGATAATGAAATTGACAAGATAAAAAAAGAAATAGGAATTGATTTTGGAAGTGGTTATCCTTCTGATCCTAGCACAGTTGAATTTCTTGAAAAACATTCAAGTAAATTCAAAAATCATGGAATTTTCAGAAAAACATGGGGCACTTGGCATGAACATATTAAGAAAAAAGAGCAGAAGAAGTTAGATGGTTTCTAATGTAAGTTTCATAATCTTGTTGTTAAGTATAAATCTCATCGATAGAAATTGCTTGGCAGATGTAAGTGTAAAATTAATAAGACAAGACTGCGAAGCACAAAGTTGTCTTGTGTAATTTGTTTTGGTTATTACAGATTATACCTCTTCAGGATGAAAGTTCTCTTTTAATTTGTCTTCTAGATTTCCTTGTCTTGTTAAGATGTGAACTCTTTCATGAAACTGGTTTGGCTTGTATTCATCTGGATTTAATCTTAATGCTCTAAAAAATTCAGTATCAAGAGAAAAAATCATTTGAGCTTCTCTATAACTCATAGTTGTAAAAGGCTGTTTTCCTTCATTACCTTTTCTTGCTTTATCTTTGTATCTGTGTGGTTTTAATTGATAAAAAGCACAAAGAATACTAAAAGGAAAAGTAAAATACTGGACTTGATTTGATGTTCTTGATAATTCATTTCTTAATCTTCGAGCTGTTGGATAATTATCCTTCATTCTATCACAGATAGGGTGATAAGCAAAGGCATAGAATCTTCTTTGATTTATTTCTTCGAGAAATCTTACAAGTTGTTTTCCTTTTATAACTCCACCACTACTAGACTTGATTGATGATGCTTTGCACTCAACATAAAAACTTCCATCTCTAGCTCTTAAATCAGGGACATTACCTTCTTCATGCATATCTATTCGAACTAAATCAAACATTTTAGAAATCCTGTCTTCAAAATAATCTCCAACAACTCTTGGGGGGCTATACTTTTTCATGTCACTAACGCAACTGAGAAATTATAAAAAGAAAAAGTTTGTTTAAGCTGCTTCTGCCATTTGCTCTAGTAATTGAATTCTTGGTTGCTCTCTGAAACTTCCAGGATAAATTATCTTTCCATCGTGTTGTAATGTTCCAAAAATTGGTCCAAGACCTAATGGAAACTCTTTCATTCTTCCTGCAAAATATTCTCTTTTTTGATCTGATAAATATTCTGATCTAAATTTATCAAATGCTCTTCTATTCCCAGTTCCCTCAATATCTGCTATTTCCCCAAGCATTTTTTCAACAGAACCCCTCATTTTTATCTCATCAACAACATACTTTGTTTTGCTATCTTCTGTTACTTCTTTTACTGCGCCCGTTTTTATGAAATAATGGAACATCATATTTCTTGAACCAGCATGATCAATTGCAGGCATTTGTAATCCAGCTATGCAACCTATGAGCATTGAATAATAACCTGCAACTTCTTGATCCTTACTTATCGCTCTTTCATCAACCAAGGATTTTAATGCCCACATACTGAATAACTCGGCTCTTGCTTCTTCTAAAAGAGAATAATTCTTACCCCAAAATTTATTTGGATCTTCTTTTATGGTTTTATCGCTAGTAGTATGGCCTATTTCATGATCCAGGATCATTGTCATCCCAATGTCTGGCATTAATCCCCCATATTTTTTTAATTCATCTTTAGCCATAAATTCTGATCTCATTGCTGCAACAGCAGGAGATTTAGATCTCGCTTTTGTAACATTTATTAATAAATGATTAACTCCGCCATGTTTGTCTGTAAATACTTTCTCGTTTGGCAAGGATTCTGCACTAACTATCATCGGAAACATGTAATAACTACCAGATTCATTCAAAACACTTATTGGCCTTATTCTTGGAGGATTTGCTTCTTTCCTATGCTTCCATGGAGCTGTTCTTTCCCATTGAGGTAATAATCTTAAATGGGTTCTAAGTGTTTCATCATAAGAAGGATCTAAAATACCCACCATTCCTTGTGCTGTTCCCCTCACTCCAAAGGCTCTATCTTCATAAGTTTCAAGTCCTGTAGAAAAGATAAAATCTACTTTTCCCGAATTTTCTAGCCAAGCAAGATCAGCCTTTGTTTTAGTTGACTCTGAACCAAATTCTAAATGAGTTACCTGGGCTAGTAAATACTTTCTTAAATTTTCATCCCCCGTTTTAAGTGCAGCTCTTCTAAGATGATGAATAACTGGGGCAACTTCTCTATCAAATCGTTCTTCATTTAAAACAACTTCTAATTTTCCATTTCTTCTCATTACAGTAGAATTGACAATATTTTTTCCAGAACCAAGTTGATTAAATTGTTTTTTACCCAAATCTTCTGAGTAGAATCCCCTGCCTTTTGGAGCTTTTTTACCATCAAAAATAAAATCCCGAAACGCCATGATTGGATGATTAGAAGGAATGGTTGAATGATCTACTTGGAGAATATAACTATCCCCGGCACTATCAAAAGGTCCACCCATTATCTCGAATTGTGTAATATAATTTTGAATTGCTTGTTTTTGGCTATCAGGAACTTGTGCTTCTAGTTGTTTAAGAGCACCTAAAACTGCAAATGTTCTTGGATCGTTTTGTAATGCAAAAATTGGGGTTATAGCACCAACTGATTGTTGCAATTCACATAAAACATCTACTTCTTCAGAAGACAAACCATCAACAGGAAAAGGAACTCCAAAGGTTGTCAAATCTTTTCTTTGTCCATTTCCCTTAACCCAGGGAATTTTTTTTGGTGAAGGCATTCGTCCCATTTTTCAATTTTATATTAGAGAAAATAGGTTTATAAACACTATTGAAAAATAGAATATATATTAAAAATCAACTAAAATTCACCTAAATTCATCTGCTTCTTTCCTTTTAAATCTTCTATTGAGATGTTGAAAACATCTAAGATGTTTTCAACTGCTGGAATAATCTGATGATCTAAGTAATATTCTAAATCATAATCATCATTTTCAGACATTAATTTTGCCCTGTCTCTAACAAGCAATTTTGATTTTCCTGATTTTCCTTTTTTATTTTTGCCCTTTTCTTCTGCAATATAAAACTCTATTAACATGCCAACATTAACTGGCATATCTAATTCAATCATTTTTTTAGCTATAGTAACATGCGGAGAAATAGATTTGTATTCTTCAATTGATTTTTTTAACTGGGTTTTTATTTTCAATCTTTCTTTGGGAATTTTTCTGGTCTTTAATTTTTCAATTGTTTCTTTAACTAATTTAAAAGCATCATCCGCATTTCCCTGTTTTAAGATAAGCCTAAGAACATCATCTTGTAACTCGCGAGCTAGATTACACCAATCTCTTCTAACTGTTTCAAAACCTCTTATCTTTAGTTTTCCTTTTTCATCAATTAGAGCATATTTTTTCTTTGCTCCAAATTCGCCTGTTCTTTTTGTTACCCAAATTCCTCTTTTGAAAAAATCTTCTAAATCTAACTCAATTATTCCTGGAAGGTTTTTATTTATTTTTTCTAAAAGCTTTAGGGTTTCTTGTTTTGAATGTTTATTTAATTTAAAGGCAATTGAATCTGTATCTGAATAAAGAACTTCATAATTTTCTTTATTAATCAAGTCAATTGTGCTTTTTGTTAATTCTCTTGATAAGGCTGTTGTTGATGCAGAAGCTTCAGGGCAATAATATCTAGCTCCAAAAAATCCTTGATAACCATAAGAAGCATTTGCAAGCAATTTGTAAGCATTGCTTATTGCTTTAGTAATTGGATTGGGATCTTTTTTGTATTCTTGTTTGAATTTTTTTCTTTTTTCAATTATATCCCCTAACATCAATGGAAAAAATCCTGGCTTCTTGCTAAAAAAATAGGTTTTATGATTAATATTCACTTCTTGAACTGTTTTTTCTTTTAATTCTTTTTTAATTTCTTCTTCATCTTTTAAGAAAGTGGACCTAGACAGATTATAAGTTACAATTATGCTTGGCCAATAACTTGTGAAATCAAACATAGCTAGATT
This sequence comes from Candidatus Woesearchaeota archaeon, assembly GCA_964500015.1. Classification (GTDB taxonomy): domain Archaea; phylum Nanobdellota; class Nanobdellia; order Pacearchaeales; family UBA284; genus JAPLYB01. The sequence continues at coordinate 906 of CAZCMN010000011.1, read as the reverse complement.
TTCATACAATCCAGGAGTTGGCTGAAAAACAAAAGCCCCTTCATATTTTCCTCTTTGTCTTCTTAATGCAATTTCATCATTCAATGGCCTCTTTTCAGCAATTTCATTGTATTTTTCTAGATTATGGATGATATAAAGTTCAACTAACTGGGACATGCCTGCTCTTGTGACATCAAATAACGGCTCTTGAATTACTTTTGAAAATTCAAATAAATCAGGCCAGATTTTCTCTGTTAATTTGAATGTTAAAACTGAATCTTGCAGATTATATTTAAAATAATTAATCCATTCTTCTTCTGAAATTTTTGATGAATGTTTATGATTAAATTCAAGTTTAGTTTCACTTAAAAGTTCAGAAGCAATTTCATTTAATCCAAGAGTTTCAGATTGTAGATATTGAGAATATGCTGTTTCAATAAATCTGAATAAATCTAAATGAACTATTCCTGAAATTTTTCCAGATGAATATCTTCCTCTGACAAAAGAGGGTTGTTTATCGTCTAATCCGAGAGATAATTTAACTCTGTTTATTTCAGCTCTTGCTCTTAAGTAAGGCAAGTCAAAACCATCTGAGAAATAACCAACAAGAATATCAGGAGAGAATTTTCTAACTTCTTTGACAAAAGCTTCAAGCATATCTGCTTCATCTTTATAAAATTCAACAAAATCTATTTCCTTAGTTTTATTTGTTTTTTTCCAAGTTAAAACTTTTTCATAATTTTTTCCAACTAAAGAAATCATTAAAATCTCTCCTCTTCCTATCTCAAGTTCATCTGCTTCAATGTCATAGGCTAGAATCTTGGGTTGAAATTCTTGTTTTTCTTTTATAATCTCAATTTTTTCTAATTTTAAACATAAATCAACATCTAAAATAGAATCTATTCCACCAAATTCTTCACTGTTGTT
>CAZCMN010000010.1:0-31778 GCA_964500015.1 Candidatus Woesearchaeota archaeon | reverse complement strand
GTTAGCTGGGTTAAATACGTCGTGAGACAGTATGTGTGATATCTACTAGGCGTGTTGTTGTCTGAGTGGAAGAAATCTTTAGTACGAGAGGAACGGGATTTCGGAGCCTCTGGTGTAGCGATTGTCCTCATAGGGCAGGTCGCATAGCTACGCTCTCGCTGATAAGGACTGAAGGCATCTAAGTTCGAAGCAGCCCGCGAAAATAGACAACGTAGGCCGTTGTAAAAGACAACGTTGATAGAGTTGGCGTGTAAGCATCGAGGTAACGAGATGTTCAGCGCACAACAACTAAAAGCCACATTTTTCTGCTTACTCAATTAAAGTTTACTTTTTTTGAGGACAGCTTAAAACAAATTCAGTGTGTTGCAATCTATGATGTTTCAGCTTGATTTTAAAAAACGATTTTTTTAAATTCTTAAAAAATTCTAAAATTTTTTATTGATTTTTTCTTAATATTTTATATCTAAGTTATTGAAATAAACTGGAAATGATTTATTTTTAACTTAAAGTAAAACATATGCTTTTTCATACATAAAAGTATTTAATTTCCCTTTCTTCATACAATTAGGATGGAACTTGATAAAAAACCTAAAACATTAGATCAAACAATCAGAGAAGCTGGACATGTTCTAATAGGACTTGCAGAAGCAGCAAGAGAGGCATTCAAAAAATTTGAAGAAGTTCTAGAAGAAGCAAAAAAGAGAAGAAAAGAAAACAGAGAAAGTCCAATAATATATGTTCTTATGAAAAAATTACAATCAGATGCTGCAAAAGCAGAAGAAGAACTGCATATTAATGCAAGTTCAACTTATCTTCTTCCAGAAGTTTTATATTTAATAGAATCAAATCCAAGAGAAAAACCTGTAATCAAAGACGGCAATTATCTTTATTATAAACCTGATTACCTAAAATAATTTTTTAAGAAAAACTATTTAAGCATAATTATTCTATTGATAATGAGTTAAAGCTAAATGCGCAACACAACGTTGTGCTTAAAGCACTGTTGCAAGACATAATCCTCAACATATACTTACTCAACATACCTTAAAATGAAACCAAAAAAGAAAAAAGACAAATTAAAATTAAGGCCAACATTAAAAGAAAAAAGGCATTACCTAATCATAGAACTAATAAGCAAAGAAAAATTATCTGATAATGAAATTAAAAATAAAATTGAATTATCAATAAGACAGTTTATTGGTTCTCTTGGCTTGGCAAGTGCAGGCCCTTTATTTGTAAATATAAAAGAAACAAAATGTAAGTACTTAGTCACCCTAAGTGTTTTAACAAAATATGTTGATTATGTTAAAGCTAGTTTAACATTATTTAAAGACAAAGACATTTCAATGAAATGTATTGGTGTAAGCGGGACTATAAAAAAGAGTGAAAGATTTTTATAAAATCAAAATATTGGATAAATCTTTCTGCCTTCAAAATAGTCTATGATTTTTCCATTTGCAGTTGGGTTTGCAAAAGTTATAACATCAATTCCTGTTGGTTGTGATTTTTTTATTCTATCATACACGACACAACCCAGAACTAATGCTTCGTTTTCTATTCCTCTTACAGAAACAGAAACAAAATCACAAGATTCAGAATCAAATCCAATTCTTGCTGTCCAATCATTTTGAAATACATTGGCTGCTAAATCAGAAATTTCTTTGCGAAGCCTCATTCTTGCGTCTACACATCCGCAACTTAAAGGAAGAAAATATGTGTTAGCAAGATTGACATTTTGAGGAACATGAATTCTGCCAACAACTAATCTCGTTGATTTTTCCATCTTGATTATAGAATTTTTTCATTTTTAAATCTGATGTTAAACAAAAAAATAAAAATTTCTGAAATAGTTCTCAAACACAATAAACCTTATAAACCATAGATAAATAAATAAAAATGCGCGCTGAAGAACTTGCAAGTGATGTAAGAGCAATGAATGAAGTTAGAACTGTAGCTCAAGAATTAGCAGATTTGGGAGTAGATCCAAATTATTTCACAGAATTTTATGCGCAATTAAAACCTAGAAGAAAATTTCCTTCTAAAGCAGAAGTTCCAGGAATGGATTATGATGTTGTTGTTTCATATCTAAGAAACAAAAGTGTTTTAGGAGAAAGAAGAGTTTGCCCGAGAGGTTTAGCTATTTTTGATAAAATGAAATCTCTAGAAGAACAAGGTCTTCTTTAAGGTGATTTAAGAGATTTAGAAGAATAAATAAAAACGAATTCTTAAGTTTTTTGAAAATAGTCTATAAAAAAAACAAAGCGCAATATGCCTTAAAGCGCATAGAAAAATTATAATAAATAATATAGGTATATTCTGCAAACTAATTTATTTTTGAAAAATCTTGTGCTGAAGCAGTCAAAATTCCATTACATCCCGTAATCTCTAAAACTCTGATCTATGACATCATTTGGCCAACCAGCTTCTAATAATTTGGCTTTGATATCTGGTTTTCCAGCACCTGCAGCAACAGCATCTTTAATATAAGAAACAACTTCAGGATACTGACTTGATGAACCAGGCATTGTTGAATCTTGTCCAATACTTGTACCATACTTAGGTGTTTTCTTTAATACTAATAATAAAACAACAACTATTGCAATAACAACTAAAACTATAATAATTATAATCATCCATGGAATGTTTGTTTCATTGCAATTATCAACACAAATCCCGCCACAACCATCGTCACTATTGCATTTTACTCCTTCGCAATTTGGCGTGCAAGGAGTATAACATCCTTCTTGATAAATATCACATAATTGGTTTTGAACATTACAATCCATTAAATCAATCCAAATTGACCCATTCTGAGAACATTGTTGATAAATATTGCCAAAACATTGATATGAACTTGGAGAACATAAAGTGATACCACATGACTGATTAGTAACTCTTTGCCATGTTGGAGAATTTTCAGGACATCTTGCTAAATCTTCTTCTGTAACAGTCTGAAGATTATTAATACAATCAGTAACATTAATTACAGCCCAATTTTCTTCACAACTTAAAACACTTCCAACTGTAAATCTAGTTGTTTTTTCAAAAATTAAGCAAGGAACTGGAACTTCTACAGGATTTTCTGGATCACTATCATCATAATCATAACAAGGTTCAGCAATTGTTGGGAAATAATCAAATTTCCAATTTAATGTATAGCTTCCATTTTTATTTGGAGCTTTTAAATTTATTCCACTAGATGATAAATCAACTCTATAAGTATTATCCCAATTTGAACAAGTTCCAGAATTAGGATTAGTCAAACAAGCAGTATAACCTTTTCCAACACCTCCCTGTGAAACAAGATAACAAGGATCGTGCAATAATTTTAGTTCCCCATCAACAATTGCCTGGCATTCGTCTCCTGAAGTTGTATTTCTTTTTCCACTTGAAGAAGATATTGAAATAAAGGTAGTTAGCTTCATAGCTGATAAACTAGTGCATTTTGACCAGCATTCATATCCAGAAGAGCAATTAAGTTGCCTTCCTAAATAATCTTCTAAACCAGTTCCTTCTAAACAGCATTGTTTATCTAAATTAGTACATTCAGTAAATGGCTCAACATGACCTGCTTTTTCTAATTTAGCATAATCAAGCCAAACCTTTTGCCCGTATCCAAGATTATTAAGTGTTTTAGTGTAAGAAAGAAGATAAATCTCAGTTATATTATCATTTGAACTTCCAGTTCCAAATTTTGCAGTCCAATCAGAATAAAGATCAATTTCTTTTGTATCCCAAATTACCTCGCCTACATAACTTTCTCCAGGCAAGCTCATATCAATATATTTATCTGTACTATTTACAGCTGGATGATTGCATAAATTATCAATCTTATAATAATAATGCAAGTTTCTAATTCCACTTAATGATTCTCCTTTGACAACTATCTCAAAAGCACAACCATAATCTTTAATATCTTCTTTTTGCCACGCTATCCTGTATTTCAACAAACCTTTTGAAATTGGTTCTAAAGGTGGTTGTGATATACATCTATCAGTTGCTACATTAATTCCATTCATAGAACAATTCCCTTTAGCATAATAGTTTTTGCCATCTGAGTCATAACAAGCAGCACTTTGACCTTGAGGAGCAGATTGCGATTGAGATTGATAATAATAAATATTATCTTCTGTTAGTATTGAAAATACTGCGCCACCAGAAAATAGATTTACAGGAGAAACAAGAGCAGAATATGCGGGAGAAACACAAGCACCATTAGAACATTGAGAATTAGGGCAAGAAACATCATTTTCGCTTTGACAAGAATCTGTAGTTGTATTACAAAACCATTCTTGCAAAAAAGTGATTGGTTGACTAGGCACATTATTCAAACTATTAATACTTATTTTTCTAGTTCCAAGTCCTTGTCTTAATGAATATGTTGTATTGCGTGTTGCTAAACTTGAATCTTCAAAAGCCGCATTTGAAAAAACTTCATTTTCTTCATCATCAATCCATATAACATTTTCAACATTAATAAAATCCCCAGAAGCAGGAACCCTATACCAGCTGTCTAGACCAGCATCAAAATCTTTATTCAGGATAACTTGGGTACATTCTGCAGGATTTCTTGAGCAGCAATATCCTTCTGGATCTTCTCTTTTGATTTCACACTCATTTGTAGTGCTATTAATCTGATGCCAACTAACTAATGCTCCATTTGGACAAACATATTCTGTTGGACAATTTTTTAAAGAATCAGTTAAAACAGGATCAACTAGAATAGAGAAAGTCACCATAGAATTTCCAGGGATAATATCTTCTGGTTCTAAAGTCAAGGTGATATTTCCTTTTATAATTTCATTGCCAGTAAAAGATGTTTTATTCAAAGAAATTTCTTTACCTGCAAATGCAGAAATAGGCATTTTAAAAACTCCTTCGGGAGCTGTATTCATAACAGTGACAACTGCAAGAAAAACAAAAACCATGAACAAGGCAATTATAATTTTTTCATGTGAATGATTAACATGATTTTTTTCAGAACTTTCTCTATACCTTTTTCGATTTTTGTGCTTCACCATCTTTTCAGTTAAAATATTTTCTTAAATTATTGTCTATATAAAGTAACAAAAAACCCTTTAAATATCTTTTTATTTATCGTGCTTTTCATCATTTTTTATGATTCATTTATCATTTACAAAAAGATTTATGACTTACAAAAACTAGAACAAATTTTTCAGAAAATCAAATATCTTTGTGAAAAATTGCTTATACGTTTCTCCAACTTGTTTTATTGCAGAAGCTGTAATGCTAATTGGTTGAATGGGTGTTTGAGTTTTCATGCAACAGATTGTTTGAGTTTGTGATGGCGGTGGCTGTGATTGTTGATTTAGAGAGTTAAATATTCCTGCGCTAGAAAATTGAACAATGAAGAGAAACATCACTAAAAAAACTCCAATCAATAAAACACCTTTTTTCATATTTGGGCATAATCAACCAAGTTTTTAAACTTTATGAGATTTTATGAGATAATATCGAGACCCAACAAAGCCAATCAAACCAAAAGATATTTAAAGTCCTAAAAATAGGTATAGTCATACCCAAAAATAGGAATTAATTAATTAACTAAATCAACAAAAATGCTAAACAAAGAATATGAAATACTAAAGCCTTTTGCAGATAAACCTTGGCAAAAGTTTACATTCAAGCAAGTAATAATTATATCTAAAAAAAAGTCGAAGAGTTATGTATTCAAGACTTTAAAAAAATTCACAAAAGAAAGGATTTTAAAAGAAAAAAAAGTAGGAAACGCGATTCTTTACTCGATAAACTTTGATTCAATGAAAGCGTTATTTTATGTGGGGTTTGTTTCCGAGTATATAGGGTTTAATAAAAAAAATATTCCCCTAAAAGACCTAGAAAAAATATCATCAAAGATACCTTCTGAATTTTACATTCTTATTGTTACTGGCAGTTATGCAAGGGGAACACAAACAAAAAACTCTGATTTAGATTTAGCCATAATATGTGATTCTCTAAATCCAAATGAAGTTTACTCTGAACTGAGATATGACTGCGAGATGAACATCCCTAAAATTCATCTTTATGTATTTACAAAAGAACAATTTCTAAAGATGCTTCTGGACAAAAAACCGAATTACGGAAAAGAAACATCTAAAAATGCCCTTATACTTTCTGGAGGAAAGGAATATCTCAGAATAATAAAGGAGGCTATAAAAAATGGATTCAATGGTTGAAATATTCATGGAGAGAGCAGATAATGAAATAATGGCTGCTGAATCTTTGAAAAAATTAAGCGATGAACTGAACATTAAAGGAAACTTCAAACTTCCAAAAGAAACAACATTTTACAGCGCAGTCATAAGCCATGCATATTATGCAATATTTTACGCTGCAAAAGCAATACTTTTAACAAAAAGCATAAAAACTTCTGCTCCAGAAGTTCATAAAAAAACATGTGAATCATTTGAAAGAATATTTGTTAAAACTGGATTGTTAGATAAAAAACTTTTAGAGATTTATAATGATTTAATGCTAAAAGCGTCTAATTTGCTTGAAATCTTCAAAGATGAAAAATGGAAAAGAGGAAATTTCACATACCACGTGATACCTCAAGCAAATAAAACTCCTGCTGAAGAATCATTGAATAATGCAAAATTCTTTGTTTCAACTATTAAAAAAATAACTAAGTGATGTAAAATGCCAAAAAAAAGCAAAAGTAAAAAAGTTAAGAAAGATAAATCCATTTCTTTAAAAAAAGATTTGAAAACTTCTCAAAAAACAAGTAAAAGAATAGACTCTCCTGAAAAAAATAAACCCGAAACTAAAAAACCTGAAAAAGAAAAATCACTTGTTCCTCCTTATAATTTTAAAGAAGTTGAAAAAAAATGGATTGAATTCTGGAAAGTCAATGATATCTATAAATTCAATCCTAAACATCCTGGAAAGATTTTCTCTATTGATACGCCACCGCCAACTGTTTCTGGAACAATGCACCTAGGGCATGCAGCTTCCTACTCTCATCATGACTTTATAGCCAGATTCAAAAGAATGTCAGGATATAATGTATTTTTTCCATGGGGATTTGATGACAATGGTCTGCCGACAGAAAGATATGTTGAAAAGAAAACAGGAAGAAAAGCCCAGGACATGTCTAGACAAGAATTTATTGATTTATGTTTAAAAGAAACAAAAGAAGTTGAAGAACAGCTAAAAAAACAATGGCAGTCAATAGGGTATAGCGCTGATTTTTCTTTATATTATCAGACAATTAATGATATCTCAAGGAAAATATCTCAAAAAAGTTTTATTGACCTCTTTAATAATAACAGAGCCTATAGGAAAGAGGGTCCAGTTTTATGGTGTCCAGAATGTAACACAGCCATAGCACAAGTTGAACTTAAAGACAAAGAAGAATCAACACTATTCAATGATATTATCTTTAAATTACGAAATGATGGAAAAGGAATTGACGGCGAAATAACTGTCTCGACCACAAGACCAGAATTTTTGCCAGCATGTGTGGCTGTTTTTTACAATCCAAAAGATCAGAGATATAAATCATTAAGATTAAAAAGAGCTGTAATCCCATTATTTGAATTTGATGTTCCGATAATGGAAGACGAACGGGTTGATATGAACAAAGGAACTGGATTAGTAATGTGCTGTACTTTTGGCGACCAGACAGATATGGAATGGTGGAAAGCTTTTGCATTGCCATATAAAAAATTATTAACAAGTGAGGGAAAATTAACAGAAATTGCAGGCAAATATGCTGGCCTAACAATAAAAGATGCCCGAGAAAAGATAATCAAAGAATTAAAAGAAAAAAAATTAATTAAAAAACAGCAGAAAATAAAACACACACTCAATGTTCACGAAAGATGTGGAAGAGAAGTTGAATTTTTGATAGCAAAACAATGGTATATCAAATATTTGGATTTAAAAGAAAAATTCTTAAAAATAGGAAAAGAAATTTCTTGGTATCCTGAATTTATGCGCTCAAGATATGAAAACTGGATTAAAGGTCTGCAATGGGATTGGTGTATCTCAAGACAAAGGCATTTTGGAGTTCCTTTCCCAGTATGGTATTGTAAACAATGTGAGGAAATTATTCTAGCAAAAGAAAAAAACCTGCCCGTAGATCCTTTCACATATCTTCCCCCAGTAAGACAATGTCCAAAATGCCACTCAAAAGAATTTATTCCAGAAGAAGATGTTATAGATACTTGGGCAACCTCTTCTTTAAGCCCAGATATTGCAATTGCAACAGCTGAAGATATTCTTAAAACAACCTTAAAAGACATATACCCTTTTTCATTAAGACCTCAAGCCCACGATATTATAACTTTCTGGGCATTTAACACAATTGTAAAAGCACATTTTCACCATGATTCAAAACCCTGGGATGATATCATGATCTCAGGTTATGTCTTGTTAGGAAAAGAAAAAATGTCTAAAAGTAAAGGGAACGCCATAGATCCAGAACAAGTTTTAGAAAAATATGGCTTAGATGCTTTAAGATACTGGACTTCTACATCTAAATTAGGAGAGGACATAACACTAGATGAAAAAGAACTTATTACAGCTGAAAGATTAATCAAAAAAATATGGAATGCCTATAATTTCGTAAAAATGCATCTTCTTCATGATTTGACAGCCCCTAAAAAACTAGAAGAGATTGATTCTTACTTATTATTAAAACTTGAAGAACTCGTAAGGAATTGCACAAATCATCTTGAGAATTATGAATATTCTCATTCTAGAGCTTTAACAGAAAAATTCTTTTGGCAAACATTCTGCGATAATTATCTAGAGATTATAAAAAAGAGGATATATGGAGAAGATATTGAAAAGAAAAAATCTTGTCAATATGTCTTAAGTAAAGCTCTTTTAACAATACTAAAATTATTTTCTCCAATAATGCCTTGTATAACAGAAGAAATCTATCAAGAATTTTTTAAAGAGCAGGAAAAATGCAAGTCAATCCATATAAGTCAATGGCCAAAACATACTATCGAAAAATTTACAAAAAAAGAAGAAGAACTCGATACAAAAGGAGCTAAGCTTTTTGAAATTCTAGGAAAAGTAAGGCAAGAGAAATCAAAAGCCCAGAAATCAATGAAAGCTGAAATAATCTTAACAATAAAAGCAGAAGACAAATTGCTCTTGACAAATATGTTAAATGATTTAAAGGCTGTAACTGCTTCTAAAGAAATCCGAGAAGGCGATTTTAAAGTTGAATTTGTTTAATTCTTTCAATCAACAACTTTAAAAACATTATCATAATTAATTATACATACTGAAAAATGGTTGACTTAAAAAAAAAGTATAATGAAAAAATTCTAGCCTATGCATTGAAGAATGCAATAGAACATGATGGAAAAGCCCAAGCAGGAAGCATTCTCAGCCCCTTATTTCACGAAGGCTTAGAAAAAAAAGATGTTAAAGAAATAATGCCATTGATTAATGAAACCCTTAAAAAAATAAATTCTTTATCCCTTGAAGAACAGCAAAAACAATTTAAAAAAGAATCTAGTGAAGTTTCACATCGAGATGTCAGAGAAGAAGGTGAATTGCCCGAACTTAAAAATGCAGTTCAGGGAAAAATGGTTTTAAGACTTGCCCCATACCCTTCAGGAGCATTACATATTGGAAACACAAAAACTTACTTATTAAATGCACTTTATGCTGAAAAATATAAAGGAAAACTTCTATTTATCATGGATGATACAATTGGCTCAGAACAAAAAATGATTGCTCCAGAAGCATATCAGCTAATTCCTGAATCATTTGACTGGCTTAACGTCAAATACAAAAAACCAATTATCTTTAAATCAGATAGATTAGAGATTTATTATAAATATGCAGAAGAACTTATTAAAAAAGACAAAGCATATATCTGTTTCTGTAAATCTGAAACATTAAGAGAAAACAGAGCAAAAGGAAAAGAATGTGAACACAGAAAACAATCTCCTGAACAAAACCTCAAATTATGGAAAGAGATGTTTAAAGCAAAACCAGGAAGTTGTGCCCTAAGAATAAAAACTTCAATGCAAAATCCAAATCCAGCTTTTAGAGACAGAGTATTATTCAAAATAGTAGACAGAGAACATCCAAAAACAAAAAACAAATACAGAGTTTGGCCGACACTTGAAATGTCTTGGGGAATTGATGATCATTTACTTGAAATTACACATATTATCAGAGGAAAAGAATTAATGATTGAAACTGACATGGAAAGATATATTATGGATATATTCAAATGGAAACATCCTGAATTTATTCATATTGGCTGGATAAAATTAGAAGGAATAGGAGCTAAAATAAGCAAGAGCAAAGCACAGCAAGAAATAAAATCTGGAAAATTCTTTGGCTGGCACGATCCAAGATCCTGGTCTGTTCAAAGTCTAATGATGCGAGGCATTCAACCAGAAGCAATAAAAACTTTTGTGGAGAACATGGGATTAAAATTAAGTGATGCTTCAATTCCAGTTGACGTTTTATATTCTATAAATAGAAAATTGCTTTTTGAAAAAGCAATTAAATCTTCATTCGAACAAGACAAAAAAGGTAAAATAGAAATCCTCATGCCAGATGCCTCAATTGTCAAGGGAAATTCTGATTTAGAAATAAAAAAGCTCAAAGACAAACAAATTGTTTATTTCATGAGCTTCGGCTATTGTCAATATAACCCCAAAGAGAAAGTTAAGTTCTGGTTTGGACATGCTTAACTTCAAAATATCTTCTAGCTTCTTGATAACCTTCTACAAAACAAAACCGATTCAATTCTGCTAAAGAATGACCTTTTCTTAGAGTAGCGTGAATGCCTCCAACAGATGCAACAACCCCATTATCTTCAACTTTTTTTAAATCAATAACTAACCCTTGTTCTCTTTTGATTACCTCGCTTAAAGAATCCAAACCATCAAGAAGCTCCAAAATATGTGTCTCTTCATGACCTCTTACCCAAGTAACAAAAACAGGCGACCCTATTAAATAAAATAAATGATAATGCGTTACCCCTTCTACTTCTATATGCTGAACTCTTCCAACCACACCAGTATCATCATCATACAACAAAGGACCATGATAATTATACTTATCAGTCAAACTTAAAGTATGACCCCATATACTGTCTACAAGGCCATCATAATGATACTCAGTTTTTGATGGGCATGGAATCATTAAACCTGATGCTTCCAAATTTATATTAGCAAAATCCATTTTAATAATTCAGAACCCTGAGGTTCTACTCACCTCAAAGACGAGTGTCTTTCCAGGTTTTTAATTTTAACTGATCTATTAGCAAAACTTTTTATAACCTCTAATTCTAAAACAATTCATGGCTAAGTTAAAAAAGCATGTGGCAAATATTTATCAAGATGATGGTTCGGGATATATTGCCCCTTCTGTTCATCCTGAAAATATTCAGACCTATGAACATCCAAAAGAAAGACAATCTCCAGAAAAAAAGTTTATAGATAATTCAAATCCAAACATTATATCTAAAGAAGAAAAACCAAAACCTCAAACAGAAACAGTAATAAGTCCTGCAACAAAAAAACCACAATCTCAAAAACAATCTCCTTACTTAGAAAAACAACAGCTTACCTCTCAAACAATTTCCTCTCCTTCAAAACCGGCAGGTACACAAGCTCTAAAAGATGAAATAAAAATTCTAAAAACCAATAATATTACATCTACATCACTTACTTCTATCTCCCCCCAATCTACAAAACCCGGGAATTTTACTCTTATAATTTCAGAAAAACCACAAGCAGCTATGAAAATAGCTTTCGCTTTATCAGAAACAACAGCCCAAAAAAAGAATTTTTACGGAGTTCCATACTGGGAAATTGAAAATGCAGGAAAAAAATATATTATTGTTTCTGCTGTTGGTCATCTTTATGGATTAAAACAAAAACCAGGAAATTCACAATGGCCTAATTTTGAATTAGAATGGCAGGAAAAAGAAGGTTTTTCAAGAAAGTATGTTAGTGCAATGAAAACTATTTCTAAAGATGCTTCAGATTATATACTGGCAGGAGATTATGATATTGAAGGCGAAGTAATAGGATTTAATGCTCTAAGATTTATTTGTCATTCTGAAAAAGCTAAAAGAATGAAGTTCTCAGCCTTGACAAAATATGATTTGTTAAATAGTTTTAAAGAAATTGAACCCACTGTAAATTACGGCCATTTTTATGCTGGTGAGACAAGACACTATCTAGACTGGTTTTATGGTGTTAATCTCTCAAGAGCATTAATAGAAGCAGTAAAATCCCAAGGCACTTTTAAAATTTTAAGTATAGGCAGAGTTCAAGGACCAGCTCTAGCTCTAATTGTAAAAAAAGAACTTGAAATTTCAAGTTTTATTTCAACACCTTATTGGCAAGTTTTCTTGATTATAGATGATAGCAAGGGAAACCAGATTGAAGTTAAGTTTCCCGAAAATATCACTTCAGCAGAAGAAGCTGAAAAATTTCTTAAGCTAAAAAGAAAAAAAGGCACAGCAAAAACAGATATTAGAACAGATGAATTAAAACCATTTCCCCCTTTTGATTTAACTTCTTTACAAATAGAATCTTACAAGTTTTTTCACTTTTCTCCAGCTCAAACTCTAGCAATAGCTCAAAAGCTCTATCTGGCTGGATTAATTTCTTATCCAAGAACATCAAGCCAGAAACTTCCCCCAAGCATAGGTTATAAAAGAATTCTTGATAGATTAAAACAATTATTTCCAAAATTAAACCTAAACTTAAATAGAGATTATCCTGTTCAGGGAGGAAAAACAGATCCAGCTCATCCAGCTATTTATCCAACAGGCGAGTTTTCTCAAAAATTATCTCAAGAAGAAAGAAAAATCTATGAGCTGATTGTAAAAAGATTCTTAGCATGTTTTGCAGAAGATGCATTAATTGAAAATAGAAAAATTACAGTTAATGTCCTAGAAAAAGAATTTTTCATAGATGGAAAAAGAATAATCAAACAAGGATGGCTTCAAATCTATCCTTATAATGTCCAAGAAAATGAAATTCCAATTATAAATGGTGAAATCATAGTTAAAGAAGCTAGAACAGAGCAAAAAATGACCCAGCCTCCAAGAAGATATTCTCCTGCTTCAATTATCCTAGAATTAGAAAAACGTAAGTTAGGAACAAAAACAACCCGCTCAATGATTATTGATACGTTATATAAAAGAGGTTATGTCTTCGGAAGTCAGATTCGGGCATCTGAACTAGGACTTGCCACAGTAAAAACACTTGAAAAAAATTCTCCTTCCATATTAGATGAACAATTAACAAGAAAATTTGAAGAAGAAATGGAAAAAATCCAAGAAGAAAAATCTCCTGAAAAAATGAAACAGGAAGAACAAGACATCTTAAAAGAAGCTAAACAGATTATAATAAAAATTTCCCAAGATTTCAAGAAAAATGAACAAGAAATTGGCAAATCATTAATCTTAGCAAATAAAGAACAAGAAATAAAAAAACAAGAATCAAGCAAATTATTTTCATGTTCAGAATGCAAAAAAGGCGACCTAATAATGAAAAGAAGTTTCAGAGGAAAAAGATATGTCCAGTGTAATAATCCTGATTGTGAAAAAACTTTCCCTCTTCCACAATTTGGTATGGTAAAAGCTTCAGATAGAAAATGTGAAAAATGTGGAAGACAAATGCCTGTTCTAATAAAAAAAAGCCGCCCACCTTGGTATTTTTGCATGAATCCAGGATGCTGGCAGCAAGATGCCAAAGAAAAAGCTGAAAAGAAAGAAGCTAAATTCAAAGAAAAAGAAGAAAAAGCTTTGCTAAAGAAAAAAGAGCAAAAAGAAAAAGCTAAAGCTAAAAGAGCTAAGATAAGAAAGAAAGTAAAAGAGAAAGCCAAAGTTAAAGCACGAAAAGAAAAATTAATTAAGAAAGGTACAGAGAAAAAACATTTGATTTGATAATCACAATAATCTTTAAAAAGAAAAAATGTTTTCTACATTAGAAAATGCCAAAAAATGCAAGAAAAAACCCTAGAAGCACTTTAGAAACAATAGCTGAATCTGCAGCTGCAATAATTTGTACTGGTATTCTATTTCTTTCATTAGAAGGTTGCGGAGCAAAATACACTCAAAGAAATCCGCAGCCAGACTCTCCTAAAAAAAATAATAGACAATCTAAACAAATTGAACCAGAGATTCATGGATCATTCACTCCCTCATATTCTTCAGATAAAGGTTATAACTTGCCCATCATGGTGCCACAATTATCTAAAGAAGATTACCTAGACTTTATAGGAAGTGAAAATTTAGATAATATATGGAAACGTGTCTCACCAGTTAAAAAAACAGATTATAATTTAACCGCACATAACTCAGAATCAAGTTTAGAGATATTTGGCAGAACATATTACTCAGTAGATAATCCTCAAGGAAATCGTGTAATTTTATCTGTTTCATCAAGAAAAACAAAAAGAACACTTGATCAAGAAGCAAATAAATTAATAACTATGCTAAGAAAAATAAGCCGCACTATAGAAATTTTGGGAAATGTTGAAATAGGAGGAAATCTAGCAAGAAGAGTTGGAGCACAATCAAAATTCGGAGGATATTATGTAGAACATACCCTTGTTTATGCTAATGGGAAGCTCTATGATTTCTTTTTCTCATGTGATGGCAATACTGCTCCTGGACAAGAAGGACTAATTAAATATCTAAGAGAAAGTATAATCAATCAAGCCCGATTTTCTCAAAACAATAGCCAGTTAATAAGGTAATTTAGTATTCCTAGTTAGTATTTACAGTTTAATTTAATTATTTATCCAAAAACTCACCAAAGGCCTTGCCTAGGATAAATGCTTTTTAAGCACAATAATCTTTAAAAATCCCAGTTAATAAAGATAAACATGACAGAGCATGGCCTAGATGAATTAGCAAGACTAGAATACCCTGGCAGAGTTATTGCTTTAGGATTAACTGAAAGTAATGTTCCTTTTGCTGCTTCGATTCTAACTGGAAGAAGTGATTCTTCAAGAAATAGGATATATCATCCAGATAAAAGAAATAGAACTGTTCATGTTAGGCCATTTGACCCAACAAAAATTGACCCTACACAAGCATTCTGGATATACTATCCTTGTATGATGACTACTGAAGATGGAAGAGTTTCTGTAAGCAATGGATTGCAAACAGAATTGATTTATTCAGTGTTTGCTTCAGACACAAGACAGAGATTTGCAGAACTTGCTTTAGTGCATGCTGTTAATTCATCTCAATTCAGATATGATCCTCTTCATGGAATAGTAGATATAACCTCTAATGAGATTGATAAACCAAATTACACTTCAAGAATATCTGGTGCAATTGCAGAAAGAGGTATGGCTATGATAGTCGCAAGAGAGGGAAATGTAGAAAAAGACATAATTCATATCGGTGATGCAAAAAAAGTATTAAAAATCGGAGAAGTCAGAATGCTTCCAACTTATGATGGGGTTGACACTGGAAAAAATAAATTACATCAATTTACAGGGGACCCCCTTGTTGGTTATGTCTCTGGAAAAACTCCTGAAGAAATCGGACAAGAATTTAGAAGAGCAACATGCCCAAAAAATGATAATCTTGTTGCCTTAGCTGTTCAATTCGCAGTTCCAAAAATTCAACCATATATCTTTAATGCAAGAGAAAAAGCTTAAAAATCCTCAAAAATGGACACAAAAGAAAAAGAGTATAAGGAAAAAATAAGAGAAAATCTTAATAATTCTTTAGCAGATGGTTTTATACCAGAATTAAGAGAGCACAAAACAGGCAAAGTCAGAGAAATCTATTTTTCAGGAGAAAATGTTATCATGATTGCAACTGACAGAGTCAGCTGTTTTGATCATGTTTTGTCTAAATGCATCCCATATAAAGGAAATGTCTTAAATCTATTTAATATCTGGGCAATGGAAAATTCTTCAGATATAATTCCAAATGCAATGAAATCAAATCCAGACCCAAGTGTTATCGTTCAGAAAAAATTAAAAAACTCAAATTATGAATGTGTTGTTAGAGGTTATGTTTGGGGAAGTCTTGCTTCAGATTATGAAAAAGGAATAAGAGAAAAGTGCGGAATTAAATTTCCTGATACATTACTAAGATATCAAAAACTAGAACAGCCAATCTTTACTCCAACAACAAAAGCTGAAAAAGGGCATGATGAAGATATAACTATAAAAGAAATTGAACTTTCTTTAGGAAATGAACTTGCTAAAAAAATGGAAACTTTTTCTATTCAATTATTCAATAGAGGAGCGCAGCTTGCTGAAAAAGCTGGAATGATTTTTATTGACACAAAATATGAATTTGGTTTAGATGAAAACAAAAATCTTTATTTAATTGATGAATCAAACACTCCTGATTCATCTAGATACTGCTCAAAACAAGAATATGAAGAAAAATTTCCAAAAATAGCAGAAGAAATGAAATCAGGCAAATACAAAGATGTTTCTGAATTAATCAAGTTAAAACCAGAATTAAAAATAAAAGAACAATCAAAACAATTTGTAAGAGATGTTTTAATTGAATCTGGATATCAAGAAGGAAAACCTCTTCCTGATTTAAATGATGAACAAATAATGGAAACAGCTTACAGATATATTGATTCATATGAAAAATTAACAGGAAGAAAATTTGATTTTTCAAAAAATGAACTTTCACCAAAAAAAAGAATAGTAAATAATCTGATAAAAGCAGGCTTAGCATATGGTAGTTGTGTTGTTCCAATAGGAGCAAGTGAAAAAGATGCTGAACACTGGCAAAAAATTGAAAAATCCTTAATTGAATTAAAAATTTCTTTTATAAAACCACTTTATGCTTCAGCACATAAACAAACACGAAAAGTCTTAGATTATATAGATGAAATAAACAAAAGCATTGAGCCAGTTGTTTTTATGACATTTGCAGGCAGAAGCAATGGTCTTGGCCCAGTTGTTGCAGGAAACACAAATTTTCCAGTTATAACTTGTCCTGTCTTCAGCGACATCTCTACTTATAATGTTGATATTCATTCAAGTCTAAGAATGCCTGGAAAATTGCCTTTAATGACAGTAATTGACCCAGGTAATGCTGCTCTTGCAGCTAAACGAATACTTGACTTGACTAAATAAAAATGGTTGAAATAAATTCTCTAAATGCGTTAAGTCCTTTAGATGGAAGATACTCTGAGAATATCAAAGAATTATCTGGATATTTTTCTGAATTTTCTCTAATAAAAAATAGGATAAGAGTAGAAATTGAATATTTGATATTACTTTCAAAAAAAGGAATCATCAGAAAATTAAAAGAAGACGAAGAAAACATTCTAAGAAAAATCCACCTTGAATTTAACCTTCAAGGAGCTGAAGAAGTTAAAGCTATTGAAAAAATAACCAATCATGACATGAAAGCAGCAGAGTACTATATAAAAGACAAAATAAAATCAACTTCTCTAGAAGATTTAAAAGAAAGCATCCATATTGGATTAACAACTTGGGATATTAACCACACATGCTTTGCTCTTTCAATTAAAGAATCGCTAGAAAGTGTTTTCTTTAAGGAACTAGAGTTTGTTAGAAATATCTTAGTCGAATTAACAAAAAAATACAAAAGCCTAACAATGCTAGCAAGAACCCATGGACAACCAGCAGTCCCTACAACACTTGGAAAAGAATTCGCTGTTTTTTTAAATAGATTAAATAAACAAATTGATCAACTTAAAAAAAGAAAAATAAGTACAAAACTAAACGGGGCAGTAGGAAACTACAATGCACATGTTGCTGCTTATCCCAATATTGGCTGGATAGCATTTTCAAAAGAATTTATAGAGAGTTTTGGTTTAGAACCAAATTTTATAACAACACAAATAGAACCCTATGACAATTTTGCAGAAATTTTTCATAACATCATAAGGATAAATAACATTATTCTTAATCTAGATAAAGATATGTGGGATTACATCAGTAGAGATTATCTAAAACAAAAAGTAAAAGAAGGAGAAGTAGGATCATCAACAATGCCTCAAAAAGTAAACCCAATTAATTTTGAAAATAGTGAAGGAAATTTAGGGCTAGCAAATTCTTTGTTAGATCATCTTTGTAATAAACTAACAGTTTCTCGATTACAAAGAGATCTATCTGATAGTACAGTTGTTCGAAATATTGGAATAGCACTAGGATATAGTATTGTAGCTTACCAGTCAACTTGCAAAGGACTAAATAAAATTGAGGTTAATGAACAAAGAATAAAAGAAGATTTAAATGCACATCCAGAAGTTATTACAGAAGCTATTCAAACAATCTTAAGATCAACTGGATTTGAGAAATCATATGAATCATTAAAAGATTTTTCTAGGGGAAAAAAACTAACACTCCAAGACATCCATGCCTTCATTGATTCTCTAGACATTCCTCCAGAACTAAAAATTAGATTAAAAGCAATAACTCCGGAGAACTATATTGGTTTAGCAGAAAAACTTGTGGATATGGGTAATTAATTAAAAAAATTTCTAGAAAAATTTATACAAAAGAAGCCATTGCTTGAATAATTTCATATGCTGCTTGTTTTCTGTTATCTAATGTTCCTCTTATTTTTAATGTCTTTCCATCATCTTCATAAACATTCCCTGCATGTGTTATAGCACTTCCAATAACAAGAATAGAACTTCTGCAATCTTGAACAGCCTTATCAGGAGTATAAACTTGTTGTTGTCCTAGTCCTGCTTTTCCTTTCCATTTTACTCCAGGAGTTACATACAACCAAGGACCAAATTCTTTTTCTAGGGCTCCTGCTTTACTTGCAGGACAAACAACACCATCTAAACCCCAGTCTTTTGCAAGATGAGTATTTCCTCTAACCCAATCATCATATTTAACTTTATCTTCACCAAATTGAACATCAAGATCATGTTGATTTAAACTTGTTAATACAGTAACTCCAATAACTTTTGGCCTTTCTATTCCTCTTTCTTCTGTTCCTCTAATTGCACCTTCTAAAGCTGCCTTGCACATCATCTCATTTCCAGAAATATGTATATTAAACATAGAAACCCCTTGAACAGCTGCTGCTCTTGCAGCTCCATAAACAGTTTGGGGAATGTCATGAAGTTTTAAATCTAAAAAAACTCCAGAACCATACCTAGACATAACCTGAACAATTGGAATGCCTTCATTACAAGCAGCAGTATGAATTTCTTTTCCTACCTTAAGCATTCCAACTAAACAAACCATGATCTTTTGGTTCATCCCTTACATATATTAATCCGACTCCGAGATTATCAGAGAGAGTTGTAACAGGAGATATTCCTGCAGTTGAAGTTCCTGCTAAAAGATCATAATTTATTTGACGTCTTTGAATAGTTTCTGCAAATGCATGAGCGATAAGAGCTCTATTTGCAGCACTTCCTAGAAAGAGTCTATTATCATTATATATCGGCATCCTATATCCCGATGCCCACGTAATAGGATCATCAGTATTAAGTTGAATTGCTTTAAGTTCTAATGCAGTCCTAGCGATTAGTTCAGCGTAGTCCACCATTTTTTAATAAAATGATATGATTAACCTACTTATAAACAATATTACAAATTAAAATATATATTCAAAGTTCATAAAAATTAAACAAACAACCCTTTCCTCTTCTTAATCCCCTCATTAATTATTTCAAATTCAAATTTCTTTTCCGGAAGAGATCGATGCTTTACAAGAGTTGCTTTTCTTCTTCCATGTTGCAAAATATCTAACTTAATAATGCATTTTGCCCAGTATTTTATTATATCCCCCCCAACCATGCAAAAAGATTTTTGTTTTCCAGCCCTCATTTCTTCATCTGTTAAAAATTCTCCATAAACTTGGTCTGTGCATAAAACAGCCACATTTTTCTTTCTAGCTATCTCACTTAAAATTCTCATTTGTTTTGCTAAAACACTATTTATCATATGAATCCTGTCAAAATTCTTATCACTTGAAGCTTGCCCTAATTCTAGCCTGTATAACATTACAAGAGAATCAATGACAATCAAGCTGACATTTTTATTGATTAATTCAGTTAACTTATCAAAAGCCATTTTCTGTTCATAAAAAGTTGTTGCCTTTATCATAACAATATTCTTTAGAATATCTAAACTAGCTAATTGTTTTAATCTTTCAACTGAAAAACCTCCTTCAGTGTCAATAAAAACAACTTTTTTTCCTAAAGCAGCTTGTTCTGCTGCAGCAATCAAACATAAATTTGTTTTTCCGCTTCCAGCTGGCCCATAAAAAACACTAATAACATCTTTTTCATAACCTCCACTAAGCCATTCATCTAATTCAGATGATCCAGAACTTATTTTTCCTTCAATTTTCTCCCCAGCCATAAAATTTCAATAATCTAAAGAATTTAAGGTTTATTGTTCTTTTCTATCACATAAAAACTTAAAAATCATAAAACCGAAAATAACCAATGGAATACGAACTTGCATCAAAGCCGGGGTTTGTTAATGCTCCAGAAAGCTTTTTAGAAGATAATAATACATTAGTAAAAGAAATAATTCATGGATGTAAACCAATTCCTGAAAGTTATAGGTTTGACCATATTCCACATCACAGTTATGCTCTAGGTTTAAGATTTAGTCCTGAAAAGGCTATAACATTCACGGATCAAAGAACTTATGAAATTATAAGAATATTAGAAAAAAATTATGGAATATCAGCAGTATTTAAAAGAACAGAGTCAGCCCAGGATGATTCAAGCCCAAAAACAGATATAAAATTCTATGTAGCAAAAGAAGATCCTTATATGATAAAGGAGAATAGGTTTCGAAATGTAAAAAGAGGTTCTTTAGCGGGATTAGGCCTCTCAGTTTTATTAGCGGCTGGACTTGTTATTGGTAGCACAAAAGCACCAGAATTAAAGGACTTTGCTTATGCTTCTTTAGGTGCTGCCGCGGTTTCAGTCTTAGCTACTGGAGTTTCTAGCACAAAAGAATTTAATAGAAAAAGAAGAAGAGAAAACCTTGAGCAAGTTCTACGTTCTAAATAGGGGTGATTTATTCTCCAATTTTTCTTAATTTTTATCACTCAAATTGAATACAAAATCTTTAAAAAGTTTAAACAATTAATTATAACATCAAAATGAATTTAACACAAAAATTAATTTCAACAACAGCAGGTTTATCTTTATTATTCTTGATTAATTGTGCAGATATCTCTTTGCCAACACAAGTAAGAAAAGAACTAGATGATTGTGCAAGAAGCGCCACATTAATGGGAAACATGCCTATAGAAATGGGTGGAGCATATCAATGCATGGGGCATAGTTCTGACCTTCTTTCTGACAAGGAAGGTAAAACAATAGGCAGGTATACTATCCAAGATCAAGGAGAGATCAATGATAGAGGAAAAATCAAAAACGGAGTTCGTGTATATTACATTCAAGTTACAGAGAATGGTAAAACAAGTTCATATGTCACAAACATAAATCTTGCTAAGAAAACAGTAGGAAAAATCAGAAAGATTAAGTAGTGAGTATCTAAAATAAATACGAAATCTTTAAAAATACCAAACCACACTAAATCTAATAAAAAGGAGTAAAATGGAAATGCAAAAACCAAGTCTAATTGAAGTTAAAGAACTTAAAGTAATTAAATTAAGAATGGGGCAAAAAGCTCTTGACATGACTTTTTCCTTCTTATTTCAAAATCAGCCTTCAAAAATCTCAAGAGTTTTTAATTTTTCAGATAATGCTACTGGTTTTATTCTCGGAATTATTTCTGACATAAAAAAACAGCATAATGCTAAAATAGAAAAAGAAGAAGAAATGAAAGAAAAACTAGTCAACTCTATGAATCGGCTATCACAACAACTTAAAGACCTTGAAAAATACAAAGAACACGAGAAATACATGAAAGAATTTAACAAAATAGACTGCTATAAAGTTAACTTTCCAGAAATTGAATACAATCCAGCAAGACGTCCTTCTGAAAGATGGGCTTAAGATTTAAGTGCATTTCTTAGTCTGTTATTAATGGTAATATTTAGGTATATTTTTGTTGATAGAATTTTACGTTGGAAACCTAAGAAATAAGAGATAGATTTTTAAATTAGATTCCCTTTTTAATAATATGATTGATTTTTCCAATATTGTTGATACATTAAATGGTAGTGGAAGATTGTTAATTACTATTGTTGTTGTTCTCTTGTTGATATTTCTCTTTAATTTCATCCTTAGATTAGTTAAAAAACAGATGCTCATTAAAGCAAAATCAAAGAAAGAGATTTCAAATATTAAAATTTTTACAAGAATGCTTAATGTTGTTTTTGTTGTTTTGATTTTGTTTATTGCTTTTTTCTCTTATCTGGGCTCTTGGACTGGGCTAGGAATATTTGCAGGTTTGCTTACAGCCTCCCTGGGTTTTGCATTGCAGAAACCAATAACTGGCATTGCTGCCTGGCTCATGATTATAATCAAGAGACCCTTTAATATTGGAGACAGAATAATTATTGGAAATGTAAGAGGAGATGTTTATGATATTTCTATGAGCCATATTTACCTAGATGAAGTTGGGGGAGCAGTTGATACTGAAGATTCTTCTGGAAGAACTATCTTAGTGCCGAATTCTATTTTGTTTGAGCAGAATATTATCAATTATACCTTGATGGACGATTATGTCTTAAGTGAGGTTTTAGTTGATGTAACTTATGAAAGTGATTTAGACAAGGCAATAAATATTGCCCAAGAGTCCGCTTTAAAGATTGTAAAAAATTTTATAAAAGAAACAAATAAAGAACCAAAGGTGCGTGTTAAGATGAATGCAAGTTCAATAACCCTTAAAGTAAGATTTTTCGCCCCTGTAAAAAAGATGGCTGAAATAAAAAGTGATATAACTCGGGAAATTTTCTTAAGAATTAAAAAAGAAAAAAATGTAGAGATAGCATACCCTCATACCGAGGTAATTTTTAAAGATAAAAAATTGTTTAATATTGATTAAAAAATAAGAGAAAACAAAACCCTTAAAAAGGTAAAATACACTTACAACTTATAAAACTTAAATTAAATAAATAAAAAAAGGAAAAACAAAAATGGCAGTAGAATTTTCAGAATTCAAAGGAAACAAAATCATCAAGTTAAAAAAAGATGATACTGATCAATTTCCATTCTCTTTCGGAAAAGCAAAAGCAAAATTGATTGTTGAAAACTTTGAAGACATCAAAAAGTTTGCTGAAGAAGAAGCGTAAACTTTTTGGCTTGCCAACAAATTTCTATTTGTTTAGCACGATAAAACAATTTGCTGAAGAGGAATAAAAATTTTTCTAAGCTGGAGTTGTTGTAGTTCTTCCAGTTAAAACTTCGTATGTGCCAGGACTAACTCTTCTTTGATAAATATCCTGAGAACGCCCCTTAGCCAAATCATTCGTTTGCATAATTGCAGGCAATAAAGGTAAATAAATTGTAGAAATCAATGTTCTAAGTTCTTTTGGAGAAGACATAGTAATCCAATGCAAGAAAGGCCATAAAAACAATAAGGTTTTATTTGATGCAAGTCTTCCAGCAGCTTTCATAGGATCGTGATAAACTTGTTGATAAGCATATTTAAATTTCTTCCAGGCATTATCAAATTCTTTTTCTAAAAGTTCTTTTCTAACATTTGGTTTAACATCTCCGAACATAACATCCAAAGCAGCCTGACCTTTTCCTTTAAAATTAAATAAAGTGTAGTATGCTAATCCACATACTGTTAAAGATCTTAAAGCTGTTTTAAGTGTAAACAAAACAGGTTCAGAAGCCATATTATCTCCAACTCCAGTTGTAATATTTATTCCAGGATTCCACCAAGTATTATTTGAATTCAAAGCATAAGAAATCTGTTGTGGAATATCCCCAGATAATTTTCCAATTAACTTAGAAGTTTCATCAAATACACTGCTAACTGCATCACCGCCAAAAGCTGCTGAAACAAATAAAGGATAAAAGGTTGCTCCTAAAGCTCCCCATAACATAACATCTTTTGCCATGGCTTTTGGATTAAAAACCCCTGTTTTTCCAACAAGATAGTTCCTTGTATTTAATCCTCTTCCAGCATTTCCAATAGTTCTTCCAACTAAACCACCAGCCCATCCGCCAACTGCAACTTTAGCCATTCCAGAATAAATTGGAAATTGAACCATAAAATCATGAAAAGCCTTTCCTACACCATGGCTTGTTGCGTTATTCCATGTTTCTGCTGCATCTTGTCCACCTAATGCAAAAAGCCCATAAATTGTTCCAATAGTTACAGCCTGATAAAATAAAGGGGATTTTGCAACTTTCTGCATTCCAACTAAAGCAGGATTTGTATAAATTCCATTCGCAAAGTTTTGTGCATCAATTGTTTCAAGTAAAACCCTATCATCGCCTTCATAAACAATAGCTTTTCCAAAAAGAGGATCTTTCCCAACTTCAGTTTCAATTCTTTCTTCTAAATCTCTCAAACTAATCCCCTTATTAGAATTAAATCTTCTTAAAACTAGGACCCTATTTAATTGATTATCCAAATCTCGCCCCTTCCATGATTCTGATTCTGTAATACCATGAGCAATGATTTCAAATTTATCTTCAGGGCCAATTGATAATTCTACATTAGCATTTCCCCTATTACCTGTTACTTGACTTAAATGAATTGTTGTATTGCCGTGAGTTTTAAGTTCAGCCATATAATCTGCTAGATTTACATCACAATCAAGAAGAAGATACAAAGGTTCCTTCGACCTTCTATTTTCTCTAGAAATTCCCCTCACACCAGTTGCTATTACATGAGCCGTAGCCACTCGTAATGCTCTATCTCGTCTTGTTTCTGGCATTTTTACAATCTTTATCTTAGATTATATCTTTTTAAAGAATTGTTGTTCTCTAGAATATAATTCAATTTTCATCAAAAATTTGTGCTTGAAACTTAAAAATCTTGCAATCTTTTTCTTTCCATTCTTCTTTATCTAAACCTGCCTTTTCACAACAAGCTTCTAAAAACTCTAAAGAATCCCATTTCCACCCAATAGCTACTTGTGGTAATAACAAACCAGAATAACCTCCAAGCTGAACAATTAAACCATCTTCACCTATTTTTATTTCATCAAGAATTTTTTCTTTCTTGCACTTAATTTCTACAGGAACAGTTAGAACAGAAATCTCAATCTTAATATCTTTCAATTCTTTTTCATTTAAAGGCAAGAATCTAGGATCATCAAATGCAGCTGCTCTAGCAGCTTGAAAAACAGATTCTGATAAAGGCAAGATAGGATAAGGAAATCCAACACATCCTTTTAATTCTCCTTTTTCATTTAAAGTTACAAAAACTCCTTGTTTTTCTTTAAACTCTTGCTTTTCCTTTTCAAAATTTAGCCCCTTTTCAGAAAAATAACTCTCAATTGATTCTCTGGCTAATTTTAATAAATTCTGTCCTTGTTTTTCTGTAAGCATAAAAATTTAGGATTATATTATTAATAAACTTAATTGCAAGACTGCATAAACACAACGTTAGTCTTATGTAAGTAATTCAGCTTACCAAAATGTTTTTTCCAAACAATCAAGAATAGAATTTTTAGGGTTCAGAAAATCTTCTGATTTTCCAAACCTTTAAAAACTCCTTAAACTATGAAAGAATATCAAATAATTAAAGAAAAGGAGGTAAAAAATGCCTAAAGGAAAAAGCAATTTAGTTGGTGCTTGGGCGTTCCTTATTGGAATCATCCTAGCAGTAATCTTCGCCTTTTTCGATGTATCTACCCTATGGTGGATAGGATGGGTAATGTTCGTTCTAGGTTTGATTATTGGTTTCCTAAACATAACTGATTCAGAAGCACAACCATTTTTAATGGCTGGTGTTGTCCTTGTAATCGTTGCAAGTTTAGGAAGTAGTGCTTTCACAAGTTTAGCTTATATTCCAGCTTTGCTTATGAACATCTTAGCACTATTCGTACCAGCAACAATTGTCGTAGCTATCAAATCGGTTTTTGCAATGGCACACGATTAAAAAGCTAGTACTCCTTGAATTTTTTATTTTTTTTTATATTTTTTATCTTTCAATTTAGTTTTATCAAACTAAGAAATTAGAAAATGCACAAAATTGAACAAATTTTGGCACACCAAAAAACTTCTGTTTTTTAAGCGAAAACAAATTGTGCCAAAAACAGGATTGTTTTTGAGCATTTTATCTTTAATCAGAATCTTATCTAAATGGTCAATCTCTTCTATCTATTATATAAAAACTTAAACCGAAAATTAATTTAATTACATTAATGCGCCAGGCAATAAAGAATTCAATGTCTTGGCAAAAAAAGGACTTTGCATTATAACTGCAACATCGCTTTCATCAGAATTATCCGGAGTTATAGTCAAGAGCATCTTAGCATTATCAACTAAAAGCATTCTTGCTCCGACTCTTGATTTCTTAATAGGAACACCAATTTGTTTTCCTAAACCGATTATATTCTTAATGTCATCTGATTCATTGCTGGCTACAGTGATGCTGACTCCCTTATTTTTCAATTTCTCAAATAATGGTTTTAAAAATGAAGATTTTCTCTTTAATGCGCTCAAAGTTGAAATCAAAACAACTTCCTTTTGTGCATTTCCAATCATTTCTTTCATATGAGCATAAATATTTGATTTTCCCTTAACAGAAGAAGTGACATCTTCAACTTGAACTGGCTTGATTCCAGTATTGAACAAACTTTCAAGTTCTTTATAATCCTGGTTATTTTCCATTGATCCTAAATTCTTAACACGTTCATTAGCTTCTTTCATGATGTTATTCTTAATCCTATCTAGAACTATTGCTGGCTTGACTGCTATGAATTTAACAGGTTTTCCTAATTTAGCAACAGCAAAACCCTTTTTCTCTAAACTTTCAAGAACATCGTAAACTCTGCTTCTAGGAACTCCAGACATTTCAGCTATCTCTCCAACATTAGCGATTCCCTTGCTTAACAAAGCTAACCACACCTTGCTTTCGTAGATATTTAAGCCAAAATGATATTTAACTTTTTTTGTTAAATCTTGTTTATTTGTCATTTTTTATTTTGTCTTTTGAATATCAGTTAATTTTACTACTTTTTAATGAATAGGTGGTTTATAAACTTTTTGTTTTGTAACTACACGCGAGAGATTACAAAAGAGCAAAATAGCAAGTATCTCGAAAAAAGTGCGTTTTTGCTAAAAAAGTCAAAAAAAAGGCAACAAATCCAGAACAAGCTAAAAAGCTAGGAATAGACGGTTATTGGGTAAAAAACACAAGATTTAAAAACCTAAAAAAACAAAAGATTTAAAAGCATTGTGGATGAAATATACTAAAAAACAGCCTCGATGTAATTAACCATAACTTAACTAATTAGTCATAAAAATGCATATTCTACAGCCCAAACATACAAAACTTAGCCAGGAAGAGGTAAAGATACTACTTTCTAAGTATGAAATTCATCCAGATCAACTTCCAAAAATTAAAAAAGCTGATCCTACACTCTCAGAAAATATAAAAGTCGGCGACATAATCAAAATAGAAAGAAAAAGCGAAAACAAAAAAACAACATATTATAGGGTCGTAGTATAATCTCAACAAAACAAATTCAGATTATATAAAAATTAATTCAAAAAAATTGTTAACATCAAGACATATAAAAGTCAGTGTTCAAAAACCTTAAAGAATATTTAGGTTATATACAAAACAAAAAATGGCAGAAAAAGAATTAAGCAACAGGATATTAATAAAGAAGTACTTACAACAGCACTCACTTGTTGAATCGAATATTATTTCTTTTAATGATTTTATTGAAACCAGACTGCAAGAAATAATCGATATGTTAAATGAAGAGATTTCAAGAGAAGAAGTTGAACTTTGGCTTGGAAAGATCTTTGTAGGAAAGCCAGAAATTATTGAAGGAGATGGTTCCAGGCATCCTATTTCACCTATAGAAGCGAGATTGAGAAAAATAACTTATTCTGCCCCGCTATTCATTGAAATCAGCACAAGTGGAAAAGAATTTTCAACAGTTGAACTAGGAAAAATTCCAATTATGGTTAAAAGCAAATACTGCAATCTAGGCGGAATGACAAAAGAAGAATTAATTAAGAATTTTGAAGATCCTTCTGACCCTGGCGGATACTTTATAATCAATGGAAATGAAAGAATTCCAGTAATGATTGAAGACTTAGCCCAGAACCAGCCATTCACAGAACTTACAGCCAAAGGAATGATTTTAAGAGTTTTATCTCAAAGAGGAAGTTATAGAATTCCTATAACTATAAATGAAACTCCACAAGGTGAATTACTTATCTCTTTTTCTAGATTCAAAAATATTCCAGCTATCTTATTAGTAAAATCACTAGGAATAACAAAAGATAATGAGATTGCTTCATTAATCAAAAAAGAAAGTGATTCATTAATTGTCAGCTTATCTGCTTTTTCAAGTATCTCAGATGGTGAAGAAGCTATCATGACAATTGGTGAGAGGATGAACATCCAGGGAAATAAAAAAGAGATATTAAACAGAGTAAGAACAAGGATTGATTCAGCTTTCTTGCCACATATTGGAACAAAACAAGATGCAAGAAGAGAAAAAGCAATGACACTATGCAAACTAATAAGACACTTCATCATCTCAAAAGAATTAAAGATAACCACTGACAGAGACCATTATGCAAATAAAAGAGTCAGGCTTTCTGGAGATTTATTAGCTGATCTTTTCCGAGTTAATTTAAATATCTTTGTTCGAGACTTGCAGCATAATCTGCAAAAAATCGAAAAAAAGAAAAAATTCTATCCAATAAAATCAATTGCTAAAGCAACACTATTCCAACATAGGATAGAATCTGCAATAGCAACTGGCTCCTGGATCGGAGAAAGAACAGGAGTCACCCAAAATATGGATAAAACAAATTGTTTAGCTGTTTTATCTGAACTTCAGAGAGTAGTAAGCTCACTTCCTTCAGAACAAGAAAATACAAAAGCAAGAACTCTGCATCCGACACATTACGGAAGATTCTGTCCAATAGAAACTCCAGAAGGAACTTCAATTGGGTTAAGAAAAAATCTTGCGATGATGGCCCGAGTAAGCACTGTAATTAAAGTCCCAGACAAAGACATAATAAACATCTTCGAGAAAGAAGGGATGAAGAGATTAAAGTAAATTTTAATAATCCAATAAAACGTAACCCGATAAAAAACACAAAACCCATAAAAAATAATTAACTTACCTAAAAAATAAATTATACACTTACAGACAAAAACAATATATCAACATGACAGAAGTATTTTATCACGGAAAATATGTAGGAGAAGTAGAAAATGCAGAAACATTCCTAGAGTCTATAAAAAATAAAAGAAGAAAAGCTGAATTGCCTATTGAATTAAGTGTGAGATATGATAAAAACTTAGACACTATTTTTATATCAACTGACACTGGAAGAGTTTTAAGACCATTGATTGTTGTAGAAAACTCTGAATCAAAACTAAAAAAAGAACATATCTTGTCAGTTGAAAAGAATGAACTAAGCTGGAACGATCTTGTTAAACAAGGAATAATCGAATATGTTGATGCTTCAGAAGAAAATAATCTTCTAGTAGCCATGAGGCCCGAAGATGTGACAAAAGAAACAACACATCTTGAAATTGATCCTATAGCTATGCTCGGCTTGATAACTGCATTAGTTCCTTTCGCAAATCATGATCAGTCATCAAGATTAAACAGGGGAAGCAAAACCCAGAGGCAAGCACTAGGATTATATTCTTCAAACTTCCATGATTTAATTGACACAGATGTTTCTATCTTGCATTATCCACAAAGGCCAGTTGTAAAATCTTTTATTTATGATAATATCAATTTTTATCCCGCAGGCCAGAATGTAACTCTTGCAATAATGTCTTATGAAGGATATAATATGAGCGATGCAATAGTTGTGAATGAATCTTCTTTACAAAGAGGACTAGCTAGAAGCACATATTTCAGAGCATTTACAAGCACTGAATTGCATTATCCTGGAAACTTAAAAGATGAAATTTGTGTCCCGCAAAAAGATGTTTCAAGCTATAGGACAGAAGAAAGTTATGTTAATCTAGAAGAAGACGGGATTATTTATCCAGAAGCGAATCTAACTGAAGGCCAGGTTATAATCGGAAAAGTTTCTCCGCCAAAATTTATGCTTGAGATGGAAGAAATTTCCTTATCAAAATCAAGAAAAGAGAACAGCACAGCTGTAAGACAGGGTGAGAAGGGAGTTGCAGATGGTGTTTTTATAAGCACAGATGCAGAAGGAAGAAAAATTATTCAAGTAAGAGTTAGAGACTCAAGATCTCTAGAAATAGGCGATAAGATGTCAACCCCTCACGGACAAAAAGGAGTTGTAGGCTTAATAGTTCCTGAAGAGAATATTCCTTTTACCGCAACAGGAGTCAAGCCTGATTTGATTTTCAATCCTCATGGAATTCCAAGCAGAATGACTGTTTCCTATCTATTAGAATTATTATCTGGAAAAGTCGGCTGTTTGAAAGGAGAAAACATTGATGCAACAGCATTCTCAAAACATAAACTAGAGAATCTAGAAAAAGATCTTTTTGATTTGGGATTCAGATTTGATGGAAAAGAAACACTATATGATGGAATAACTGGAAAACCAATTGAAGCTAAAATTTTCATTGGAAACATGTACTACTTAAAGTTGAAATACATGGTTGCAAATAAGATACAAGTCAGAGCTTCTGGAAAAATAACCTTATTAACAAGGCAGCCAACAGAAGGAAGAGCAAAAGGCGGCGCCTTAAGAATGGGAGAGATGGAAAAAGATGCACTAGTTGCTCATGGAACTTCATTATTATTAAAAGAAAGATTTAGTTCAGATAATGTCATTGTTTATATCTGTCCAAAATGCGGTGCTTTTGGAATAAGAGACAGAACAAAGAAAAGAGAAGTCTGTCCTGTTTGCAACAGCCAAAAATTAGAACCAGTTGAGCTTTCATATGCTTCAAAATTATTATTCGAAGAGCTCATGGCATTGCATTTATTCCCTCATTTCATATTAAAAAACAAGTACGATGAGTAAAAATAAAATAAATTGTAATAAGATACATACAATAAAAACATTGAAATTCATAAAACATAAACCTTAATTAAAACTTAATAAAACATACAATCTAAAAATGTCACAAACAATAACAAAACAAGTCAGAGAAATAAAATTCACTGTCTTAAACCCAGAGCAAGTAAAAAGACTAAGTGTTGCTAAAATTGTAACACCTGAACTTTATGATATGGATGGCTACCCAGTTGACGGTGGTTTAATGGACTTAAGATTAGGAGCAATAGGCCCTGGAATAAGATGCAGAACATGTGGCTCAAGCCACAAAGAATGTCTTGGACATTTCGGGCATATTGAACTAGCTCGCCCTATAATCCACATTAAATTTGTTCCTTTAATTGAATTATGTTTAAGAGCAACCTGCCAAGAATGTTCTAGAGTAATGATTAATGAAAAAGACATTAAATTAAAGAGAGTTGATAAAGCAAAACTTTCTAAAAAATGTCCTTGGTGTGGAGCAAAACAAGAAAAAATCAAGCTAGAAAAACCTGCAATGTTCAACTTAGGAAAGAAAAGACTCTTTCCAACTGAAATCAGAGAGAGATTAGTCAAGATATCAAATGAAGATTTAAAAATTCTTGGAATTAATTCTGATTCTTTTAAGCCAGAGTGGGCTGTCTTAACCTTACTATTAGTTCCGCCTGTAACAGCCAGAGCTTCAATAACACTAGAAACCGGAGAAAGATCAGAAGATGATTTAACTCATAAATTATCAGACATATTAAGAGCAAATCAAAG
>CAZCMN010000009.1:0-34903 GCA_964500015.1 Candidatus Woesearchaeota archaeon | reverse complement strand
TATCTTGTGTCCAGTACTCCAGCCTAAAGGCTGGCAGATTTCTTTCTAATTAATCAAACTTTTTTTGCGATAGAATTTTTTTTCAGACATTTTCTTAAGAATCTTCATTCTTTCTCCATCATCTACCCAAGCATAGTCTAAAACTCTCTTACTTACGCCTTGAAATAACTCATCTGATTTCAAAATGTTTAAGGTACTATATTCTTGCATTAAGATATTTAATGCTAAATATTCTCCTGGATTGCCATATCTTAAAGAAGCAACCCTATCTATCTCTAAATCATCAACTTCTTGTCCATTAAAAGGTGGCTCATGATGAATCCTTTCATGTAAAAAAAGAGAATCAGCAGATTTTCTTAACAGTTCTGGATGAACATTATAACAAATTTCTCCAGCAAAATCTAAAAAAAATGGTCCAACATTTAATTGACCATTGGAAAAACTTCTTGCCAAACTATTACTTATGGACCTTCCGGATTCATAATATGGATAAAAGCATACCGGGGCGAAGTTATATTTTCTCGCTAATTTTTCTAGTTCCTCTTTAACTTCACTTGTAAATTTATCTGCTACCAACATTTTATTTTTTTCAGAAACAGTCTGAGGCTGAACACCTCTTAAAGTCCAATTAAAATTTTTAAAGTTAACTAATCCTCTGAAGGGAGAGCATATGCTCCGCCAGTAAATTTCTTCCCGCATTTCTTGCATTCCCATAATCCTTTGGCAATTCTTTTACAGCCTAATTTCTTGCAAAAAGGACATTTTTGTTTTGCCTTTCTTTTTTTCTCAATTTTAGCCCATCTCGCTCTAACAGTCTTTCCATATCTAACGCCAAATCTTCCTGATGCTCCTACTTTCTTTGTTTTTGTCATAGTTATATATCTCTGCTTTGATTATGTTTACCTGAGAAAAATATGGTTTATAAAACTTAGCTTAATTTGTTTTAATGTATGAGCCAGAGACATATGTCATAGGTCTAATTTCTTTTAAAATTAAGTGTTTTTATCGTTGATAAATGTCCATTTTATTGGTTTTGTCTTTATAATCACTTATTTCTCACTGACTTTTGGGATAAAATCAATATCCTCGATAAAGAAAGTATTTTAGGGGGTGACATATGTCCGTGGATTACACAGCTTAATTTGTTTTAAAAAGGTTTAAATAAATACTTTTTCCTCTCTTATCAGAGGGGCTGTATTATAACTTGGTTAGTATTCGGGTCTTGGGCACCCGTGATCTGGGTTCAAATCCCAGCAGCCCCATATCCTCCTTAATAATTTGTGATTTGAACTGGGTTCATCCTAAAAAATCTTTTAGATTTTTGGGACACCGAAAAACCCCTGTTTTTCAAGTGAATCCCAGCAGCCCCATATCCTCCTTAATAATTTGGGATTTGAACTGAGTTCATGCTAAAACGCTAAGAAATCAGAAGATTTCTAGCGCCCAGAAAATTAAAAATTTTCTAGGGAAACAAATGGTTTTTGGCACGCCGAAAACACTAGAAAATCTGATATTTTCTGTGTACCCAAAATTTAATAATTTTGAGTATCTCTTAATTTTCAAGCGAATACAGTAAGAATAAACAATTCTTAATGTGCCAAAAATCAAAAAGATTTTTGGGCACCAACAGCCCCATATTCGACAATTATTAGAACTCAAAACAAGTTATAAAACTATAGAATTACTTTTTCTTAAAAAACTTACTTCTTTTTCTTTTTCTCTTCTTTCTTTTCTGGCGCTGTTGGGGCTGTTGCTGCTGCAGCTGCAGGTGCTGTTCCTTCGGCAGGAACTGCTGGAGCAGCCTTAGCTTCTTTCTTTGCTTCTAAAGATTGTATATAGGCTGCCTGTAATTTCTTTACTTTTTCAAAATCCTCGGCAAGTTTTTCCAATTTTTCACTAGAAACTTCTTCAACACCTTTTGAAATTAAATCATTATATGCTCCTTTTTCAACTTCTCTTATTATTTCTCTAGGATCTTTGCTTTCAACCAATAATCCTAAAGAAACACAGGTTCCTAAAACAGCTGAAATAGCTTTTTGGATATTATTAACATTCATGTCTTTTTCCTTGATTTTTGCAATTTTGATAATATGCTCAATAGCCATATTTCCTGTTTTGATATTATTTGGTTCAGGAGATCCTTTTTCAAGAGAAATTTCTTTTTTCAATAAAGCAGAAACAGGTGGCGTAGAAACAATAACATTATAAGTTTTTGTTTTAGTATTGATATCAAGGGTTATTGGAACTTTCATTCCAGAAAATTCTGATGTTGCTTTATTAATATCTGCAATGATCTTGCCCATATTCATTCCCAAAGGCCCCATCTTCTGGCTTAAAGCAGGCCCTGGCTTCATTGCTCCGCCATCTACAAGTAATTTGATTTCCATAACAAAGGTAGAGAAAGTTCATTTAAAAAGATTTCTAATTAAAACCTAACGAGAAAATAGTTTAGTTAAACCATCTTGAACAAGTTCTTGTTTTCCATGAAGTCCTTCTGCTAATCTAGTTTGTTCATAAGAAGAAACACCATCAAGTCTGCGCACTAAATATTCTTTCCCCCAATCTTTTTCAAGTTGATCAATAGAAACTACTCTTCTAGCATCATCTAAATTGCGAGTAACAAAAACCAAACCACATCTAGATGGCATTAAATGAAAATTTCTAGTTGAACTTCCTTTTACTTCTTGAGATAAAGAATTTACACTACCTGAAGATGCAACAATAAATGCAAAATAAGTCTCAGCTAAATCTGGTTTATACAACCCTAATTCTAAACCTGGGAAAACAACCCGCCCATCATGACTCATTGTTAAATCGGTACGATAACCCAAACCAATATGTGCTAAACTAAAATCTCCTCTAGGAACTGCTCCTCGTTTCATTGCTTTTGTCATAACATCTCTAATTCTGCCATCTGTAGCCTCATTATAATTATCATCAATAATACAAAAAGGCAAATGATTTGGAACCCTCATTCCAAAAGGATCAAGAACAACATATTGCATAGCGGCATTAAAACCGGTAAAAATTTCTTGGATAATTCTTCCTTCAGTTCCTTTAAGATTTGGCATGAAAAATCTATTATCTCATCTTTATAAATATTATCAAAAAAGAACATATATATTAAAGAATTATTTTATCTCAACCCCATCATTTATTGCTTGTCCTGGAAGACTCTTTCCAGGTTCAAAAAATGCCCTTATATGACCTTTATTTCCATGAGTTGAGCTAATTAATCCCTCTAGTGTCTTTCCTTCCGGACTTTTCCAAATAACTTTTTTTCCAATTAATTCTTTAGCCTTTTCCTTACTATCTATACCCTCAACTTCAAAAACAAAATGTCTTGGTTTTTGGGTTTTCCTTCCTCTCCTAAAACTTAAAACTTTTCCTTTCATGATTGTTCAAGAAAAAGGGTGTTTTTAAAACTTATCTTTCCAGAATTAAAGGATGCCTTAGAAAAACCAAGTTTTTCCTGGCAAGACTGCAGCAACACAACGTGTCTTATTATCTAGAATTTACTTAACTTATTTATCCAATAGCAATCTCAAACTCGCCAACAATCTTCTTTAATATGTCAAAAAGCTGTTTAGAAATGAATTTTTCTCCTCCAGCCTTTTTTAAATTAACCATTAGTTCTTCTTTATTTGATTCAGAAATTTTTCCATTAACAATCTTCTTGATAGTATCCTGGGTCAAATCTGGAATCAAAAAAGAACTGTCTTTAAAAA
The DNA here is from genome assembly GCA_964500015.1 of Candidatus Woesearchaeota archaeon. Classification (GTDB taxonomy): domain Archaea; phylum Nanobdellota; class Nanobdellia; order Pacearchaeales; family UBA284; genus JAPLYB01. The sequence continues at coordinate 31,175 of CAZCMN010000009.1, read as the reverse complement.
TAAAAAGTTCTGCTTTTTTCTCAACACTTCTCCCTTTTTCTTCTTTCTTGTAAATTAAATATATCTTCTTCTTTTCAACTTCAAAAATTTCTTTTCTTTGCTGATATTCAGTTAAGATATTTGTTAGTTCATAAACTGCTTTTTTCATTGAAGCTACATCGTGTTTAGAAACCCCGGATTTTTTGTGTTTTTTCTTAATTTCAATTATATCGTGCAATAATCCTCTTGTTCTTGCAGGAATTACCCCTCTTGAAATTAATTCTTTTTCAAGTTTTTCACATGCTGTTGTTTCAGAACACTTCCCAATTACTTTGTTAAGCAAATCAAATATAGAATCATATAATTCAACAACTTCTCTGTCAGCCATTTTTTGCTCAATTTGCTTCATTAATTCTTTCAATCTTTTCATGTATTCTGTAGAATCTTTAGTCATTTCATCAATCTCTTTTCCAGAAATAGCTGTTTTTGGATCATGTTCATACTTTTTATAACAAGTAATTATCCTCTCAAGAATATCTGCATATTTTGATTCAAGTAATTTTTCTTTTTCTACAAAAATTTTCCTAAACTCGCCATTTTGTATTTCTTTTGGTGTTGGTGGCGGCAAGCCATATAACATTAAAACAGCCTGGCTAGGCGTTACAACACCCCAAAAAATATCCTGGGCAAGAATCTCATTTAATCTCATTCGAACATTTTCAGCAACTCTTTCTCCTAAAGACATGAACATATCAATTGCTTCAGGAGAAGGTTTAATCTTACCCATCTTAAGAAGTAATTTCCAAGGCATAAATGCTCCTCTGTCATACAAAGGAACACCATCTCTGATCATAGTAAAAATAACCGGGTGGGCATCTTTAACAGATTCCCAGAATTCTGTCAAGATATAAATCTGACAATTTAATTTGTTTCTGACTCCAGCCAAGTCTTCTGCTTCAATAGCATAACTCCAGATAATTGACCTTAATTTTTCTCTTAATTCAAATCTATTCATTCTCTTGACATCAGTATCATCAATTACAACATAAACATCAACATCACTTGTTTCAGTAGTTGTTCCCGTAATTAAAGATCCGGCCATAACATAACTAACAACATATTTTTCAAATTTTCTTAAAACTAACCCTTTATGTATGCTCATTAATCTTAATGAACTTAAAATTCCGTCATCATGTAATGGAAAAGACATTGCAATTGCTTCAGCTAAAGCATATTTCCCATCAAAACAAATTTCCCATAATTCAGACATTGTTCTGATATGCAACCAAACTCTTGGCTTAAAATCCTTAATTAACTTAATTGCTTCAGCTTGTAATTTATTAATTTCTTTAAGTTTATCATCTGGAACAAGAATAACAACATGAATCAGCCTTTCATCCTTGCTTTCTTTTTTAATTTCTTCCTCTTCTTCTATAATCTGTGTAGCCTGGGGAGGTAAAATTCCAATTGCCCTAACATAACTAAACTTTTTCATCAATTCTTTTTGGAATTGCTTTAATTTTTCTCTTGTTTTTTCAATCTCTTTTTTGACTTCATCTGGAATCTGGACATTCTGTAATTTCTCATAATTATCTATAATTTCTTGCTGAGTTTGAGAATTTCCTTCTTCTTTTTCTTCTTTCTTTTCTGTTTTCTTCTTAGATTCAGCCATGAATAAGGAAAAACGAGAAGCTTTTTAAAGTTTTGTAAATGTACTTCACTAAAACCTAGAAATATCAATAATTTAATAAACTCTTCTGAGATAATATCTCATGAAAATAGGTGTTTCCATTGAGCCAATTGTTCCAATATTAAAAGACATTCAGGAATTTTTAGAAGACCTTTTTGTTGAACTAGAAAATGTTAAGAATATAGAAATCCATACAAATGATTTAGATGAATTTGTTATTTTTTTACTTAATTTATCTAAAAAATTTGATTTAGAATACAGTGTACATTGTCCCCATGCATACTCAAAAGAAAAAGTAAACTTTTGTTCTGGAAAAATAGGAGACATCCATAATGCAGAAAAATGGCTGAGAAAATCAATAGAATATTCAAAAAAAATAAAAGCTAAACGCATATTAATTCATCCAGATATCCCTGTAAACGCATCAAAAGCAAAAGCACTTAAAATTCTAGAAAAGCACATAAAAAATAACCTAAAATTTCTTGATAAAGAGCAGAATATATTAATAGAAAATATGCCTTCAAAAAAATGTGCTCTCTCTACTCCTTCTGAATTTAAGAGTTTCCTAAAAAGATTTAATAATCAAGTAGGTGTTTGTTGGGATGTTGGCCATGAAATTCAGAGATTCAAAAATCAGAATTTTACCTTTCCAAAAATTCTAAAATTAAAGATAAAAGAGGTCCATATATCTGGATTAATGAAATCAAAGAATTTTGAAGACCACCATCCGTTAACAGAAGGAGAATTAAATCTTTCTAACTGCATTAAAAGTTTAAAAAAGATAAAGTATAATGGCTCAATAATCTTAGAAGTTCTAACAAAAAACCCCATGGACATTATAAACTCCAAAAAAGAACTAGAAAAATTTTTAAAAAATTAATCTTTCATAAATTAGATAAAAATAAAAACCTTCTATTTTTCTAATATTCATGGGCTCGTGGTCTAGTGGTTACGATAATTCCCTTACACGGAATGGATCCCTGGTTCGATTCCAGGCGGGCCCATTTTTCATTTTTCTTGTTCAATCGAACCAGCTAGTAGATCGCTGGTTCCCGCGAGAATTAAAGAATTCTCGGGGTCCCAAAAATCACTTCATGATTTTTTAGGACGCTAAAAAAAACAGAAGTTTTTTGGCGCCCCGAAAAACTCTGTTTTTCAAGGGGATCCCAGCTAGGCCCATTTCTTCTCTATCTCTATACAGTTATAGTCTGGTTTTGCAACATTGTGAACTAAAAGTTCACCAAAATCACTAACTATTCTTTCAATTTACATTAAAAAATATTTAAAAAGGCATCTTTACATCTAATCTAATTAAAGAGGCAAAAAAAGATGTTCATAAAAAAAATATTTGAAAATAAAATAGATGATTCTGTTCATAAACAATTTATACGTTTCGGAAAAGGAAGATATCCTGGAAGAGCCGTAATAAAAATAACAAAACAACCCGATAAAATCAAAATAGGAACTAGTTTTGAGATGGCAAATGATCTTGTTGAATTTTGTTCTTCTCTATCTAATCACCTAAAATGCTCGGGATTAGTTCTTTCAAAAGAAAAATTAGATCTTCCAGGAGAAAAGAAAAAAACAAATTTATTTGAGTATACTATTGATGAAGAGTTAACTTCTGATCAAATAAAAAACCTTCTTGAAAAAGGTTACGCAACTTTACTAGATCTAGAAGCTCCAGGAATTTTATTAAAATCAAAGAAGAAACTTCCAAAACCTGGAAAAGCAGAAGATGCAAAAATAGATGATAAATTCTGTCAATTAGAATTAGATGTAAAATACTGGCCAAAAGTAAAATCAGAATTTGCTTTTGATATCCAAAATGACTTTAAAAAAGCCCTGGCAGTTCACACTTATACTATAACAGACATAATAATGCCTAAAAATGAAAAAGATTTTGAGAAAATCAGGATTTTAGCAAAACGAAAAGGCAAAATCACAAGAAAACTCACCATCGATAAACAAGAAACTATTAGAGAAAAAGATTTCGAAGCTTAATTTAACAGGTCCTAGTTATCTTAACTAAGATTATTCTAATTATTTAATGCAAGATTCTAAAACAAAACATTTAAGTAATAAATAATATAAATAATATTTATATTATGCTAAAAAAGAGGGTATAAATGACAAAGAAAGTACTAAGTGTAACAATAGATGAAAAAATTCTTGAAATCTGGAAAAAATATGCAGAAGAAGAATGTGTTAATTCTTCAAGATTAATTGAAAAAATGCTCAAAGAGCATTTGAAAAAAAGAGGTAAGAATGTTAAGTAAAAAAACTATCTTTTCGTTTATATTCATCCTCTTAATTTTAACAACAATTTTAACAGTTGCAGGTATGCAAAAAATCTATGAAAAAGAACCAAATATCATTAAAAATATTTTTAATTCTTTTAAAGAGATTTACAATAAAATGAAAATAAATGCTAATTTATCTACGGGGTTTGCAGTTCATGGTGAAATCAATGAAACCATAAACATTAATGAGACAAGTATTAATGAAACAAATGTTTCTGAAACATATCAAAATAATATAATAACAAATGAAACAAATATAACCATAATTAATCAAACTCAAGAGAATGAAATTATAATTAATGAAACAAAGATTAATGAAACTATTGAAGAAAAATTCAATGAAACAACAAATGAAACAAATATAACCATAATTAATCAAACTCAAGAGAATGAAATTATAATTAATGAAACAATTATCCATCAAACTCAAGAGAATGAAACAAACATAACAATAGAAACTAATATTACAATTACAAATATAACTTTCATTGAAGATATACAAAAAGAAGAGATTCTTATTCAAGAACAAGCAAAAATAGGAAAACCAGTAAAATGGATTAAAAAAATTACACTAAGTGAGTCAAGTACTAATGTTACAATAGAACTGCCTAAAAATATAGAAAATGTTAAAATACAAAAAATTGAAAATAATAAAAAGATTGAATTAGAACAAACAAAAATAAAAGTAAAACAAGGAAATAAAGAAATCTTAATTTCTCAAACAAATTTAATGACTGGAGCAGCAATAAGCAATAATCCTAATCAAAATTGGATAATGTACTTGTTTGAAAAGATAAAAAACTTGTTTTCTAGAATAACTGGTTTTGCTATATCTGAAAAAGAATTTAAGGAATCAGGAAATCAAACTGAACTTATTATCGAAGAAGAATTTAAGGAACTAGAAATAGAATATTATACTAAAGCCCCACAAGCAATTGAAGAAAGTATTAATAAAAATAATAAAAGAATAATTGTTTCTGGCCCAGATGAACTTAATTATACAAACATATCTGCATATTCTTCACTTCCCTATGAAACTTCAAATTCAAAAATCTATCTTTATCATCTAACTGAGAATGGAAGACAGTTAGTTGATTTTACACTTCAAGATACAAATGAAAACAACCTTTATGACCAAATTTCCTGGATTGTTCCTCATTTAAGCAATCAAAGTTATGAAATTATAGTCATAACAACAGCAGAACATCTTGATGAAAACAAAGAATTTGTTTCTGATATTTACAATGAAACTTATGCCCTAGATAATATCTGGAGTAAAGAAATCCCCTCACAACATTATGTGCGAGTTACATTTGAAAAAAATCTAACAAATGAAAATGATATTACAATTTTCCCAAGAATAGTTTCAGGAAATCCTAAAATTGAAGTCTATGAAGTAAACGGAACAGAAAAAATAGCAGAATTTTCAAATCTAATTGAAAATGAATATAACAAAGTCTATTTAACTGAACTTCAAGGAGAACAAGACACATTTGACTTAAAAATTCTTGATGGAAGTTTAGAGTTTGACCATATTGTTGATCCTACAACATGGTATTCTACTAATTGGATGTATAGGAAAGAAATAAATATCTCAAATATATACAATGATTTAACAGAATATCAAATAATGTTATACATGGATACTGTTTCAATGATTAATGACGGAAAATTAAATTCTAATTGTTCAGATTTAAGATTTACAAATAGTACTGCTGGTTTAATTTCATATTATGTTGATGAAAATCCAAGATACAAGTGTAATTCAACTGAGACACTTATCTGGTTAAAAACAGATACACTTACAAATAATACTAACACCTCCTTTTATATGTATTATGGAAATCCTGATGAAACAACATCTTTAAGCAATATTACAGAAGTATTTACTTATTCTGAGCTAAAACCAATTTATTATACTGTTGGAGAAAATGTTTATGATGGAACTATTGGGGTTGTTGCTTTTGATGCTAATACAAATGTAACTAGTTATGGTGGTTCTCCAAAAAGTGTTATTTTACAACCTGGAGGAACAGACACATTTACAACAGCGCAATATGGGGGAACAGGAGCTTCTTATTTAAGTGTTACAGGAGCTTTGCTTGGGGGAGACAGTTTAACAAGTGTGGGCGCTGAATTTAATCCAATTAGCTGGGCTTCAACAGAATTTATTGTTCCTAATTCAAGAGGTCCCTATGATATTTACTTTTATTCTCCTTTTGAAGCTATTACAATAAACTGTTATGAAGCAACAACTACAGCAGGAAATTGGGGGAGTGTACAAGATAGTGCATCTTGTAGTGCAGGAGGAGCATGCGCAGCTACAACCTTTGTATGGACAAGTGGAAGATCAATTCTTTGCAATTCAACAGCTCCTTTTCTGATGTATGTAGAAAATAGTGCTAATTCAAACTTTCCCATATATCCTGTAACAGATGATTTATGGATAATTTCTGATAGTGAAGTGGGAAATGGAGTTGTTGGAGCTTATGTTCAAGAATATAGAAGTGGTTTAGATACAATTACCTCTGGAACAAGAACAATTGCCTGGAAAAAAACAGACAGCACAGGTGCAGATGGTTCTGGTTATGCTTGGCATGTAAATTCAAGTGTAGTTTCTCTTGGAGGAATGGAAACAACTGATGGAGATGGTTCTGAAAACGCAGCTTATTCTCCAGAATATGAATTAGAAAAAGAATATTATTTTTACAAAACAGGAGAATATATTGCTTTAGCTGCAACTAGACAAGCAACAAATTGCACTCTTTATGCAGTAGGTTATTCTAATCTAAATGATGTAGGAGATGAAACATATGATTATCCCTATCCAACTAAAATTGACCTTGGTACTGGTGATGACAATGATAAATTTAATGGCGGTTCAAGAGTAGAATGCAATGCAACTGCAGGAGGACACTGGGAAACAGCTGGTGGAGATGAATCAACTTTATTTGGAAGAAAAGCTGCAAGACAATATGTTTGGCCAACTCCAACCTACACAATCAGTTCAGAAGAATTAGCAAATTCTGTATCTTGGAATATATCAATTTTAGACTTGGGAATAAAACTTCAAAAAAATGGAAATCTAACTGGTAACGCGAACATAACTTCAGTAGGCATTAACCAGAATGTTATTGTTGTTTGTAATGGTAATGATTGTGGAAATTTTACAGATAATTGGATTGACGGAACAGATATGACAGATGGTCAAAGCGAGGTAGTAGAATTTACCTGCAAAAATACTACTGCTGGTTCTTTTTCAGTAATGTATAACCTAAGTTCTGACAATGATACAATAATTGATCAAATAAATATAAGTTGTGAAATTACTGCACAAAAAACAGTTCTTTGGAACCAATCAACTCTTGATATTATATCAAAACAAGGTCTAAGTAATGCTTCAAATGTAACAATCATAACTGCCGGAGCCCATGATAATGTAATGATTTATGAATTAGAAGGAAATGGAACAGATTTTATGTCTGCAATGCCTACTGATTTAGGGCACATGGATGCTCAAGAAGAAAGACAGATTATAATTAATTGTTCACCACCAATTGCTCAAGAGCCAGGACTATACGAAGCTATTTATCATGTAAATTCAACTAATGATACTGATGGAAATAATATCACTGTAACCTGTGATGTCAAAATTGTTTATGGTTGGCTTAATGTTAGTTTATTGACTCCACTTCCAAGCCAGATAACTAATGTCAATCAAAACCAGACTTTTTGGGTAAATGCAACTATTGATTGTATAGGGGGATATTGCAGCATAATAAACGGAACTTCAAGATATAATTCTAGTACTTTAGAATATGGCACAGGAACAGGTAAAGATGGTTTATTAACAATTACAGAAGACAATACAATCATAAATAATTATACTTATTTAACCATTGATTACACTGGGGGTATTAATCTTAGTGTATCTGATGCATCTGAATTCAACGAAGGTGATGAAATTTTAATTATCCAAATGCAAAATTATAGTGGGGGGACAGCAGGAGCTTATGAATTTGCCACTATTGATTCAGTAGACAAGATAAATAATAATATAACTCTTTTTTCAGCTCTTTCAAATGATTTTTATACAGGCACATTTAATCAGGCAAATGCAACAGTAACACAGATTGTAAAAGTCCCACATTACACTAGTGTTGATTTAGATTCTGGTTCTATTACAACCCCTACTTGGAATGGTTATACTGGGGGAATTGTAATTTTCAGATCAATGGGGGAGGTTAATTTTAATGGCGGAACAATTAATGTTAATGAAAAAGGATTTCGAGGAGGAGATTGTAATGGCTGTGGGAATAATGCTTGGGGAGACCAAGGAGAAGGACATTTAGGTTTAGGTTTAGATTGTGGAATTGAAGATTGCGGAACCGGTGCAGGAGCTGTTGGTTTGTTAGCAAATGGGGAAGGAGGCGGAGGAGGTTATGGTCCTTCAGGAGTTAATGGAGAACCAGGTGCAGGTGGAGGTTATGGAACAGCTGGTGGCGATGGTATTAGTTCATATACTTCAATAGGTGGAAGTGAGATTGGAGTGCCAAATTTAGATTTGTTATTTTTTGGAGGAGGAGCTGGTGGTGGTGGAGATAATGATGGAGGAACACCCTTCCCAGAATATTCTGATGGTGGGGGAATAGTAATTATTTTTGCTGATTCAATTTTAGATGCCGCAGTATATGCAAAAGGAGAAAACGGCGCTGCTCCAGGAGGTGCTGGTGGAACTGCAGGTGGGGGAGCAGGAGGAACAATCTGGCTAAGCACAATTAATCTATCAATATCAGATATAAATGCCAGCGGAGGAGCAGGAGGAGTTGATTCTGATGACACTAGTGGTGATGGGGGAGATGGAAGAATTAGACTAGATTTTGATGAATTAATTGGCATGTCTGACCCAGAATCAGGATATAATGGAACATCAGGAGGCATGCGCATAATTAGCACAACAATAGGAGATACTCCTTTTTACACAACAGACAACCAGCCCCAGACTTGCGGAGTACTAGATGCAGCTAATCATTTTTGTCAGCTTAATTGGAGTGTAAATGCAACGGGGGATATTAGTTCTTTATGGAATATTAGTGTTTGGTTTATAAGCAATGAAACTTCAGTAGCATTTAATGATACAGATTATGCTACTATAAACATAACTACACTAGAAATTCAAGCACCAATTGCTTCCCAAGGAACAAATCCAGTTGATAATTACAATTCCACAAGTTCATCAATAACTTTTGACATGAAATGTAATAGCACTTTCAATGCAATAAGTTTCATACAATTATGGACAAACACAACAGGAACATGGCATGCAAATTATACAAATAGCTCTTATACAAATAATACTTGGATTAATATTACTGTAAACGGAATTCCAGATGGGGGTTATTCTTGGGCTGTTTATTGCAATGACACAAATGATTTAGAAGATTGGACAGATACAAATAGAACATTAAATGTTGACACAACTAATCCAATAGCTTATCAGGGAACAAACCCCATAGATTATTACAATGACACAGATGGTTCAATAACTTTTGACATGAAATGTTCAGACAACATTGGAATTTCAACAATCCAGTTATGGGGAAACTGGTCAGGAACATGGCATGCTAATTACACAAATATATCTTATCAAAATAATACTTGGATTAATATAACAATTAATGGAATTCCAAATGTAAATAATTCTAAATGGCTAATTTATTGCAATGACACATCAAGTTTTTCAAATACAACTGAAAATAGAACTTTTAATGAAAATCTTCCTCTTAATCTAAATGTCAAATATGTTCAATTAAACAAAGCTTCAGATTCCTGGTTTGGCGAGATATTAATGAATGCAACAGTTGTTGATCAATTTGATTCACCAGTAACAGGAGCATCTGTAAATATAACTGTAACTCCACCAGCAGGAAGAGATATATCTCAAAAAACAGTTGAAATGAAAGATGATGGAATATATCCAGACCTTGTTGCAGATGATGGAAATTATACTATTCTTTATGATATTTCTTTAAATGGCTCTGCAACAACTGTTGGAACAATGAACACAAATGTTAGTGCAGCAAAATCAGGGTTTACTTCTGCATCAAATAGTTCCAAATCTTTCACAACTTTTGCTTTAAGAAGATGGTGGGGTTCTCCTGGCATTGAAGATACTTATGCAAATTATAAAATCCAAAATCTTGGTGGAGGAGTTTGGAATATTAATATAACTGATTTTAAAGTTTACAGCCCATCAACAGCATTTACAAATGCAACAGTTAAAATTCCAATAATAAATCAGCCAAGCATTTCAGGATTAGAAGTACAAGGTGGTTCTAATCCTGGCTATCATATTGAAAATAATAATGTAATTGTCCTTTACATGGATTTTTCATCTGGTGGAACAACACTTGCTAATTTTTCTTTTAATGCTTCAAGTGATTTAATCTTAACCCATAATGATAGATATCAAACCCAGACAATCGGGCTTAGAGAAGGGAAAAATGGTTTTACAATTTTTAACCGCCATATTCAACAAGAAGTTTATGGAAATGCTAATTCAAATTCAGCTGAGAATGGAGAAACAGCCCAAGGCCCATATGCTGCTGGTGAAAATGTTGGAATGAAAGTTATTGACGGAGAATCCCATGACAATAAATCTCATACAGATGATTGTATGGAAAGAGTTGGAATTCCAAATAATAGAAGCACAGGAACAAAACAATATGATATTTGTGGCAGCTGCAATTCTTATTATGAATGGAATATTCATTGGGCTGAGCCAACTTGGAATGACACCTATAAACATATGGGTGGAGAAATTGTTTTAGCAAATACAAATAATGTTATCTTAAAAATGAGAGATGACTCCTCAACTGATAATTGGGGTTCATCAGATTATTTTAATGTAACTAAAATCCTTGAATATTATTCTGGTGAAAGATACTATAAAACAAATTTTACAATTGAAAATATTGATACTCAGATGATAAATACAACTCTTGTTTGGGGAAGAGAACCTTGGGTTTATTCTGGAGGCACAACAGATACAGATGACAAAGGAATGATTTTAGGAAGTTATCCTTTAACTGTTGAAGAAGATTATACTTTCGAAGAACTAGGTTCAAATTGGTGCGGATTTTACGACGATGTAACAAATTATGGCACAGCAATTATTTTTCCAACAAATACTAGTGAAGATGTAGCTACAATATGTGCTCATCTAGATGCAGACCATACCCCTCTAGGAACCGGTTCAGGACAAAATGATTGGCCTTTCCAAACAGACCATGCATCATTCTCAGATTTAGAAGCAGATGATATTTTTGCAGCATGGGAGATTGGTGATTTTGCTCCAGGCACATCTAGAAGTATTGCTTTTTATCATTGGGGTGGCTATAATAGCACTGCAGCAGATCTTGAAGGAGAAATCATTGAAGATGCATTAGAGATTCATAATTTAAATTCAGCACCACCAAATCCAGCCCCAATAGCTTATCAAGGAACAAACCCCATAGACAATTACAATGATTCAGATGGAAGTATTGTTTTTGATGCAAAATGTTCTGATGATTCTGGAACAAGCTGGTTGCAGATATGGACAAATTGGTCAGGAACATGGCATGCTAATTACACAAATTCAAGTTATAATGTAAATAATTCTTGGGTAAATATAACTATCACTGGAATTCCTCAAGGAAATGACTTTAAATGGCAAGTTTGGTGCAATGATACATCAGGAAACACAAATTCAACAACAAATAGAACGTTTAGTATTGATTCTATTGCTCCAACTGTAACTCTTCCTGTTTACACAAATGCGACTCAGAAAAAAAATACTGAAACCCTAACATTTAATATTTCAGTTTCTGATTCAGATTCTGACCCAGGTTATTGTTCAATAAATGTAAATGGAAATACAAATCAAACACTTGCTGTATCAAATGGATGGTGCAATGGAACATATGCATTAACTGGATTATCAGATGGAAATAAAACAATTTATGCATATGCCAATGATACTTTGGGAAATCTTGCTTTGAATAATTCATATGTTGTCTTTATTGATTCAACTACTCCAAGTGTTTCAAACACAGCAGTTAATTCTTCTAAGGTTAATATAAATGAAATTGTCTGTGTAAACGCAACTGTCCAAGATACAGGAATTGGTTTAGATAAGGTCTGGGCATATATAACCTATCCAAATGCAACTGAAGCAAATATAACAATGGATGATGACATAAGTTCATGTTCAGGGAGCATAGGAGATAATATTTTTGGAATTGATATAAATGTTAGCTCAACAGAAGGAAATTTAACAATCAACACAACCTATGCAAATGATACTCTAAATAATTTAGGTTATGAATCTCCTTGGCCTATTTTAAATGTAAATGTAACAAATGCGGGAGTTGCAATATCTATTGATTTATCTCCAAAATTAGGCCAGCAGATTAATTGGTCTCTTATTTCATTGCCAATTTATAATCAATCTGCAGAAGGAAATAATTATGATGATGCCACAGATTATTATGTCAATATTTCAGTTGAAGGGGGAACAGCTGATTTATACATAAAATCATCAAGCGATTTGATGACCCAAGGATTAGATGTTTTAGGATTGGGTAACGAAACTTTTTCATATAATACTACAAATTCAAGTGTTCCTGATAGTCAAAAATTTGCTTTGACAACAAGTTATTTAGATAATCAAGTTGGGAATAATTTAGGTGATGGCAGTGTAATTTATTTAAAATTCTTTTTAAGTGCCCCATCAGGACAAGCAGCTGGGACTTATAACAATAGTTTATCAATTAAGGCTGTTCCCAATGGAGAAATGCCTTAAAACAAGAATTAACAAGATAATACTCAGGAAATATAAGAAAAATCAAAATTTAGCAATTAATCCTAAATCATAAAAAGATTTAAAAACTCTGAATGTATCTAAAAAATATAAAAAGAGATAAAAAATAAAAGAGATTATAAAGATGTCAAAAAAAGAAGTAGCAATAATCAGCATGTTTGGGGCTATTTTTCTATTTTCAGTTATAATGCTTTTAATTCAAAATATTCCTTCACAAAAAATTGAAATAACTGGACAAGCAACAACAGGAACAACAACCTCTAATGTAACTATTTCAAAATTTTTATCTATTGATATGTCTGGAAATCTTTCAACAGGAATTTTATTTGGAACTGTTAATGCACTTCCTGCAGTAGATATCAATGCAAGTTCCAACAACAATTCTGGAGGAAATTCAACATTTTACCTAAATGTTTCAACTGATTCAAACATAGCCGTTGACTTTTGTATAAAAGCAGATGCTGATTTATATGATAGTTTGGGAGGAAGTACTCTTGGAGTAGGAAATGAATCTTATGCTAATGCAACAATAACAAATATGACTCTTCCAGACCTATCAAATCAAGTCCCATTTACAACAAGTTATATAAAATCAGGATATAATATTACTAGGGGAAATGTAAATTATTATAGGTTCTGGTTAGATATTCCATCTGGAACACCATCTGGGACATATAATAATACCCTAACATTTAAAGGAATTGAAATCGGAACCTCATGTTAAAATGAAAAAAAGATATGAATTAATAGAGATGATTTGTTTAGCATTAATTTTATTTGCTTTAACAAGCCTAGCTTTACCTGGAGTCTCAGCAGGAGTCGGGATAAAATGGGACAAAGAATCTGTTTTAGTAAATGAAGGAGAAAAAACTTGTTTAACATATCAAGTTTATAATCCCTAGCCCCAAGAGTCATATGTAACTGTAGGGCTTTCAGATGAATCTGGACAAATAAAAGGAATACTTACTGAACAAGAAGCAGAAGAAAAACTTGTTCCTGCAAATACTGCAAGCGATGAAGCTATTCCTATTAAATTCTGTTTCAAGGTTCCAAAAATTTATGAAAGAAATTGCCTAATTGGGGATCTTATTTGCAAGCAAGATTGCAGTGAAGACCAAAAAGTTTATGAAGGAGAAGTTTTAGTTAAATCTGTACCTCCTCCAGCTAATATTAAAGGAACTGGTGGCTCTATAACAACGATGGCTGTTTCTGCCCCATTAAACGTCAAAGTTAGATGTAATGCTCATCCAAGAGATTTCACATTAGCCTATGTTGTATTAGCTTTAATCTCTGCCATTGTAATAGCTATAGTTCTATACAAGAAGTATAGCAAATCAGTTTACCAAAGAGATAAAGATAAATTGAAAAAATTGCAGGAAAAGATCAAAAAAGAAAAACATTAGTAACTAAAGATAAATGTTCTCTTTTTCTTTTTTATTTTAAGTTTAAATTCATGTTCTTTTCTTTGTTTTGAAAGCTTAAAAGAATTAAGAAAAAATTAAAAAGCCAGGAAAGTTAAATCTATTTGTACCAACAAAATGGAATTTAAGAAGAAAGAGGCAGTTTTCATAGGTTTAATTCTATTACTTCTAGTAATTTTTCTATCATTTTTTATAGTGAGGTATATAGGGTATACTATTCAAACAACACCCTCTAAGGTTAGTATAGATGAAGGAATTTTGGTAATCTATAACGAATTCAAGGATTCAAGCCAAACAACTGATTTTTTAAGAAAAGATGATCTTGAATTAGAAACACTTGTAAATATGACTTTAGAAAATAGTCATGGAAAAATTATTTTTTCTGAAGAAGTTAACTTAACACAGGATGTTGTTAATAATGTTATTGATCTAGACAGAAGTATAGATATCTTATATAATCTCATAGAGATTGATACAACTGCTTTAACAAGCTTAGAAAAACCTGCAACATTATATCTTTATGGCTTAACAGTTAACAATCCTAGAATTTTGAAAAATGGAGAAATTTGTCCTTCTTCAATTTGTCAAGAAATAAACTATTCAGGAAGAACTTTAATTTTCACAACAACTCAATTTTCAAATTATTCTGTTGAAGAAACTCCTGAAGAACTAGAAACCCCGGGCACAGGTAGCAGTTTAACTAAAATTAGAGATTTTATCTTAGACAAAGATTTAATTAAAGTTTCTCTAAAACAAGGAGAACATAAAAGAGAGATAATAGAAATAAAAAATACAGGGGATACTGATTTAGACATAACCCTAAACACAAAAAATATAGAGAAATTTTTAGTTATAAGCGAAACTTCATTTTTATTAGAAAAAGGAAAAACTAAGAAAATAAATATTGACTTTTTTGCAAAAGAAAATGAAATTCCTGATGCATATTTGGGCAATATAGAAATTAAATCTGGAAATCTAAAAAAAACAATAAATGTGATCTTAGAAATTATTGCTAAAAATCCTTTATTTGACATAAAAGTAGAACTTGATAAAAAAGAAATCATTCCTGGAGAACAAATAGAAGCAAAAGTCAATATTACCAATGTTGGAGACAAAATGCCAATAGACGTCCTTCTTTATTATGCAATTGAGGATTTTGATGGCAATATTTTATTACTTGAAAAAGAAAGTTTAGCCATAGAGAAAAATCTTTTGGTTATAAGAAAATTAAACACTCCAGAAGACATTAAGAAGGGAAATTATGTCTTTTATTCCCAAGTTTTATATGAAAATATAAGCGCAGCAACTGCGACTAGCCTTAAGATAGTTGAAAAAACACCTTTCTCAAAAAGTCTGATACTGCCGATCATAATTCTTTTACTTTTGATTGTTATAATCTTTATAATCTGTTTTAAAAAAAGAGAGAAAAGAAAAAAGAAACCACGAAAAAAAAGAATTTAGAAAATTAAACTTCGAAGCTTAAATTTTCTTTTCTAAAACAATATCATAATCTCCAAAACCATTTTTCTTATAGAAATTAATTGCCTTAAGATTCTGGTTAGATACAGTTACTCTAACAATCTGAACTTTTTTTAATTTGCACCATTTAAAGAATTCCCTAGTTAACATTGAACCTACCCCAAAACTTCTAAACTCCTTAAAAACAAACATATTCTCAAGTTCAGCGATTCCCTTTATTTTTCTCCAAGGTTGTAAATCAGATAATCCCCCAACCAGGTATCCAACGACTTTTTTATCAACAATAGCTATTAAACTACACCCATTACTCTTCTTTATTCTAGTTGTATAATAATTTGTTCCAATTTTTCCAAAAGTCCAAGTACAATCTAAAGAAGAGTCATATTCTTTATGCTCTTTTTTAAAAAGTAGTAAATTCAATTTCTGAATTTCTCTTAAATCTTTTAGAGTAGCTTTTCTAATTAAAATTTTCATAAATATCAAAGAAAAAACAATTTAAAATTCTTTCTAAAACTCCTTACTTTCCTTCCACATGCTCGAAAATGAATTATTTTCGGCACGCCAAAAAACTTCTGTTTTTTGAGCGTCTCTAAAAACTGTTTTCTTTAAAACTTTTTAGAATCATGCCACATAATTTGAAATTGTCTTCTTAGAATAGCCACAATCGGCTTAGATGTTGTCCAGATAGTGATATAATCTTCCGGATTCTGAATTTCTGGTTTTCCAATTGTTATTCTTGCTTCTTTTCCATCATAAATACTGAATCTTAATGGAAAATCTCCAAATTTTTTATTATATTTTTTAATTTTACATCCAATTTTTTTCCATTCTTCTGCTCTTTCTCCACACTTTCCATCAACAAAACCAATAAGCTTAACATTAACGCCTTTTTTTACTGCTTTTTCCATTGCTCTTAATCCAGCACCCCAAACTTTCCAGTTTCTTTGTATTCCAAGAACTTCTTTTTTGACTTTTAAATTATTTTCAGCAAGCTTATTCATAATTGCTCTTTGTCCCCTAATAAGGGAAAATACAAATTGCTCTCCCTCTGTATCCAAATTATTAAGCTTAGAGGATATTGAGATAATTTCTCTCAAATTGTTTTGCTTTTGTTTTATTTTTCCTATTATGTAAGTCTTAAAATTAATTAGTTGATATCTTTTAATTTCTCCAGGCATCACAGCAATTAACCCCTCTTTCTCAAATTTCTTTAAAATTCCATAAAGTTTATTCTGGGGAACAGAACAATCAAAACTAATTTCCTTAGGAGAAGCTGATTTCAATTTTATCAATGACAAAATTGTCTTGCTTTCATACTCTGAAAATCCCAAATCTTGAAAAAATTCTATTTTTTCCATATTTTAATAATATTAATCAGAATTAGGCTTCTGAGGCGCCATCACCCCCATCTTCTCTTTTTGATTTCTGTCTTTTTATACCTTTGTACCATGAAAGTACTTAAAATATAACTAGAAGCAAAAAGAAAAAGTCTATGGAAAAAAAAGAAATGGTTATAGTTAAATTCAGAATCGCAGTCAAGGCATTTATTGTTAAAAACAATAAATTATTCTTAATAAAAAGAGAACCAAAAGATCCACAAAGTCCAGGACTATGGGAAATTCCTGGCGGAAGAATTGATTTAGGAGAAGATCCAATTCTTGGATTAATGGGGGAAATTCGAGAAGAAACTGGTCTCTATATAGATGTTGTTTATCCATTAAGCGTAAGGCATTTTGAAAGAGATGATGGACAAATCATAACAATGATTATTTTTTTATGCAAACCAAAAGATGATTTTATAAAATTAAGTAATGAACACACAAACTTTGAATGGTCTGATCTAAAAGATATTGAAAAAAAGATAACAAAATTCTTTCATAAGGAGGTGAGAATTTTCAAGAGTTTAGGCTTAAACAAAGTCCTAGGAGTAAGAAATGCCTCAGAAAAAGTCTAAGCCGACTGAAACTATTTCTGATTGGACACGAGCAATGCGTGCATCAGAATTAGAAGAGATGGTAGACTTAGCTAAATCTTTAGAAACTAATCGTTTAGATGATGATCGGAGAGTAAGAGAATCTGGACTTCCACATTATGAAAAAATAGATGTCCCTTATGCTGAATTTTCTGAAAGAAATAAAAAATTAATGGATTTCTATAGGCAACATGAAGGATTTCTTGTTCGTGCTCTCCCAAAACCGAGTTCAAATCTGCCTAGAAGACCAAAATTAGGACTAAAATCTTTTAAAGAAAGTCAAGAATTTATAGAAGGTTTATTTAAACCGGGCGGAGAACTTCATGGAAAAGAAGAATATTATATGGTCTCTACTTCCGATTATGAACCCTCAACACGAGCTGGAATAATAATCTCAAATCCAGAACAAACTTTAATTGAGATGTCAGATCAAGGTTTAGATAGGCTTTCTCATGGCGAGATAACAGATGCTAGACACGGATCTTTTGCTTACCATAATTACCTTCATTTTAGAACAATGAGATACAGAGGAAGAGATTCCTCGATTCCAGTTCCAGAAGAAGACAGGCTCTGGATGTGGAAAGTTCTTCAATACATTAGATATGATGAATCAGATGGATTTTCAGATGGAGACTTTTTTCCAAATGTGCATTTTTGGCCAGGTTATTTCGAACTCATTGAAACAGTTATAACTCACAAAATCGCTTTCTGGGATTTCAAAGACATTAATCGAGCTCCAGCATATGGAATACTGCCCGACCTTTCAGCCAAACCATAAAAGTCTCCCAAAACCTTTAAAAAATAGAAAATTTTTTAGGGGTCTTGAAAATTTCATTTTCAAAACCTTTAAAAACCTATTTTTCTCAAAGATATTGGGTTAACACGGTAGGTAGAATGAAATACATAAACGTTAGTCAAAACTATAAACTTGAGAACGAATGGGAAAGATACACAAGCCAAGAGCTGGATCATTGCAGTTCTGGCCAAGAAAACGAACATCAAAAATTCTGCCTAGAGTAAACTGGAAGCCCCTGGAAAAGAAGTATTCTGAAAAGAAAGGTTTGCTTGGATTTATTGCTTATAAAGTTTCTAATGCTAGAATTATTGCAAATGACCTAACACCAGATTCTATGATAAAAGGAAAACAAACAATTGTTCCTGTAACTATTCTTGAAGTTCCAGCTATAAAAATTCTATCAATAAGATTTTACAAAGAAGATAAAATTGTAACAGAAATTTTATCTGAAAACCTAGATAAAGAATTAAAAAGAAGAATCAAGCTTCCCAAAAACAAATTAAAAAACATGGAAAGTATAACACCAGAATCATATGATAATATCAGGCTAGTCATTTATACAATAATCAAGAAAACAAATAAGAAAAAAACTCCAGACATAGCTGAAATAGCTCTATCTGGAACAATTCAAGAAAAACTTGAAATAGCAAAATCCTTGCTAGGAAAAGAAGTGAATATTCAAGATTTTTTTTCAGTAAACCAAGTAGTTGACATTCATGGCGTAACAAAAGGATATGGGTTTTGTGGCCCAGTCCATAGATTTGGAATAGCATTAAAGCCACATAAAACCGAAAAAGGAATAAGACGTCCTGGTTCACTAGGACCATGGCATCCTTCAAGAACAATGTTTCGTGCACCAATGGCAGGACAACTAGGATTTTTCAAAAGAACACACTATAACCAGAAAATTGTAGATATTGGAACTGCTTCAAAATTAACATTAGAATTTAGAAATTATGGAAAAATAAAAACAAATTACATCGCAGTTTATGGATCAGTTCAAGGCCCTGCAAAAAGACAAGTTATCTTATCATTTCCATTACGAGAAACTAAAAAAACATCAAAAAGAAATTTTGAGATAATTAAAATTTTGAATTGAACGTAACCCGAAAAAAAACACAAAACCCCAAAATAAAAAATCAAATTATCAACTTACGAACAAAGATATAAAATGACAAAAACAAAAATACTCGGAACAACACAAGAACTTGAAATTCCAGAAGTCTTTGAATCAAAAATAAGAGACGACATTGTAAAAAAAGTCCATGATGCAATGTTCTCAAAACAATATTATACTGTATTTAAATTAGCTGGAAAACAATCTTCAAAACATAAACAAAGCCATTGTAGAAGAAAATTCAAAACCCTATATGGCAAGGGCATCTCAAGAGTTCCAAGAAAAGCAATGTGGAGAAGGGGAGACCAATTTTATTGGGTTGGTGTCTACAACCCTGGTATCAGAGGCGGAAGAGCACCTCATGCTCCAACAGGATTTAGAAGACCAAGGTACATCAATAAAAAAGAAAAGATAGTTGCTTTAAAATCTTGTCTTGCTGCAACTGCTTCTAAAAGTATTTTACAAAAAAATTACCCAAACCTTTCTGTTTCTTCATTCCCATTAATAATCCAATCCCAAATTCTTGATAAAAAAACAAAAGAAATTGAGAAATTTCTTGAATCAGAAAAAATAAAAATAAAAGCAGAAAAGAAAGTTCGTCAAGGAAAAGGAAAAGTAAGAGGGAGAAAATATAAAAACACAAGAAAGGTTCTTTTGATTTTATCAGATAAAGAAAAATCAAAGGTTCAAAAATTAAAAGGATTAAATGTAAAAATTACAAATACTTCACAATTAAATGTTAAAGAACTTTCATTAAATGGCAAACCAGGAAAATTAACAATTTATACTGAAAATGCAATTAATGACCTAAAAAATAAATTTGGAGGAAATAAGTAATAAGTAAAACAATTTGCGCAGGACAATGTTGTCTGCCTCTGGCAGAATCCTGCAAGATATTAATCCTTTATACTTAATTAAAACTTACCAACAATATAAAAATGGCAGACAAAAAAGAAATAAAAGAAGACAAGAATAAGAAAATGAAAAAAAACAAAGACAAGAATGTCAAACCAGCAAATACCACAAAAACAGATGATAAAATCCAGAAATCAAAATTACCTCCAGAATTTTCAAGCACGCTAAAAAATCAGAAGATTTTTGGCGTGCCGAAAAACTCCGGTTTTTCGAGCAGAGTTGTATTATTAGAGCCTTTAACAACTGAGAAAGTAATAAGACAAATTGAACTTGAGAATAAAATTGCTTTCATAGTAAACAGAAAATCAACAAAAGAAGAAATTAAAAAAGAACTAGAAGCAACATTCAAGGCAAAAGTTCTAGAAGTAAATACTCAAATCAGAAATAATAAAAAAATTGCTTTTATTAAACTCAAGCCAGAAACACCGGCCATTGATATAGCAACTAAACTTGGATTAATGTAATTAAATTAATTAAAATAACTAAACGTAACACAATAAGAACTACAAAAGTCAAGGATAAACAACCTTAAAAGAATATTTAAAGATATAAAATGGGAAAAACAATTATACAACAAGCGCGAGGGCATGGTTCGATTAGATATAGATCTACAAAACAAGCATATGCGATAAGTGCAATCTATCCAGAAATAAATTTTTCAGGAAAAGGCCAAGTTTTAAAGTTGATAAATACAAGATGCTACTCAGTTCCTGTAGCTAAAATTCAAGTTAACCACAAAATATTCTATAATCTTGCTACAGATGGTTTATTTGAAGGGCAAGAAATTGAAATTGGAGAAAATTCTCAATTAAAAGAAGGAAACATTCTTCCATTAAACAAAATGCCGATAGGAACATCTATTTTTAATATTGAAACTTATCCTGGTTCAAGCGGGAAATTAGTAAGAACAGCAGGAACATTTGCCAGGATAACTAAAAAAGATAAGCGAGTCACATTAGAACTGCCCTCAAAACAAGAAAAAACATTTGATGGAAAATGCAGGGCCACAGTTGGAGTGCTTTCTGGAGCTTCAATTAAAGAAAGACCAATTGTTAAAGCAGGAAAAATGTTCTATATTAAAGGAGCAAGAGGTGCAAGAGTATGGCCAAGAACCTCTGCAGTAAAAACAAATGCTATTGATCATCCTTTCGGATGTGGAAGAGGAAAAAGAATTAAATCAAAGATCGCAAAGAGAAATGCTCCTGCAGGAGCAAATGTTGGTTTATTAAGGCCAAGAAGAACAGGAAAGAAGAAATAAAATGCCAAAAGAATTTACTTACAAAGGAAAATCACTTGAAGAACTTAAAAGTTTGGATTTAAGAGAGTTTGCTAAATTTGTAACTGCAAGAGAAAAAAGGAGTTTATTAAGGCAGGTTGAAAAAATTGAAAAATTCCTGAAAAAAAATGAAAGAAAACTATCAAAAAGCAAAGCAATAAGAACACATGAAAGAGAGATAATTATTGTTCCAAAGATGATTGGGTGGGAAATTGAAATTTATAATGGTAAAGAATTTATCCCAATTAAAATAACAGAAGAAATGCTAAGCCACAGACTAGGAGAGTTTGCCTTAACAAGAAGGAAAGTTGAACACAGTGCCCCGGGAATTGGAGCTACAAGAAGTTCTTCATTCCTATCAGTTAAATAAAAGTTTAAAGTACAGGTCAACAAGCAAAATAAAAGTATAAAATGGAAAGACAAGTTGCAGAACAGGGATATAAGAAAAAATCGCCTAGTGAAAACAAGCCACAAAAACAAAATCTTCCTGTAAAAGAAAAAATAGAAGAGAAAAAGAAAGAGGTAGATACAGAAAAGACTTCAAAACCCCAAGAAAAAACTCAGACATCAATTCCTTCAAAAGATGAAAAGCCAAAAACAGAAGAGAAGAAAGAAGAACCAAAAAAAGTAGAAAAGGTTTTGGTTAAAAAAGAATTTGCCTTAGTTTATGGAAAAGATCTTCCTTTATCATACAAAACATCTGGAGCAGTCTGCAGATTCATAAAAAACAGAAATCCGCAAAAAAGTATTGAATTGCTTGAATTAGTCCAAAGAAAAAGAATATCTATTCCAGT
This sequence comes from Candidatus Woesearchaeota archaeon, assembly GCA_964500015.1. Lineage (GTDB taxonomy): Archaea > Nanobdellota > Nanobdellia > Pacearchaeales > UBA284 > JAPLYB01. The sequence goes on along the minus strand of CAZCMN010000009.1, from coordinate 8,570 downwards.
AAGAGGAGAAGCAGCCCATAAAAGAGATCAGAAAAAAGGTTATGCAAGAGGAAAATATCCTGAAAAGACATCAAAATTTTTCATTAAACTATTAAAAAATTTAATTGCAAACGCAAAAGTAAATAATATGGACACTGAAAAAATCATAGTCACTATAGCTAAAGCAGACAAAGCTTCTAACTCAATAAGAGGAACAAGAATTGGTTTTGGAAGAAAAAAATTCAAAAGAGCACATGTTTTCATAAAAGCAGAGGAGAAAAAAGATAAAACCAATAAAAAACTATCAAAAAACAAGGCGCAAAATGAAACTAAAGCGCAAAAAATAGAAATTAAACAAGAAATAAACAAAAAATGATTGAAAAGAAATTTGTAGAAGAAAAAAAGCAAGAATTTGAGATTAAGGAATTTGTAAGAAAAAAACTCGGAAAAGGAAGAGTCTCAGATGTAAAAATAGAAAGAACCCCAATTGGAGAAAAAATTGTAATAGTCACAACAAAACCAGGGCTGGTCATAGGAAGAGGAGGAGAAATAATTCAGGAAATCAACAAGGCACTAAAATTAAGATTTAATCTAGAAAATCCACAAATTGAAGTATCTGAAGTTCTTGAACCGGAATTCGATGCTCAAACAGTTGCAGATAATATTGCAATAGCTTTAGAGAATCTTGGCCCATTAAGTTTCAAATTAATAGCTTACAGAGAACTTGATAGATTAATAAAATCTGGTGCTCTAGGAGCAGAGATTAGATTAAGTGGAAGACTTCCAAGCGAAAGAGCAAAATCTTGGAGATTTGCATTCGGCTATCTAAAAAAAACAGGTGAAACAGCCAAAATCGTTAATAAAGCCAAGGCAATTGCATTTACTCAACCTGGAGCCGTAGGAGTTAAAACTTCTATTGTTCCAAAAAATGTAAGATTAAGTGACAGGATTTATATTAATTATGAAAAAATTGAACAAGAAATTAAAGAAAAAATTGAACAGGAAAAAGAAAATATAGAAGAGAAAAAAAATGGCAATAATAAAGAATAAAGAAATTAAAAATCTAAATCAGAAAGAATCTGAAGAAAGAATAAAGGATTTAAAACTAGAAATCCTAAAAACAAGAAGTAAAAAAGGCCAGGCAACAGCTGGCACAAAAAAAATAAAAGAAATTAAAAAGACTATAGCCCGAATTAATACTCACATAAGAGATAAATAAGATGGATATATGCCCAAATTGTGGTTTACCAATTGAAGCCTGTATTTGCAATGAATTGCAAAAAAGCAAACAAAGGATACACATAAAAAAAATCAAACGAAAGTTTGGTAAATTCGTGACAGAAGTTCATGGATTAGATAAACAAGTGAAAGAAACTGCAAAAAAGCTCAAAGAAGAGCTTGCTTGCGGAGGAACATTCAAAAACAACGTGATTGAGTTGCAAGGAGATCATGTAAAGAAAGTCAAAGAAAAACTCATGAATATGGGTTTTGACGAGAGCAATATAGAGGAAATCAAGTAAAACCACAAAAAAACAAAGAAAAATGAAAGAAGAAATAAGATCCTACAAAAAGACATTCAGGGGAAAAGTGACTAAAATTGTCAAGCCAGTCGCAACTATAAAATTTGAAAAAACAATCTACCATCCAAAATTTGAAAGATTTTCAAAAAACACAATAAATATAAAAGCCAGGATATCAAAAGAATTTTTAGATAAAATAAAAGTCGGAGATGAAGCAACAATTGTAGAATGCCGCCCATTATCTAAGACAATCCACCATATTGTCAAACAAGTAAAAAACAATGAAATTAAAGAAATAATTAAAGAAAAGAAAAAAAGAACAAGAAAAAAAACTAACTAAATGCAGCACAATAAAAAAGCACAAAACCCTAAAAAACAAAAAATAAAGTTATCAACTTACAAAATAAATAAAAAATGAAAGCAATATCAGCAAAGTCTCCATTATCCCTGAATTTAGGCGCAGAAGTTAAAGTCGCAGACAATAGCGGAGCAAGAATCGCAAGAATTACTGGAGTTAAAAGAGGAAAGAACAGGAAAGGAAGACAACAAGCTTGCAGAATTGCCGATTTAGTCAAAGTATGTATAAAGAAGGGCCCAATAGAAATGAAAAAACAGCTTTTTTGGGCAGTCATTGTAAGACAAAAGAAAGAATATAGGAGAAGAACTGGAGAAAGAATTGGTTTTGAAGACAATGCAATAGCATTATTAAAAGATGAAGACGGAAACCCAAAAGGAACTCAAATCAAGGGCCCTATTGCTAGAGAATCAGCAGATAGATGGCCATTCATACAAAAAATTGCCCAATATGTGGTATAAAATTCAAATAATCAAATTAAAAGCAACCCAATAAAAAAATGAAACATTTTTCAAAACACTGGATATCCAGCAAAAAATCAAAGAAACAAAGAAAATACAGAGCAAATGCTCCAAAACATATAAAAAGAAGACTGATTGCTTCAAATCTTTCAAAGTATTTAAGAAAAACATACAAAAAAAGATCTTTAGTTTTGATAAAAAAAGATATGGTAAGAGTTATGAGGGGTAAATTTAAGAAGAAGACAGGAAAAATAATTGGAGTAAATACTAAAAGTGGAAAAGTTTTCATAGAAAATATTCAAAAAACCAAGAAAGACGGCACAAAGATAAATGTTTCATTTGAACCATCAAACTTGCAGATAACTGAACTAAACTTAGAAGACAAAAAAAGATTAAAAAAACCAGAAACAAAAGAAAATATTAAACAAACGTCAAACAGTAAAGGTACGCAATATCCAGAAAAAACTAAAAAATAAACATAACCCAACAAAAAATACCAAACCTAAAAATCAACAAACTTAAAACACACGAAAAATTGTGTTTTTCAGCTCGCCAAAAATCTTCTGATTTTTGAGCGAATACTAAAACTTACAAATAAAAAACATACAAAAAAATGCACGCAAATAGAAGATCGATTCCAAAAACATGGCCAATTCCAAAGAAGGCCCACCCTTACATCCATGTCCAAAAGTCCTCAAACAAAAAAGAACACTCTGTTTCTTTAGTCATAATCTTAAGAGACATGCTTAAAAGAAGTCAAAATTTCAAGGAAACTAAGAAAGTAATAAGGTCTGGAGAAATGAAAGTAAATGGAAAAATAAGAAAAAATGAGAAATTTGGCGTTGGTTTATTTGATATCTTGGAAATTCCTAAATTAAACAAATCCTATATCTTAATTTTAACAGAAGGAAATATTCTAGAACTAAGAGAAACAAAAGAAAATAAATTAAAAATTGCAAAAGTTGTTGGCAAGAAAATTCTAAAGAAGGGCATAACCCAGGTTAATTTAATGGGAGGAATTAATGTCCTTTCTAAAGAAAAAATAAGTCTTAATGACTCTGTTATTTTGGATTTATCTAAAAACCAAATAACCCAGGTGATTCCTTTAAAGAAGGATGCATTAGTTTTCATAACTTATGGAAAATGGGTTGGAAAAACAGCAAAAATTGAGGATATTAAATCAAAAAAAGCAGATCTTTTAATTGAAAATAAAAAAGTTTTAGATATTCCCTTAAAGAATCTTATTGTAATCGACAAAGAAAAATGGTAAAAACAAAAGAAAATCAAGAAAACAAGATGAGAGACATAGAAATAGATTCAATAGTCTTGCATGGATCATCAGCAGATACTCAAAAACTTGAAAGATTAAAAAAATTGCTTAAATTAGTTTCAAAACAAGAACCAACTCAGACACTTGCAAAAAAAAGAATTCCTGCTTTCAAAATCCGCCCAGGTTTGCATATAGGGTATAAAGTGACTATAAAAAAGAATATCAAAGAATTGCTTCAGAATCTTTTCATTGGAGCTCATTCAGTAAAAAAGAAACAATTTAATGCCGGATTTTTAAGTTTCGGGATTAAAGAATATATCGAAATTCCCGGATTGACATATCAAAGAGAAATTGGGATAATTGGTTTTGATGTAACTGTAAATTTAAAAAGGAAGGGGTTTAGAATAAAATTAAGAAAACTAAAAAAATCAGAAGTTGGGAAAAAACACCTGATTACCAAAGAAGAAACCTTCAATTTTTTCAAAGATAATTTCAAATTAAATATTGAAGAGAAATGAGTATAAAACTAATAAAGATAAATAAGATTAAACTAAAACATAAAAAACTAAAAAATCACGTTATCTATACACAGATAAATTAAATTTAAATAAAAAAAACCTATAAAAAATGACAGCAAGCGATTGGAGAAAGATATTGAAACAGATTGATAACAAACCAGAGATAAAAGCAAGATTTTTAAGGCATTGCAAGCCAAAAGATCGAAAATTTGGAATTGCTTCAAAAAAATGCGTGATTTGCGGCCGTCATGGAGCGCATATCAGCAAATATAATATTAAGATGTGCAGACAGTGTTTTAGAGATGTAGCAGAACAAATAGGTTTTAAAAAATATATCTAAAAGATTAGACAAGAGTAAGTAAGATATGGACAATAAAAAAACACAAAAGTCAAAGATAAGTAAACTTAAACAAAAATACATAATACAAATCTAAAATGGTAGTAAAAGATCACTTAAGTGCAATGATGAACGACATTATGAATTGTAAAAAGGCGAATAAAAAAGAAACAGTTGTGATTCCAGCAACAAAATTGATTTTAGAAGTCTTAAAAATAATGAAAAAGAATGGATATATCAAAGATTTTAAAGTTGAAGAAGATAAATTTAAAAAAATAGTCCTTGAAATTGGAAAAATAAATAAATGTAATTCAATAAAACCAAGATTTTACGTAAAAAAGAAAGAGATTTACAAATATATCGAACGTTATCTGCCTTCAAGAAATCTTGGGATTATAATAGTCTCAACAAATAAAGGGCTTATGACTCAACACGAAGTCATTGAGAAGAATTTAGGCGGTTCATTGCTCGCATACTGTTACTAAAATGATAAAACCAATAAAAATTAAAATTTTTGTAGTGCCAAAAACAGGAGGTTTTTAAGCATGAGAAAAGATATAAAGAAAATAGTTAAAATAGCAGAAAATTGTGAAGTAAAGGTTTCTGATAAATCTATTACTATTAAAAAGAATGATAAAGAAATTAAAGTGCCATATAAAATAAAAAATTTCAAACCCAAAATTGAAGAGGGTTCGATAATTCTGGAAAAAAAAGCAGGCAATAAAAAAGACAAAAAATACATCCATTCTTTGTCTAGCCATTTAACCAATGCTTTTAATGGGCTAGAAAAGAAATATGAATACAAAATGCAGATCTGCTCGATCCATTTTCCAATGAATGCAAAAATTGAAAAGAATAAGTTCGTTATCAAAAACTTTTTTGGAGAAAGAAAAGACAGAATATTGACTATAAAACCAAATGTTGAGATAAAAATAGAGAATGATATTATAACTCTTATTTCCTCAGAAAAGAATCAAGCTGGAGAACAAGCTTCAGAGATAGAAGCACTAACAAGGATAAAATCAAGGGATAGAAGAGTATTCCAAGATGGAATTTGGATAATTAAAAAAGCAAAAGGAAGAAAAAATGGAGAAGATTAAACCAAAATTTGTAAGAAAAGAAGCCCATAAAAAATCAAAATTAGGCAGAGGAAGGCCGAAATTAATGAAATGGAGAAGGCAAAAAGGAAGACATAGTAAAATAAGAGAAAAAAGAAAGGGGTACACTGGCCGGCCAATTATTGGATATGGGTCAAAGAAAGAAGGGAGACACCTAATCAACAATTTAAAACCAAAATTAATCTTTAATTCAAAAGACTTAGATAAATTAAACAAAAATGAGATTGCAATAGTTGCCCACACAAGTAAGAAAAACAAGATAATGATCGCAAAAAAAGCAATTGAGAAAAATATTAAGATCTTAAACTTAAATTCAAAAAACTTTTTAGAGAAGAATGAGAAAATGCTAAAAAATTCGAAAATTCCTAGTGTGCCAAAAACAGAATCATCTTCAAGCAACCCAAAAGTAGAACCAAAACAAGATGCAGAACAACCAAAAGCACAAAAAAACTAAAAGATATAATAAATGTCATAAAGGATTCATATAAAAATGAGAACACTAAAAGCAAAAAAAACAATGGCTACAAAAGTCTTGGGAGTAGGAGTCAACAAGATTTGGTTTGATCCTTTAAGATTAAATGAAATAAAAGAAGCTATAACTAAACAAGATATTAAAGAATTGATTAAAGATAAAGCAATTAAAAAGAAACCAACTATTGGAAATAAAAGAAGATCTGGAAGGATAAGACTAAAAAGAAAGTTAAAAGGCAGAAGAAGAAATGAAGGAAAAAGAAAACATAGAAAACTTGAATCTGATTATCTTAAAAAAACAAGAAAATTAAGATCCTTTTTGAAAAGTTTAGGGGAAAATAATAAAATATCAAAAGAACAACATAAAAAACTTTATGGATTAATTAAAGCAGGAGTCATGAAAAATAAACAGAACATACTTGAAATATCGAAGATAACCTAGATAATCAGAATAAAAAACATCGTTAAACCTTAAGATACACAAAAAAAATTAAATAAAAATCAAGGAAATTAAATTTATAAAAACACACAAAAGTCAAGGTTCAATAAAACTTAAAAATAAACTTAAATTTACAATAATTAATGCATATTAAATTAAACTTACAACTTAAAAATAAATCAAAATGAATTCAATACTAAAAAGAAAAAAACAAGGAAAAACAGATTATGCCGCAAGAATTAATCTATTGAAATCTAAATTTCCAAGATTAGTTGTAAGGAAATCTAATAGGTTCATTATTGCACACATTGTTGAAAGCAAAGAAGCGCAAGACAAAACTACATGCTATGTAAATTCAAAGGAATTATCTAAAGAAGGATGGATTTTTTCATTCAAAAATGTGCCAGCAGCTTATTTAACTGGAATAATTCTTGCAGAAAAAGCAAAGAAAAAAGGAATTAAAGAAGCAATTTTAGATATTTCAAGATATACCTCATCTAAAGCTTCAAAATTATATGCTGTTGTTAAGGGAGCTAGAGACAATGGTCTAAAAATTAATTGTGATGAAAAGGTTTTTCCAAGCAAAGGCAGACTTTATGGAGAACACACCAAAAATGCAGATAAAATAAAAAAGATAATTGAAAAAGTAATTAAATAAAAAATATAAATATAAAAAACAAAGCGCAAAACGAAACCACTAAAAAAGCAGAGGCTTTTTGGTATGCTAGGAAATGCAATTTCCTGCATAAAGCGCATACAACCCCTTTAAAAGATACATTTAAATTATCAACTTAAAAATACATTATCTAAATGCAGATAAAAACTAATTTAAAATGAGAAGAAGACAAGATGAAGGTAAAAGGCGAAGTAGAGAAAATAAGGAAAAAGAAGAAAAGCTCACAAATTGGTCTCCAAAAACACAGTTAGGAAAAGATGTTATAATCCAGAAGATTACTAATATCTCTGAAGTTTTTGACAATAATTTAAAAATACTTGAACCAGAAATTATTGATACCCTTATTCCAAATACAGAATTAGACCTGATAAACATTGGACAATCCAAAGGAAAATTTGGCGGAGGAAAAAGAAGAGCATGGAAACAGACCCAGAAAAAAACTGCTGAAGGAAATGTTCCAACATTTGCTTGCATGATTATAGTTGGGGATAAAAACGGGCATGTTGGTCTAGGCTATGGAAAAGCAAAAGAAACTCTTCCAGCAAAACAAAAAGCAATAAGAAACGCAAAAATTAATATTATAAGGGTAAAAAGAGGGTGTGGAAGTTTTGATTGCACTTGCAATGAAACACATAGCATCCCATTTAAAGTAGAAGGAAAAGTGGGAAGCACAAGACTAATATTAATGCCTGCCCCAAAAGGAACTGGATTAGTTGTAGACAATGAATGTAAAAAACTTTTAAGATTAGCTGGAATTAAAGATATCTATTCAAGAAGCTTTGGTCAAACTCGAACAAAAATAAACATGCTAAAAGCTTGTTTTGAAGCTCTTAAAAACCTAAATAGGATTATAGAATAAAAAGAATAAAACTAAATGAATGTAGCCTAATAAAAACATACCAATATAAAAATGACAAAAATAATTGTAATAAGAATCAGGGGAAGTGTGGGTATTTCAAAAAAAATAAAAGATACCCTTTACTTACTAAGATTAAGGAAAAAATTTGTTTCAGTAATTATAGAAAAAAATAATGAGAATATGGGGATGATTAATAAAGTAAAAGATTACGTTGCTTTTGGAGAAATTAATTCTGAAACATTAAAACAATTATTATTGAAAAGAGCAAGAAAACAAGGAGATATCCCCATAGAAGTTGGAGGAAAAATACTAAATGATTTTGTAAATAAATTCCTAGAAAATAAAGCTAAATTTGATGAAATTAAAATTAAACCCTTCTTTAGATTACATCCCCCAAAAAGCGGTTTTAAGAAACCTATCCGTTTAGCATATCCAAAAGGAATTTTGGGATATCAAGGAACCAAGATAAACGACTTGGCTATAAAGATGCTTTAATAGAGAAAATACTCCTACTTGTGACATCCTCTGTCAGCTAAAGCTGACAGCGTCCTAAAACGAATGATGTAA
>CAZCMN010000008.1:0-35338 GCA_964500015.1 Candidatus Woesearchaeota archaeon | reverse complement strand
ATATCTTGTGTCCAGTACTCCAGCCTAAAGGCTGGCAGATTTCTTTCTAATTAATGAAGAACAAACAAGAAGGCTTTGTGAAAGTGCAAAGTATGAATATAAGGTTTTATTCATGTTCTTATTTGATACGGGCATTAGAGCACCAACTGAATTGATGAATGTTCAAGTTTCTGATTTATACAATAATTGCAAAGAAGTGCAAATTAGAGAAGAAACTAGCAAGACCTTTGGTAGAAGAATAAAACTAATGTTTTGCTCTGGTTTATTAAAAGAATACATAAAAAACAAAAAGCTAGGAGAAACTGACTTTCTTTTTGACATAAATCCATCAAGTGCTAATAAGTACCTTAAAAGGCTTGCATTAAGCCTTTTTGGGGATAGAGAAAGCGAGGCAGGAGCAAAATACTCAGAAATGAGTTTATATGATTTTAGACATATCTCTTGTTGTTATTGGCTTCCAAGATACAAGTCGGAAAGTGCCTTAAAATATCGTTTTGGCTGGAAGGAATCTGATAAGATTCATTATTATTCTGAATTACTGGGGATGACTGACACAATCCAAGAAGAAGATATGCTAATTGATATAACTAGAACTGAAATTGAGAGAAGATTAGAGAAATCTGAAAAAGATAAAGAATTAATAAAAGAAGAAATATCTTCATTAAAAGAACAAATGTCCAAAATTCTAGAAATTACAAACCAGCTACATGGACAAATGAGGAACAATGTCCAAAAAAGAGAAATAAGAGAAATCGAAATTAGCTGTCCAAAATAAATCATGGCTATAAAAAAATCAAATAATTTAAATCGGAAAGCAAGGTTTCGTCAAGCCCTTGGGCAGAAACCTTGCGTAAGATAAATTTGAAATGGAAGAAAAATTAATTTGGTATGATTATGAGGATAAAAGATTGTACAAATTTGATGATTTAAGCTTAGACGAATACAAACTTTTAATCCATCAAGGTTATAAATTCACATGGCAATGGGATATTCTGGGAAAGAAAGCATCTTATTTGATAAAACCGGGATTAAAGGAAAGCACAGAACATTTTTTTCTTGTTTATAATATCACAGAAGTACTAAAAGAATTTGGATTTCTTGTTTGGAATTACAAAACAGTCAAGCCAGATATTATTGTTCAATTCAAAAATAGAAGAATCGCAATTGAAATTGAGACAGGAACTCATTTAAGAAGTAGCATAAAACAATTTAAGAAAAAAATTGAATATTTAAATGATAATTTTGGAAAAGATTGGATGATTGTTGTTACAAACAGAAATTTACTTAGAAAATATAAGAAATTTGGACCAACTTTCACAAGAAAACGGGTGTTCAGAAAGCTTGGGGGTATGTTAGAAATCAACCCAGAATTTTACATATAAAAAACACTCAAAAAAGCGGGTGCAAAATGAGTGTTAATCGACGATGCAAATTTTAGTTTAAGTCACCAAATCACACCCCATGTTATTATATATAGCCCTTTTGAGAACACTAAGTCAGTATGCAACATTAACCTGTTCTAAGAATAGGTACTTGAATAAGCATAGGTACAAATTGTACACACCCTATGAGAAATAAAAAATTTAACAAATTTAGTTTATTTTTTCTAATAACCATTTCCATAAGGGAATGAATTTAATTTTGATGCCTTCAAAGGTTATACTTTCATCAAAATTATTTGTAATAATAATTCCTTCATTCAATTTATTTTCTTTTGCACATGCAACCAACCCTTTAATCTCTCTTTCTTTAGTTTTTTTATCTTCAACTTCATAGGCAACTTGAATTATTTCTTTTATTTTTAGACCTTCTCGAATAACAAAATCAGATTCGCTTCCATTTTCAGCTCTCCAGTAGTTTATTTCATCATTCTGATTTATCCTTTTTTTAAGCTCTAAAAATACAATATTCTCAAACAATCTTCCAATATCTATTTTCCCTGAAATTGCATACATAAAACCGGTATCTCCAAGATAAGCTTTTCTAGGATATTGTGATCTATCTTTCATGGTATGTGAAAAAATAGGAACAAAAAAGAATAAATAGCCTTCTTGTGAATTTTTTTCTAAATTTAAAATACTTTGTTTTCCTATTTTATAGCCTAGACTTTTAAAAAAATTCAAACATTTAGAGGCAGAAAAATATTTTGCATCTATTATATATTTTCCAAAGGTTTCAACTGTTGAAATATTCTCTTTAGATATTTCAGCTACATCCAATCCAATTATATCTTTAAAATAAGAGTTGAGTAGTCTTAATTTATCTGTTTTTTCTTTTAACAATACAATTTCTGGAAATCCACCAGATGTTAGATATTCGTTTAATGACTTTTCAATTTTTCCTATTCCAACCACTGACTTTTCAATTTTAATTTGATCAAAATTTAAAAATTCTTTAAAAGATAAAGGATAAAGCTCATATGCTAACATTCTTCCTCTTAAAGGTTTTTTTGGAATAGACAAACCTTTTCGTGATGAACTAACAATAATACATAATTTACCCTTTAACATTTCATGGACTCTTGAAAGCCAGCCTTCCCAGTCACGGGTGCTTGTAATTTCATCTAAAAGCAAATAACCTTCATCACCAAACCACTTTAAAATATTGTCAAGAACATCTTTGTCGCTCTTTATTCTGCTATCTTCCAAATTGATATACGCTACTTTTTTCCCTTCTTTATCTAGCATTTGATGTAAAAGAATCAATAGGCTCGTTTTCCCACTTCTTCTGATTCCCGTAATAGAAATAATCTTAAGCTTAGAGTTGTTTTTTATCTCATTAAGATTCACATTCCTTGCTTTAAGCTCCTTCTTTTTTGCATAGGTATTCCACTCTTCAAATATATCTTCCATCATTTTTTCTTTTTACCTCGTATGCAGTTTTTATAATTGTTCTAATAGAAAACAGTATTTAAACTTTTCTGTTCTGGCAGAAAACGATTTATAATAAGCACCTGTACGATAAAATCGAACAACTGAAAATGCAGACTTGAGAAGGTGACATTTTGTCACCAACTGAGATTAAGATTAAGAGAGGTTTGAGTGGTTACACTTTGTAACCAATTGAAACTGAGTTGTACACCGTTTGTGTACAACTAAAATGGAGTTATCGACATTTTGTCGAAAACTGAGATTATATCTAATAATTTAACGATGCTAAAGGATCAGAATTCTTCAACCTTGACTTTGAAGAGTTTTTCTCCTTTCTCAATCTTCTCCTGGACTCTTGTTCGTAAGTATTAAATAGTTGTCAAATTATATAAAAATATGAAAAAAGGTGTTTTATTAGTAAGCATTTTATTGGTTCTAACTCTTTTTACTATCCTGTCTGTAAATGCAATTTATGAACCTCAAGCAAGTCAATCAGATTCTTTAGAATTAAATTCACAGCAAATCTCTCCACAACTTACCCCCCTAGTATCCGATATTCTAAATGGAATTCAAGATTATGCCCCTCATTTTCCAGAAGAACCCCGATATAATGGATTTATTGTTTCTTTTCCAGAAGAACCAGTTTTGTTATATCAAAAAAATTTAAACATTGAAGTAAAACCAAAAAATTTACTCAATTTATGGGGGTTGTTGTCTCAACCCGATGAAATCACAGTTTATAAAAATAATTTGATTAGAGCGCATGATTCTGTAAAACAAAGATTTTCTTCAGACAAGGTTGGAACAGATTTTTATGGAATTTACAATGGTCTAGTATTATATATAACTGAATCGGAATGTAATAAACTTGTCCAACAAGGGCTTGTTCAAGCATGTTATAAAAATTATGAAGTTAAGGCTATGCTAGATGACTCTGTTCCTTTGATTAAAGCAGATCAAGTTTGGAAATTAAAAGATGGTCAAAATAAAAACATTACTGGTCAAGGTATTACAATCGCAATAATCGATACTGGTGTTGATTATACTCATCCAGATTTACAAGGCAAGATTATTCGACAAGATTGTTATTGCATGGGCTACCCAGGATACAGGGATTCTTGTTGCCCTAATGGTCAAGACGAACAACATGGTTCTGGCTCTGCAATGGATGATTATGGACATGGAACGCACTGTGCGAGCATTGCAGCGGGAACAGGCGAAGCTTCAAATGGAGAGTATACTGGAGTTGCGCCAGGAGCAGATATAGAAGCAATAAAAGTTTTAGACAGCAATGGAGCTGGTTTCACTAGTGACATTGTCGCAGGAATTGAAAAAGCAGTTCAAGATAATGTTTCAATTATAAGCATGAGCTTAGGTGCTTACCCTTCATTTGGCGAGAATTGTTACGCAGATATTTTATCAACTGTTTCTGACAATGCCGTAGATGCAGGGGTAACTGTGGTTGTCGCAGCTGGAAATGCTCAGTCTTATATAAGTATTGCAGCCCCTGGTTGTGCAAAAAAAGTAATAACAGTTGGTGCAAGTTGTAAACCTGGGGAAGGAGGGTATTATTGCAAAGGAGGTGACGAAGCAATTGTCTTATTCAGTTCTAAAGGACCAACGAATAATTTCTGGATTAAACCAGATGTAGTTGCTCCAGGATTTGATATCTGTGCTGCAAAATCATCTCAAGGCAAAATTGGTGACGACTGTTATCAAGGACAAGGAGATTATGTTTCACTTTCTGGGACTTCAATGGCTACACCACATGTTGCTGGCTTGATTGCATTAATAAAACAAAAAAATCCTTCATGGACACCGCAAGAGATAAGAAATGCGTTAGAAAATGATGCAGTAAGTTTAACTTATGGTTCATTACCTTCATCAACGAACCAACAATTTTATGATATACTAACTCAAGGTTATGGGAGGGTTGATGCTTTTGCAACTGTTTTATCCCCAAAACCACAAATTGCAATTCTTGACACAGGGGGGATAGTAAACGGAACAATAAACATAACTGGAACTGCATCTGGAGATGATTTTATGAAATTTATACTAGAATATGGTTTAGGCACTGAGCCACGAAATTGGAATACGATAACTATTGGAAATGAATCCATTATAAACGGCAGTTTGGGTTCTTTTAATTCTTCCATTTGTAATGGTATCTGCACAATTAGATTGACTGTATATTCTAAATGGAGTTTTAGATTTAGTGGTAAACCAAGTCAAGATAGAACGATAATCGGAGTAAATCAACCAGTAGTTGGTTGTAATTCTTGTGTTGCATGCACTTTAGAAACATTATTCCCAAGCGTGTCCATGATTATCTTGACTGATAATATACGCAGTAAAATTGGCATAGGACCTTCCGCATGTATCTATCTCGAACCCCCCTCGAGAGATAATCTAACTTTAAATTGCAATTCTAAAAAAATAATTTTTGATTCTTCTTTTATGGATGGCGGTGGGACGGGAATTTATTTGTTTGAAATGAATTCAGTTAAAATTAAAGATTGTTGGATAGAAAATTTCGGACATGGGTCAGGAATTGTAACTACATACTCCGAACATATTCATTTAACAAATAATAAATTAAATAATAACAGTCATGGTCTTATTATTTATAATCCTCCCTGGAATGAGGATGCTTCTATTTTCAAGCCTTTCTATAATCATGATATAGATACCTCTAATCAGGTTAATGGTAAACCAGTATATTATTACTTTGACAAAAAAAATATTCAAATTAACAATCGGGTTCTTGGGCATCTAACTCTTGCTTTTTGTTCTAATGTGACTGTAATAAACAATAGACTAGACTGTTCTGATGAGATTTCCTTAAAATATGTTAATGATACTAAGATATCAAACAATATCAAAGAAAAAGGAACATGTACACCCGCTGCAACTGGAATAACTGCATGGTATGGTTCTGATATTTTAATAGAAAAAAACAGAATAAAACAGATTAGTACTGGTGTAGCCATGGCCCATGGGAAGAACACTATTATCTCGGGGAATTATTTTATTGGAGCAAAGGAGAGTGATACCGGCATATTAGATGTTAAATCAGAAAATTTGATCATTAAAAATAATTCTGTTTATACTTTCTGGATAGGAATTATGGAGAATTCTGGTTCTTCCAATGTTACAATCATCCAGAATCAAGTCCAAAGTTTTGGAAGAAGTTTAAGTATGAATAAACCACCAAATAAAATTATTATTCAACATAATTCTTTTATAAGCGGAAATTATGAGAAGGTTTATGTGAATGAACCTATAGAGCTTTCGTATAACCAGCAAGGCAACTATTGGGGCAGAAGCACATATCCTTACTTCTGCGAATATGGGAACCAGAATGCTTCATGCATAAACAATTGGGATTCAAACAGTCCAGATGTGATTGATTCTTATCCTCTTAATCAAAGCTATTTTTTAGAATCATGGCCAGCAAATGAAACTAACCATTTAGTTTGTTACATGGAAGGAAGAACTTGTGTTGATTATTTGAGAAGATATCCCTCTTACTGTGTAGGAAATAGTGTTCACTCCTATTTATGTTTAAATAATAGATGTGTGCTTAATGATGCAATTCCAGTATGCTCCTCTAATCAAAAATGTGTCAATGGAACTTGCGTTTCTCAACAAACTAATTTAACACAATGTGTGCAATATGGCGGGGTTTGTATAAATGCAGTATCTTGTCCTTCAGGATATGCTCCAGCAAGTTATAGTTGTCAAAATATTGTTAGTACGACAAGCGAAAGTGTAACTGGAAGCGGGATTTTTGATACTGTGACTCAACCATCTTCGCAAGATTCAAATCAACCGCAAATTCAAACAATTTGTTGCATGAAAACACAAATACCTCTTCAACCAATTTCTATAACTGCTTCTGCGATAAAACAATTTGGAGAAACATATAATCAAGTTTTTACAAAGATTTGGGGATTTGTAAAAAATATATTTTAAAATTTTGAAACGAAAAATATAAATACCTAAACGCCTTCGATAAATCATAATAATCAAAAAATAAAAAGAGTCTCATCATTATAGACAAATTGTCCTCTGTTCTCTCCGTGCTTCCCGACGACAAAATGAGATTTGGCGACGGAGAAAAACAAATAATTCTGAAAGAAAGGATTAAAAAGTGGAAAATATTATCTGAAATATGAAAGGTATGAATAAATTTGGAATAGGCTTTTGGATAGGGGCTTGTGTTTATAGCATAATAAACCTGATTATGAATCTTAGCCATATTGCTCAGAGTAATGTTTTGAATTATAATTATATTATAACATGCGTTGCTATTATTGGTTTAATTTTAAACATAATTCTATTGAAAACTGGAAAAATAAAAAAATAAAAAAGTTTTTTCACTTTTCAAACATCCATCTTAGATCTTCTTTAAGTTCATTATACATTCCAGAGCAATAACCATGGCCGCAGCCATTTGCAACAAAAAATCTTTTTGGTTCATTAGCTAAATTAAATGTAGCTTTCGCATCATCAAGATTTACGGTAGTGTCATTGTCTCCTTGAAGCATGTAAACTTTATTTGGAGAAATTTTACTAATATAATGGTCAGGATCAATTGATAAAAAGTAAGGAGTATATGGAAAAGAAACTGTATCATTAACATGAAATCCTGAAGTGCTTATTGCTAAGACTCCTTTTAATCTTTTGTCAAGTGCAGCAGCAATTATTGCATATCTCCCACCCATACTTTCTCCTGCAATTGCAATATTATCCTTATCTACACTTTTTATTTTTCTCATTACATCAAAAGCAATAAGACTATCATAAACACAAAGATGCTGTATAGGTTCTTTTCCTTGTGAAAAAACAGCATAATCTTGTTCTAATCCAAGGTAAGCACCTCCTGTCTGCCCAATTCCTCTTTGATCATAAGTTAGAACAGCATATCCTAAATCACATATTTTAGAAGCTAAAACAGATTCTGATTCTTTTGGCATATTTCCTCCTGGCAGAAGCACAAGTCCAGGAAAAACTTGATTTGCTGTTTTATTGTTGTTTGGAATAAAAATAAATCCATAAATGTGTGTTTTATAATCTAAAAAGTCTCTGCTCTGAAAATTGACAGAATATAAATCACAACTGGAATTTTGGTAATCCCTCTCTTTCAAAGCGAGGTTATAGTCCAAAGGCCTATTTTGTGAGTAATAAAATGTATCATCTTTAAATGAATAAACTTTTTTAGAAGAGCTGAAAAAAGCAATCAATAGAATAATTAAAACAATTACAACAACTGCAATGATTATCCATGCACTCTTTTTCATTATGATTCAAAATATTTTAAATATAAAAGCTTTATTCTTTTGATTCTAGCAGGAAATTCAAAATCCTAGATTAAAGACAAATACCCCTTTCTCTAAGTGAAGTCTCTCCTCGTACTTCCCGACGACAAAACGCTTCTGAAAACTAAAGAAAAATATTCCAATAAAAAGAAATCATTTCATCTGAAACAAATTGGACAAGATCAAAGTAATCTTCTTTTTTGAACTTAGTTAAATCACTTTCATCTGCTGTCTTTAATGATTTAAGATAATCGGGTCTTTCTTTTTTTTGGATGACAATTGGTTTTTTTTTGGTGACAAATAGGAATTTAGTCAAGAAATACAAGAAATATGGAAGAACATTTACAAGGAAAAATGCAATGAAAAAAATAGGGTGATATGTAAAAAAATGGGATAATCCTTGCATGTCAAAATCACGATTTTTTGATTAAATCAAGGTGGGTGCTCGACGGAGAAAATTCTGGTTTTTTCCTAAAAAGACACCACATGTATATATTATTACCCAATACTGAAGATTTTAGGTAATTCCTTAGTGTTCTTGATTTTGTAGCTTAAACTTTTTGAATGAAAAATTTGTAACCTACTGCAACAATTTTATTCTTTGTCTTTAAAGAATCAAATATCTCTTTTTGTTTTTTTTCTAATTCTTGATTATATTTTGCTTCAATTAAACTATCTTCTGTAATAAAATCTATTTCTACTGTGTCTTTGAGATAATAAGATGGATGTTTATCTTTTATATTTAAAAAAACAAGATTTTCATAACTTGCACCTAGATCTTTAAAACCAGTTATAACATTTTTAATTCCAACATCCCCAATATAAACTTTTTTAGGGGAAGTTATTCTTTCATTAAGTGACTTAGAATATCTGTCAACAATATAAAATAAATATGCTTTCTCAAAATAGCCAACAAATCTTTTAGCGCTATTTACTGATATTTTTAATATCTCAGATATTTTATTATAACTCATCGGCTTTCCTACTCTTTGGCATAATAAAATAAAAAGCTCTTTGATTGTTTTTTCTGCTGTTATTCTATGATAAGCAATTATATCTTTGTATATTACGCTTTCTATCAATTCATTCAGATAAGTTTTGTCTCCTGTAAGCACATAATAAGGAACACCACCTATTTTTAGATAATCTCTAAAATAACTCTCTAACTTAGCACTATCTGACTTGTTTATCTTTGCTTCTTTGAAAATTAAAAACTCTTGAAAGTTTAGAGGCATTACTTCGATGGTTTTTGTTCTTCCTGTTAAACTTGCTTTCTTATCTCTCATCAATGTTGCAATAGAAGAAGAACAAATTACCTTTATGTTCTCGTTATCATAAATGCTCTTTAATTCCTGCTCAAAATTACCCCTTGAAGAAACTTCATCTAAAAATAAATAAAAGAAATCTGATGAAGACTTTTTGTGTATCTTCCTGTATTCTTCAATTAGCCTATGAATACTAAATTCAAGCAGGTTAAATGAATCTAATCTAACAAAGAATATTTCTTCTGGCTTGGTCTTATTTTCTAATAAACGCCCCATTACTTGCTGAGTGATGGTGGTTTTTCCTATTCTTCTAAGCCCAGTTAAAATAATTATTTCTTTGGATTTTATGTTATCAAAAATCTCTTTTAAATACTTCTCTCTAGGATAACTTTTATCTTTAAACTTTCCTTCCCACCATGGATTTTGTTTGAACAATTCTGCTTCTATTTCCATGTATAATCTTGGTTTTTGCTCTTTTTAAACTTTGCTATCCCATAGCATAGTTAACCTTATTACTATGCTATCCCATAGCATAGTCTAAAACGATTTAGAATGAGCATCCTGTACGATTTTATCGTACGACTTAGATAAGTTGAAGTGGTGACATTTTGTCACCAACCGGAATTAAAATTAAAGAGGAAGGAGTTGTCCACAATTTACGGACAACTGAAGTTATTGACATGCTCGAAAAAGAGAACTTTTTCGGCATCACAAAAATGTGAAACATTTTTCATGATTTTGTCGAAAACTGAGATTAAGTTTAATAGTTTAACGATGCTAGAAGTTTATACTTCTTCGACTTTGACTTTGAAAAGCTTTTCACCTTTCTCCAATTTGTCTTGAATTTCTTGTTCGTCTAGGTGAATCCAAGTTGGATTGACTAGGAAGATGCCTTCTGGTGGCAAGGTTTCATTTTGGGAGATTGTTAGGGGGTGCATTTTTATCTTGTTTTAATTTAAATTATGAATAAAAATTAGTGGGCAACACACCATCACCAACCGCTAACTTAACAATTCACCATTATCATACTTAAGGGATCGATATCTATCTTGAATTCTGGATCATTGAACCATAAATCAAATAATCTCACTAAAAAATCACCATACTGTCTTGGAGTAATTCCTAATTCTGCAATATTTTGTACAGCAGAACCCGAATATATCAGAGGATTTGCTTTCATATTTATCCCAGTTCCCTTGAAAAAAGCATACATCTCATCTGGTTTTGTAACATTTACCTTACTCATGACAACAACTACACCACTGCGTCCTATTTGTTTTCTTTTACAAGAATCTTTTTGGGCAGCATCTCTTCTATCCATCACTTTAGTCATTCCTCTTAAGACATCATCAAAACTTCCATGCCCGTCTTTATAAACCCGAACTTGATTATGAATCTCTGGAGGCCCATCCATACTGAATCCTAATCTGAAATCCTTCCTTTCATCAATAAAATCTAAAAGTTCATCTGTAACTAAAGTAGCATTAGTCTGAATACCATTGCTGAAATGAACACCTTTTCCTTTAAGAGTGTCTTGAATTTTTGCAACTTCCATATAGAAACCAAGCCCCATTGTCAACGGCTCACCACCATGCCAGATAAAATGGACATCTTTTATCCTGGGAAGAGCAGATAATTGACTTATCACTTTTTCAAGTGTGCTTTGATCCATTCGCCCTTGTTCTGCTTCTTTTCCCACATAACAATATTTACAAGAAAGGTTACATGCATGAGTTGGCTTCACAATCGCAGTTATTTTCTCTCCAACCATAAAAATAAATCGCTGAATAGTATTTAAATGTTATTTACTATTCGACAAAATTTTACCACTAACTGATAAGACAGATTTCTTTATAAAACAAATCAGTATAAAAATTAAAAGAATAAATTTTTATTTACTTACTAACACTTACTTTTTATAGAATTCTCAGCCTTCCAGGCTTTGGCTCATAAATAGAACCTTCTTCAAGCAATTCAGTAACTTCTTTATTAATATTTTCAACAGGCTCTTTCATGGACATTATCAACTTGTCAATGTCTATCCCTCCTTCAGTTTCACCTGCTTTAATCATCTCAATAATTTTTTCTCTTAATCCTGTTGATGCAACTTTGGGAACTTCAACTTTTTCATAAGCAACATTATCAATGATTTTTTCCATTTCTTGTTTTGCCTCTTCTGGATTTTTTAGCTTATCTTGAGAAACAGATCCCAAATTAGAACTATCAGCAATATCCTCATAAGCTTTTGTATTAGAATACAAATCACCATAATCTGCCTCTAATTCAAGTTTTCTAGCTACAAGCCATTTAGGATCAACTGCCTTGATAATTTCAGGCATAACATAAAGTTCATCATTATAAAACCTTAAAACCCCAACTAAAATCACAGAATCTCCTAGATGAATATTCTGCAACAAATGAATAGAATCTGCAAATGCTTTAACCCTTATATTTCCAGTCCCATCATCTAGAGTTATGTTAACATATTGTTTCTGGCTGCTTTCAAACTTATCAATAACATTTGCAATCAGATTTATTCTGTAAATCTCTTTTCCTTTAACTTCAATAAATCTAAATCTATTTCCTTCATCAAAATTAACCTTATCAGTTGATAAAACCATTCCAATTGAAACCTTAAAAGCTGTGTTTCTTTTTTTAAATTCTTCTGCCATTTTACACTGTAGCCTCCTGAAGCAAATGAGCAAGATTTATAAAATATTTACCTTTACCAAAATCTCTATCAAGATTGCCATGTGTCAAACGATCTTTAACAAATTCTGAACCATCTCCTGAACAATGAGAGTAAACTCTCATAGATTCTCTAAGCCTATAGCCTTGCCTTCTCAAGACATTATGCCAATTTTTTCTATCTTTATCAGGGCCGCCAACAATCATGCCATCTAATCTTTCTGGTTTAAGCCAAAGACACTCATTAACAACCTTTTCAGGATGACAAACTTTCTCTGCTCCAATAACCTCTAATGTTCCATCACGATAAACCAGATCATCATAAACAAACGCTTTATCAAAAGCATCAACAACACTAATTCCCCCAGACTCCAGGTCTTCTACTAACCTTTTTCTTTCATCAGCGTCTGTTTCATAAACCAAAAATCTTAAGATTGTCATTTTTTATTTTTTAACTTTTTAAGTATGCTTAAAAATCCGAGATTTTCAGCATGCTAAAAACCCATGGGTTTTTAAGTATTTATTTGATTTTCTACACTATTTTAATTTAAACTGCCAATGCAAATTGCTCCGCATAAATCTCAGAACGACGAACTTCTGAAAAAACTTCTGCATTCGGTTTGTATGGTGCCTGTAGATGGTCTGCCATTTTCATTGGCCATTTATGATGTTGGACTAATAATCCATAATTAATCATTGCCTGAACTCTTTTCTCACTTCCAGCAATCTTGATTAGTTCTGCTTTGTTTTTATAATGCCTTGCAGGATCTGGGCCTTTAACTGAATCACAAAAAGCATATACCACTTTCATCATCCCATCTACTGCTTTTCTGACATGCCTCTTATTAAAATAAATCGAGGCTATACCCGCTAAACCATCCATCAGTCTCCAATCTGCAAGATCTTCTAACTCTTGACAGTCCAATTTATCTGCCATTTCATACTCTTTGAATAAACCCCTTCTTCGGCTCAAAAATATCTCCTAACCTTTCTAACTTATCAACAATATCATCAATTGCTGGCTCTTCAATCTTATCAGCTAATTCCTCTTTTAGTTCTTTAATGGGGATTAATTTTCCTGTTCTAGACTCTAGCCTTAAAATCGCTTCCCTAACTAAAACAATCCTGCTTCTTTCAGATGCAGGTGTTCCTCCAATCCTGTCAATATCAATCTGTCCTGTTTCCTGGTCTATTCCAACCTGCAATAAATAAAATTTCATTATCTGAATAGCTCTTCTAGCATCCTCTTTCATAACTTTTTTTGAAAATCTTGCTCTAGCACTAGCTTCAGACAATCTGATTAAAGCCTCAAGTTGTCTAGCTGAAATTGGAATTGGCCTGACTAAATCTTCTTTCATTGAAGGCGCATTTCTTAAATCAACATAAAATTTCTTTATTTCTTGAACAGCTTGATCAGTTAATTCTGGAAATATTTTTTGTTTAGAATAAGCAATAAATTTTCTTAAAAGAGCTTGTTCAATTGGCGGCCTGATCGCTGTTTTTCTATGTTCCATTAGAACATGCGCTGCAATTGCTTCATCTCTAAGTTTTTCTGGAATATCTTTCAAAACAAAAATTAAATCAAACCTATTTAACAAAGAAGCTGCCATCTCAATTTGCTGGGCAACAGGCTGATAAGGATCAAATCTTCCAAATTTAGGGTTAGCTGCCCCTAATACAGAAGTCTCCGCTCTCAAGGTTGCCTGCACATTAGCCTTGCTGATAGTTACTGTCTGCTGCTCCATTGCCTCATGAAGTGATGAACGATCTTGCTCATTCATTTTTTCCATTTCATCTATGCATACTACTCCTTTGTTAGCTAAAACCATTGCTCCTGCTTCCAAAGCCCATCCTCTTAAAAATTCGTCTTTAACAACAGAAGCTGTAATTCCGGCTTGACTAGCTCCTTTTCCAACAACATATCTCCCTTTTGGAGCAATTGTTGAAATAAATTTTAACATAACAGATTTAGCAACTCCAGGATCTCCAACTAACAATATATGCATATCTCCCCTAACACTGGTATTATCGCTTCTTTTTTTCTTAACTCCAGATAATAACTGAAATGATAAGGCTAACTTAATTTCATCATATCCAAAAATACTTGGAGCAATGCTAGCTGATAATTTTTCATAAATCTTTGGATCAGAAGCTAATTCTCTAATCTGCCTTTCATCTTCTTCTGAAATTTCTAATTCTTCAAAAGTTTCTTCAACAGGCGTAACATTGTTCGCTTCAACAGCTAAATCAAATCTAGTTGAAACACCTCCGCTTTGTAATGGGACAGGAACTTCTTTTAAAAAACCCACAATCCTGACTTTAGTCCCAGGTGTTGTTTTTTCTTCCATTTTCGGTTCAACTAAATCTTCTTTTAAAAAAACAGACATTCTTCTTGGCTGTTCTCCGCCATCTAAACTTTCAGGACTTTCTTCAATAACTAATCTTTGAGCATCAACCATCTCCTTGCTTAATAATTTAAAATTCGCTTTTCTTCCGCACGAACATCTTGAAGGTTCTCTAAATTTTTTATCAACCTGCAAAACAGAAATAACAGCCCCACAGCTAGGACATTCAAATTTAGCATTAACTATCTGCGGTCTTACATCTGAAGCTTGTCTAACTATGCCCTCTATCTCAATAACCTGATTCAGATGTTTAGCCCTAATTTCCCTGATCTTAATAACCTGAGAAAGAGGCAGCCCAGTTAATCTTATTCTAGCATTTTTAATTAAGCCTATTTCATCTAAAGCTAACTCAAACATGGCAATAGACTCCTCTGGCTTAGCTAGAATCTGATCAGCTAATTCATTA
Source organism: Candidatus Woesearchaeota archaeon (assembly GCA_964500015.1). Lineage (GTDB taxonomy): Archaea > Nanobdellota > Nanobdellia > Pacearchaeales > UBA284 > JAPLYB01. The sequence goes on along the minus strand of CAZCMN010000008.1, from coordinate 20,380 downwards.
GAAAAAGTAGCTACATCATTAAAAGAAATTTGAACAGCTTTTTGCCCTCTTTTAGCATATTTTCCAATCTCATTCTTGTAATATTCTAAAAATTCCTTTGTTTCAATAATTAATTCTTCAGACATTGTAATTCACCTACTTAGCTTAAAACAAAGCACTAACCTAGATATTTATAGATTATGGTTATAAAAAAGATATACAAACTTTCATTTTAACTTCTTTTGACATCCTAAAAATTTACCTTCTAAACACAATTACTTGAATTCGTGAAATAATAAATAAATTTTGGGATGCTCAAAACCATAACAAGTTAGATTCTTTAAGCATGGTTCTTGACATATCTAAAAGGAGTAAAAAGCAAGGTTTTTTCATTTCCTTTTAAATAATACGGAATAAAATCTTGTCCTTTAATACCTAATAAAAACCTTATATCTTGATCTACTCCCAATTTGCATTTTTCTCTAAGTTCTGTTAATTCTTGAGAAATTAAACTTACAAGCCTGGGAAGTCTAGTATTTATCTCATTATCTTCTCCACTTAAGGAGAAATTATAATCTCTAGGATTTAAAACCAATTTTCCTAGATCAGATTCAATTTGTCTAAGCATTTTTGGACAATAAGCTACATTCCCTGCATGAATCCCAATAATTCTTCTATCCCTTATTCTTTTATCATCTAAATCTATCACACAACTTCCATAAAATCCATCTTCTTTAGGAACAAGCAAACGCAAATCCCAAAGTTGTCTTCTTAAATCTCCAGAATCAATTATATTCATGCTTTCAGGAGAAAACAGCCTTTTAAAAATATTTATGAGAAAAAAGACATAATCCCATTATAAAAAGATTTAGCTGTTTACAACCAAAAATATACGCAATAGGAGTTATTAAAAACAAATTAGGATTCATAAAAAATCACAGACTATTAACATCTAGATGCTACGCAAATTCCGAATAAAAAAAGAAAGAATTATTTGAGTGCTACTCTTACGTTTTTAATCAATTTCTTCATTGATTCTTCTAATTGCTGCTTATTTTTTGTTCCTGTACAGACTAATTTTCCATTGCTAAACAACAGAAAAGTTGCATTTGGCTCTTCTAATTTGTAAACTAAACCTGGAAATTGTTCTGGCTCATATTCTGTATTTTCTAATTTTAAAGCTAGTTCATTTAAGTTCAAAATTAAGTTTATTGATCCGCTAGCAACAATATTTTGAACAAATATCTTAGGAACTCCTACAACTTTAACTCCAATTTTTCTAAGTTGTTTTATTACTTGAATAATAACTTGTTTTACTTGTCCAGTACTTTTAGTTCCAGTACAAACTAAATTTCCAGAAGAAAAAACTAAAACAGCTGATTTTGGGTTTTTTATTCTTAATACTAATCCTGGAAATTGTTCTGGATTATATTCTGTATTAGCCTGGCTTCTGACAAGTTTAACTAATGGCACCTTAGTTCCAAGAGAAGCAGTAGCAACAATATTTTGTATCTTTAAATTAGATTTCATTTTATTTTTATAAGTTTTTCAAAATTCGTGTTGTTCAGCTTATTTTTGTCACTCATAAGCCATAAATCATATGAAAAATAGCTTTATAAACCTTTTTAAATGTCTCGAGGAGAGAAAAATTATAGCTTATGCTTCCTTACCAGTTTCCCCAACTCTTTATACAAAACCTCTCTTCCTTCATCACTTAAGATTGTAAAATTAGCTAATTTTCTGGTTTTATAGAAATCAAAAATTGCATTTTCTCTAGAATCTTCATATAAAAACTCGTGAAATGTTTTTGAAAAACCATTTCTAGCTCTGGCTTTTTGCCTCTTGAATCTGATTAAAGGGCTGGCATCAACAAGTATTATTTTCAATTTTAATTTTTTCTGGGCATATTTTGCTTCCCTGTAATCTCTTAGACCATCAATCACAAAATTTTTATCAGGATTCTCGCTTATTTTTTTTCTAGCCATATCAACAAGAACATTATTTCCATTTTTTCTCCTTAATTCTTCTTGCAATTTCCTGAAATAGTTTCTGTCTGGCTTAATCATTCTTTTTTTAGCTTCCTTTCTTAAAAAATCACTCATGGTTATCTGTTTAAACCCATATTTCTTGACAAAAAAATTAGCTGCAGTACCTTTTCCAGACGCAATTGGCCCTATAATTGCAATTATTTTTTGTTTCATTTCAATTAAAACTCCTGTTTTTGTTGTCCCCAAAATCTTTAATTTTTGAGGATTTTTTGCTTTTTCATCTTTCGTTTCATTTTATTTTTTCATTGTTAAGTATCTGTATCCTGATTTAGTTTTTGTTTTTTTACTGGAAAACAAATGGCAACTCACAAAATATCTACCAACTTACTTATTTATTACCTCTTTTTTTAATCTCTTATTTAAGGAATTTACCCTATTTATAATTTTTTTAATAATCTTTTTGATTTCTTTTTTATTTCCTATATCTGTATCATTTATTTTCCATACAACAATCTTATACTTTTCATGATTTTTTATCTGACTTAATTTAACATCATCTGCAACAATAATAGTCAAATCTGACCATTTTAACATTTTTTCATTTAATTTTCTTGGTTCTCCTTTAATATCAATTCCAAAATCTTTAGAAATTTCAACTTCATTTTTATCTAAAGGATCATTATTAGGATAAATTCCTGCACCAATTGCCTTGTTCTTATTTCCCTTCTTTAATTGATTATAGTAAGCTGAAGCTACTCTGCTTCTAAATCTATTATGTTTACAAACGAACAAAATTCTCATTTCAATAAAAACTCCTGTTTTTGTTGCACTAAAAAAACTTTGTTTTTTGGTGTGCAGGAAATTTGGAAAATTTCCGAGCATGCAGAAAATCTAGATTTTCTAGCATTTCCCTCTTTTTTTCAATTATCTAAAACAAGACCTATTTAAAATTCTTTCTTAAGCCCGAAAAAAATCTCTCTTTTTTCTCAAGATTTTTTTCAAGTTTATCATTAGCTAGCTTTAATAATTCTTTAAGATAATTCTCATCAACTAAAATTTTTGAATTTTTTCCAATTATCGTAGAAATATAATCTGTTCCTCTTATTTCAATAATAATTCTTCTAGATAATGCTATAATGCTTGCTTTCTTGAAACCTGATTGAATAGCTAATGACATTAATTTTTCACCTTCCTTTAAGCTTCTAGCACAAACATGCAAAATCAAAGGCTCTTGCTTAAACCACAATTCTTTTTTTGACTTGTATTTTTTTAAATTTTTTATCAAATCTTCAAAAGAAACTTTTTCATGGCTTGCTAAAAGCCATTCAGCTTTGTCTTTTCTATTATCTTCACTTAATTCAATTAATAAAATTCTTCCAGAACATGAACTTGTTGTGTAAAAATCCATTGATTTATTAAAAAAATCAATCAACTCATTGATTTCAGGATCAACTTTTCCTATTTTGGATTTATCACACTCTTTTAGTTTCTTCAAAACATCTAGCTTCTCTCTGTTAAATTTTTCCATAAAATAAGTAGTTTACTATATTCTTAAAACTTTTTCCACCGTGGCTTAAACTTAAATTGTGTGGAATAAATGCTTTTTATTCCGCCCCAATCTTTCCATAAAAAGTTATAATCAATAGAACTAATAAATTTTAATTTAAAATTTAATTTCTTTTGTTTTTTAAGCTCAATATACATTGGTTTATTTCCATGCCCTAATCCTCTTTTTTTCCAGACAGCTTTAACATCTTTAATCTTGTTGCAATAATTCCAAATTTTCACTTCCTTTCCTTTATCAAAAATTTCCCACATTTCTTGATATTTTTCAGGAAAACCTTTTTTATCTTTAAAATGCGGCCCAAAAGCAGGACTTATTCTGGCAATTCCTTGTTTTTTCAAAATTCTATTGCATTCTTCTAAGAAATATATTTTGTTATCAATAAGATAAAGCATAGCCAGGCTATAAATAAAATCAAAGCTCTCACTTTTAAATGGAAGTTTTTTATTTGCATCAACATAGTAAATTTTAGGAAGTTTTATTTTTTCTAATTCCTTTTTTGTAAAAATTCTTTTTATAATTACCTGCTTTTTCATTATTTCCCTAGTTCCATCATTTTTTGAATAATCAAATCCGCAAATTTCTACTTTATTTCCAAATCTTTTAAGAAAACCCAGCATTGCCACACCATATCCGCAGCCAGCATCCAAAATTTTTACTTTTCCCTTTTCTTTTATTCTTTCTTCAATTATTCTCAAAAAGTTTCCAAAATAAGCCTCAACTTTTTCAATCCCTCTATCTTTAGCCATAATTAGATATTACAAGATAGTTTATAAATTTAATTTTAGCGTCGATAAAGCCTAGAAAAATTTATATACTAAAACAACTTATGATTGTCAAGATAATTCTTAAAGCTCTTAAAACTATTGAACAAAAAGCCTTAAAAACCTGTTCTTAATCCTCTTTTTATGGCAAGGGGATTGGAAAGAGCAATTAAAACAGCACTAGCTTTAATTATGCTAGTTGTTCCATTTCAACATATTTATGCAGCAACCCAGGAACAAATAGACAGTTTAAAAAGAAAATTAGCTACTCTTCCTTCACAACCAACCCACTTTTATAATAATCCTAAAGAAGATGCAACAACTTATTTTTTTGATTTAAATGCTCAAACAACACTGTTTTATCAAGTTTCTGAGGACAGTGCAGGAAAGGAATTAATTGGAATTGACTTATCTGAAACTAAGGTTATTCCTCCAGGATTTTTTGTTAGAACAATGCTTTCTACTACTTGTCAACCAGAATCAGTATTTTATCAATATATCCCTGCCTCACAGTCCACAAGAAGACATGCTGAAGGATTTTCAGGCGTGTCTTCAACACAAAATATGCAATACAGAAAACCAAACAAAAAAGATTCTATTGATTTTGATAACACAATTGATGCTGCTTTAGAAAAATTAGAAAACTCAAAAAATAACTATTAATCTAGTCTCTATGAACCGATTCTTGTTCTTCTACACTAAAAGAATATTTAACTTCAAACAAAATGTCTTTATATCTAAAAAACAAAAATTCCATCTCGGGAGTAAGATTAACATAAACATCAGTTGCTGAATCTGGAACCATCAAGTCTGTATGTTGAAAATTTTTTCTTGTTGGTGGAGCAATAACTACTTTTAATTGATCTCCATGAACTAATCCGCATGCATAATATAAACAATTACAATTTTGATCTGGTACTAAATTTATCTTGCCAAATTCACTAAGAATTGATTCTAAACCTCTTTCTTTCACAAGTCTAATCCTTCTATCTTCGGAAAGAGCTGCCCCAGTAGATGGAAAAAATTTCTTATACAAAAGTTCACTATATTCCCATTTTTTAACTCTTACCATTATTCTTACAGAAATTCAACTTAAAAAGCATTGTTGTGAAAAGATATAACTATTGATTCTCAGTCAAACCTTTTCTCTGTCTTATCTGCCTAATGATTTTATCTTGAAGATCAGAAGGAACTTTTGAGAAACTCTGGTCAACTAAAAAGAATGCAGCTCTTCCTTCTGTTGCTGATCTTAAATCATTTGACAAGCCAAACATTTCAGCTACAGGCAATGTACAATTTACAACTAATCTATCATCTTCTTGTTCTACCCCCATTAATTGTCCTCTTCTAGCTTGAACAATTCTTGTGGTATCATTAATAAATCTTTCAGGGGTATCAATTCTTAATTGTTGTAATGGTTCAAATAAAACTGGTTTAGAATCCATTATGCATAATCTTATAGCATCTCTTACAGCAGGTAATACTTGGGCAGGCCCTCGATGAATAGCATCTTCATGCAATTTAGTATCAACTAATGAAACTTTTAATCTAACACAAGGTTCTCTAGCCAAGACCCCGTAATCTACAATCTGCTCAAAAGCTTCCATAACTAGCTCAATAACTTCTCCTATGTGGACTTCTCCTTTTGTTTTATCTAAAAAAACACAATTATCATAAACTTCTCTATACTGTCTAATCTCTTCATTGCTAACTCCTAAACTCCTTAATTTAGTAGCTAGAATATCATCTTTCTTTTTGATTTTCATATTTGGAATTTCTCCTGCTTTAATTGCTTCATAAACAGCATCTTCTAAAGGCTCGACCTTCATAAAAAAGACATTATGCCTGTTAGGAGATCTTCCTTCAAATTCTCCAGAAGCTTTGCATATAGTTTCTCTATAAACAACTATCGGGGGTGTTGTTGAAATTTCAACATTTTTTTCTGTCCTTATCCTATTAGTTACTATTTCAAGATGCAACTCTCCCATGCCAGATAATAAATGCTGTCCTGTTTCCTCATTAATCTGAACTTTGATTGAAGGATCTTCTTTTCCAACTTGTTTTAAAACAGAGATTAATTTAGGAAGATCAGAAGCTTTCTTAGATTCAATTGCTTGGGTAACAACTGGTTCAAAAAGATGTTTAATTTCCTCAAATGATTGCTCTGGTTCAGAAGTTATTGTCTCGCTGGCATTAGTTAATATCCCACCTAAAGCTAAAACATTTCCAGCCGGAATACTAGTAAGAGGTTCTGTTTTTATTCCATCGTAAATAAAAACTTGCTGAATCTTTTGTCTTGACTTGGCATTATTAAGATAAACTTCCATTCCTTCTTCAACTGTTCCTGAGAATAATCTTCCAACAGCAACTTCTTTTCCTGTTCTTGGATCAATAATAATTCTAGTTACAACAAAAGCAACTTTTCCCTTAGGATTACAAGTCATTAAATCTTTTCCAATTTCACTTTCAGGATCTCCGTGCCAAATTTTTGGAATTCTGTATTTTTGAGCTTCTATTGGTGAAGGATGGTGTTTGATAATTATATCTAAAATAACTTCATACAATGGGGCATTTTTCCAAGTCCAATCTTTTCTCTCTTCTTCAGACATATCATAAATTTTTGTAATATCCTTAAAAGAAACATTTTTCTTCTTCATAAAAGGCAGAGATAAAGCCCAATTATCTCTAGCTGATCCAAAAGCAACACTTCCATCAGAAATATTGACTTTCCATTTTTCTTTGTATTCTGGTTCAGCAATTTTCTCAATAAGCTTGTTAAAATTTGCAATTATCTTGATTATTCTTTCTTGCATTGCTTCTGGACTTAATTTTAATTCCTTAATAAGCCTGTCAAATTTATTAATAAACAAAACTGGTTTGACTCTTTCTTTTAAAGCCTGCCTTATTACTGTTTCAGTTTGAGGCATAATTCCTTCTGAAGCACAAACTAAAACAATTGTTCCATCAATTGCCCTCATAGCAGAAGTAACATTTCCTGAAAAATCAACATGCCCTGGTGTATCTATCAGGTTAATCAAATACTCTTCTCCTTGAAAATCATGAACCATTGAAACATTTGCAGAATCTACTGTCAATAATCTTTCTTGTTCATCAGAATGCTGCCAAGTCATCATTCCAGAATCTAAATCACCTGCATTCTTGTTTGCCATCATTCCAGCTGCAGCTAACAAATTATCAGTCATAGCTGTCTTTCCATGATGAATATGTGCTGAAGTGCACACATTTCTAATATGATCTTGCTGACTTACAAGTCTTTTGAACCTTTCTATTCTTGATTCTTTTTGTGCCATACTTCACTTATCAAAAATATGTTTTTAAAGGTTTCTAAGAAAATGCATTGTTAATTTAACGGTTGATGGGAAACATTTATCTTTACTTAAAATAATTAATTGCTTTTAGATGTATAAATAAATTTCAACACTTCAATTAGTTTTTCTTTTTTGAAATTTTCATTGTTTCTAAAACAGAAATAAGAATGTCTATATGGGCATCGTCTTTTGGGAAGGTAAGGTTTGTCTTCCCTGCTCTGAATATCATTATATCTTCGTTTCCTGGTGGTAATGCAGTAGTTGGGTTTTCCATAAAGTTATCCTGACGTTCTTGTGAACTTATTTGTTTATCCGTCGTGTCTTTGATGTAAGTCATAGCATCTATATATATCTTTCTAATTACTTCCGCTTCTTTACTGGATTTATCCCTTTCACTTGTTAGGTCTATCAGTTGTATTTTAACTTGCTCAACAGTAGGAGATTTAGTTTTTAATCTATCAAACAAGGATTTAAAAAGAGGAATGGTAAAAATCATCTCTTTAATTGCGGAATTTTTCTCGTTATCATTTTTTGGGTCAATTATTATCTGAGCTAAATTTGTAGCCCGATATTCTCTTTTATCCATTAAATTAAATTTTCTAACGTCGGCAATCTTATTAAGAAACGTCCCAGAGTTTGTACTTTTATGACCTATTGCAGTAGCAAACGCATTAACATCATTTGCCTTTCCACTAAAATCCTTTACTAGAACTCTCGCTACACGGAGACATTCTTCTATGTTTGTTTCAGGATATTCATAAATTCCTACCTTTCCCATGTATTATTGAGAAATAACAACTATTTAAATCTTTCTCTACTGTCTCTCTACCGTCTGTCCAAACAGTAGGGTGGTGGTAATAAACAGTAAAGTATTTAAAGGGGTATTTCCTTATTATTTCAAGGTTTGCAACCCAATCTCATAATAGATTACTTAGAACCAGACTAAGAAAGAGATTATGGGGTGAGTGGGAGTTAGGCAGTCTCCAGAACTGTTGGGCAAGACTCCCACTTTGTCATAATAAATAAACTCGCCCGAAGGCGAGGTATCCCACCGACTAAGATGAAATACAATAATACTAAGAACAGCGAATATAAAAACTTATGCCTTAATTGTGGCTCTGCAAATGTAATCAAATGGACTAAAAGAAAAACTGAAAATAGAGGTCTAATTCAGAGGTATAAGTGCAAGGATTGTGACAAAACATTTACAATTGATGATGGTTTTTACAGAATGCGAAATTCTCCTCAAAAGATTACTCTTTGCTTAGACCTATTTTACAGAGGGGTTTCAACAAGAAAAGTTCAAGAACATCTACAAGCGTTTTATCCTCACAATTCAAGCAATGTTTCAATTTATAACTGGGTCGTAAAATATGCAAAAATAATAAGCAATTTTACAAACAAGTTAAAACTTAATGTTAGCTCTGAAGTTCAAGTTGATGAAGTGGAGTATCATAGAAGAAAGTCGTATAAACAAAAGCGAGGCATAGAGGTTAATTGGTTTATTGACTCTATTTGTCCTAAAACTAAGTTTTTAGTTGCTTCTAATTATTATAAAAATAGAAGCCAAAAAGAAGTAAAAGAAATTATTAAATCAATAAAGACAAAAACAGAAAATCATGTTAAGATTATCACAACAGATGGATGGTTGGCTTATGAAAAATCAATTAGAGATGTTTACACTTATAGTAATAAAACTAAGAGTTACGCAGTAGAACACAACAAAGTAAACGCTTCAAAAGGTGAGGGCTTTAATCATCCAATAGAAAGGTTGCATAATTCTTTAAGAGCAAGAACAAAAACTTTTAGAGGATTTCACGGCTCAATAGAAAGTGCTAATGCTATTTTGAAAGGTTATGAAATTTATTATAACTTCATAACAAGACATCAAGCTATTAACTGCTGTCCTTATGAACTAGCTATCCCAGACTTAAAAGATAAATTAAATGTACCTAATAAGTGGCTAACTCTTATTGAGATGGCAAACAAAAGTATTTAAAAATGAGAGAACTAAATAAAACTATGGAAAAAGAGAATGAAATAGCTAGTTTTCAAAATAAAATTATTTGTGGTGATGTTTTAGAAATTATGAGAAAAATGCCAAGTAATAGCATTCATTTAGCAATTACTTCTCCCCCGTATAATGTTGGCAAGGACTATGATTCTCATAATGATAAGATGGATTATAACAAATACCTAGATTGGTTAAATGAAGTTTGGAAAGAAACTCAAAGGGTTTTAGTTCCAGGCGGTAGATTCTGTTTGAATATTGCTCCGACCGGAATTAAAAATTTTGTTCCAATACATCATGACTTTACGAATCAATTAAGAAAAATAGGTATGAAGTTTAGAACAGAAATTATTTGGTATAAACAAACTATGCTTAAAAGAACGGCATGGGGTAGTTTCAAAAGTCCCGCAAACCCCCATATAGTTCCTTCTTGGGAGTATGTTTTAGTTTTTTCAAAAGATGGTGACAGATTAGATGGTTCAGTAGCTAATGCAGATATAACTAAAGAAGAATTTATGAAATTTTCAGATGGAATGTGGCATATCCAACCAGAGAGACAAAGAAATGGACATCCCGCACCATTCCCAGAAGATTTAATTTATCGTTTAATAAAATTTTATTCATATAAAGGAAACACTATTTTGGACATGTTTGGTGGAACCGGAACAGTTACAGCAGTAGCCAGTAATACAGGCAGAAATTTTATTCACATCGATATTTCTAAAGAGTATTGTGAAACCGCTAAAAATAGACTAAAAAAAGCAAAAGGGGAAATGTCTCAAAAGAAGATAAGCTAACTTATCTAACCCATTTGATATGGTCATCTATATGATTTTTTTCAAATATTTCCAATACCTCGGAGCAGAATTTTATAAGACTTTGTTCTCTAGATGATACCGCAATTCTGTAAAGTCGTATAAAAAACTTCTTTCCGGCCTCTGTTTGTTTAAAATTTTTCTTTAAGAAATTATGTTGACTACAAAGCGTTTGTCCATTTTCAAATGTTGCTTCACCACCTAAATCTTTTGGTTTTACATGGTCGGCATGTATTTCCATTCCCTCTTTTATACCCCTACCACACATAACGCACTTATAACCATCTCTTTTGAATATGGCTTGCTTTATTTCTGGACTGAAATCTTCGAGTTCTCTATTCTTAACAAAATCGGGGTCATATCTATAGACTCCCTTCTTTACTTTTACAAGAAAGCCTTGCTGAGAGAGTTTTCTTATTCCTCTGTCGGGGTCAGCAAAAACCTTACCCGTTCTTTTTTTATACTCTTCCATGAGCCATGGAACAATAATCGCATGAGGTATATTTTTTCTCTTATTATTCAGAAAATATTCACGAATTAGTTTATCCTGCGTTGCTTCATCATTACCCATAAAAAAGCTAAAGAAAACTAATATTTAAAACTTACCAACCGCTAAATTAACAATGCACTAAGAAAAATATCTTTTTATCTAGCAGAATTAGCTTGTTTTTCCATCTCGTTTTTCTTCGTTACTGCAAAACTTTCATTGCTTTCTTCAGAAGCTTTAATTAATTCTTCTGCCAATGCTTCATGAATTTTCTTCTTTTTATTAAATGATTTATCATGAGATCCATGAACTATATTCCTCAAAGCTAAAGATAATCTCCTTGTTGGCGAGATATCAACTGCCTGAGGATATCTTGCTCCGCCATATTCTATAGCAGTTACTTCGTCTCTAGGAGCAGAATTTTCTATTGCTTTAACTAAAACTTGAATGGGGTTTTGTTTTGTTTTTTCTTGGATTATTTTAAAGGTTTCAATAACAACTTTTGTTTCTTGAGTGTGTTTTCCAGTAACTCTAGTTATAATCTTATGTTTCTTTCCCCTATGTCCTGGAACAGCTAATTCATTTACTAATTTTTCAACAATATTTGTTTTTGCCCGGGTAAATTTCTCTCTAGTTCTACCATGACTCTTGACAATTAATCTTGGTTCAACATTGATGTATCTCTTTAAACCAAGATCTTTTACTTCAATATTATCCATCTCAAACATATCAAAGAGTTTCATTTTTGATGTAAGTTTTTTATTTTATATATTTTAAATGTAATTTTCAACCACAACGTTGTGCCGAAGGCATGGTTGAATTTTTTAGTTTTATTATTACTTAACTCCTATTAGTAATTTTATCTCCTTCCCTTCTCAATCTTTCCATGAGCTAATCTAGACAAAGATTGACCATTTACTGAAATAACACTATATCTGACACAAGGAATATCTCCTTTTGCTCTTCCCATTTTTCCGCCTATGCATTCAACTAAAACTTCATCATGCTCATCAATATATTTCTGGGCTAAATTTCCAGGAATAAAAGCTGTAATTGTTTTATTATTTTTTAACAATTGAACTTTAGCGCACTTTCTCATAGCAGAATTTGGTTGCTTTGCTTCAAGTTGAACTTTTTCTAAGACAATTCCTTTTGCTTGGCTAGTTCCTTCTAAAGGATCTGTTTTTTCTTTTAAATTAAGCATCCTTCTTTTGAAAGCAAAATGCTTCCATCTAGCTTTTTTCCTTATTTTCTTTAGTTTTCTTGCTGACATTAATCCCATGTTAATAGTAGTCAAAAGAACATTTATAAATCTTATCTCTAATCACGAAAAGTCTCAGCGCTTAAAAAAGACAAACTTGTGCTTGCATACTCATAAGCAGGGTATTCTCTTACTTATCTTCCTAGGGAGATAATAAACCTTAAAAATATCCAATGCTTGGAAATATAATGGAAAAGGAATGGCAAAAAGAGCTTTACTTTAAAGGACATTTAGATTGTTTATATTTCTATTCAAAACACATCAAAGAAATTGCGTCATTTATCAATGCTGGAAAATCAGAAGATTTTCGGCACGCCAAAAATATGGAAGTTTTTGAGCGAAATAAAGAAATTGCAACTAAAATTCACGTAGAAACTGGAAAATTCATAAGAAGAGGCTCAAAAGACAAACCATTATTTATTAAAGAAATGAATAAAAAAACACTAACAACCAAATTCTTTGATTTAAGGACCAAGATGAAAAGACATGATGCCATACAAAACAAATTACTTACAGATGTTCAGGAAAAGCTTTGGCTTTATTTTCCCCCTAATAAGCCAGTTGAATTTTTTTATGCAACTAATTCAGAAGGTCAAGGAAAACTAATTGAAAGAATCTTTATTGATATAGATCGAACTAACTTAAATAAAGAAACTGCAAGTACTGTAACCAAACAACTTATAGAAATCATAAACTCAGACAAAGAATTCAATAAACTTCTAAAATATAAAATTAAGGTTTTATTCACAGGTTCAAGCTATCATGTTTATCTTTTGCTTAAAAAACCAATTACTCATGATTTTTATGAAAAATATATTTCTTATAGAAAAAATGAAAAAATCCCTTCTTTTATTGGAAAATGGGCAAAATTAATTTCAGTTAAGACAAAAATTCCAGTTACAGGCGGCCACGAAAAAAAACAAGATGTAATTATTCTTGATCCATCAGGAACTCCTTCTGGAAAATTAGCCAGAGTTCCTTTTTCAGTTCATGTTAAGAATAGCAAAATCGATGGCGTTGCGGAGATAGTAAATCTGTAAGTTAAATATAGGATGGCTCACAACGTTGTGAACTTGCAAGTTCATTGAGCCAGCTAAATAAAATCAATTATTAATACATAATTCAAGATGCTCTTAAAGATAAAAGTCAAGCTAAATATAAAAAAATTGAAATAAAAAACTAAATTCTTTGATCAATTTCTTTAAGAATTTTATTGCAATGTTCTCTATCTCCAGAATCAAGAATAACCCTTGCTAGGCTAAAATCTCTCAATAATCTGAAACTTCTTACTTTTTCTTCATCAATCTTTCTACCATATCCTTCTTCTAAAGCATTTTTTAAATCTTGATCATCAAAAAATCCTTGTCTATGCAATTTGATGAATTCATATTCTGGATCACTTGATTCCGCAAACTCAAAATCAATTATTCCAGTTATTTCATATTCATTGTTTATTTTTTCAACAAAAACATGTCCAATCATAAAATCATTATGAATTAATGTTGGTTTTCCAGTATAGTCTAATGAATTAACCCTAGATAGAACATATGAGCAGACTTTCATCAAAAATTCTTTGGAAATGTTTGGATACGAAGCCAATAAACTAACATCCTCAAAAAAAGCAGATAAAACATGTTTCAAGAAGTTGCTTGATTTGATTTCTTCTCCTTTTGGTTTGAATTTATATTTGATTTCTTTTTTTATTTTTCCACCAGCTAAGATATATCCAAAATCTTCTAAATTAATTTGATGTACTTTTGTAAGAATCTCTCCAAGTTTCTTGGTAATCCTGATTTTTTCTTCCTTGCTTAAAGAATCCCAGATAGTGTCTAATCTAATTCCCTTAAATTTTTCTAAAATCATATAGCTATCTCTTTCATTAAATGCATAAATTTTTGGAACAGGCAGGCCAGTTTCCTTTAATTTAGTAATAATGAATTCTTCTTTAGATAAATCAAATTTCTCATCTTTGCTATTTAAAAATCTGATTATAACACTAAAAGGTTCTCTATCAATCTCAACTGAATACATATGATGAGAAAAACCTTCATTAATTTTTTCTTCTTTAATCACATTTGCACTGAATTCTCTTTCAATTAGTTCTTTTATTTGAATATTCATCTTATCCTATTAATCCAGGAACTTCTGATAAAGATCTTACAGAAGCATATCCCTCTAGCTTGCCTCCTTGCCGATTTACATAGATTCCATGACTGTTTAGCCCATATTCCTTTGAAATTTCTTTAGTAACAGAAACATCTTCTTCTTTGTCTCCAATGCAATAAATTCTGCTGAATTTTGAAGTATCTAATTCCCTAACTAATTCTAAAGCACCTTCAACTTTAGATTCTGCCTTAGGATCCACATTGACAACTCCATCAAAGTATTTATCTAAACCATAAAACTTTAATTTTTGATCAGTATATTCTGGAATAGATCTTGAAAGAACAGCCATTCTTACCCCTTTTTGCCTTAATGTTTCTAAACAAGCAATAGTTTCAGGAAAAATTGGAACTTCACCATCTAGAAGAGATCGCTCCCAAGACTTTCTTTTATTAAATTCCGCACTAAATTGATCTTTAGAAACTCCATAACTTTGAGCAAGAGCATACCAATCTCCCTTAACTTCCTCAGGTCTAATCTGAACGCCGCATCCTGCTAAAGCATTAACTACATCATAACTCAATTTCAAACTTGAATCAAGTAAAGTATTATCTACATCGAATATTGCTAATCTATCCTCTAAATTTGTGTTTATCATTTTTTAGTTTGATTTATTTTGTTACGATATAGTAAGAACACAACCCTATTTATAGACTTGCAACCCCTGGGGGGGTTGCAATAACAAAGTTTATAAATTTAAAGAATTAAATAAAACATGGAAGAAAACTACGAATATTACGAAGAATTTGGCTTGACAAAAAATGAAGGAAAAGCTTATTATGAACTAGTCAGATTTGGAAAATTAAGCGCCTATGAGGTTAGCTCAAAAGGAAAAGTCCCTTACGGAAAAGTCTACAATATTCTAAATTCCCTGATTAATAAGGGCTTAGCCAGGGTTGTTCCTGAAAAAACTAAGAAGTTTGTCCCCTGCGATCCCAAGTCTTTAATAAAATTTATAGAAGAAAAAGAAGCAAGACTAGAAAAAGCTAAAGAAAAAGCAAAAGAATTAAAAAAATTCTATGGAGAAGAAAAAAATCCAGTTACAATGGCTTTTGGAGTTAGTGGTTTTCACAGACTTACAAAAGATATAGACAAATTCAAAAAATATGATTACACAATAAAATGGAGTTCTGAACCAATGCCAGAATGGATAAGAAGTGTTGAACAGGGTTTTAAGAGAAAAGCAGAAATTAAAACATTATCCAGATATGATGATGAAACAAAAAAAAGAGTTGATGAATGGATAAAAATTCAGCCAAACATAAGAAAATTTAATAACGAAGGAGTTGCTATTGCAATAGCAGATGATAAAAAAGTTCTAATCTCTTTAATAAAATCAAATGTAACATTATTAATTAAAAGCCCAGAATTCACAAAAATCATGAGACAATTATTTTTAGGAGCATATAAAAATGCCGAAGAAATTAAACCAAAAGAGAAAATAAAAACAAAAAAATGATTTTTTGGCACCCGAAAAAATCAGAAGATTTTTGGGGCACAGAAAATCTGCAAATTTTCAAGTGCAACAAAAACGGGAGTTTTTACTGAAATGAAAATACTAGCATTAGGCGACTTCCATGGAAAAATACCTTTTTTTATAAAAAAAGTAATTAAGAAGCAAAAACCCGATTTAATCATCAGTGTTGGAGACTTTTGTGCTTTTTATGAAAGGAAATTGTTCTTCAAGCATTCATACATAAGCAAAGAGCCTCTTGAAAAATTCATTGGAAAGAGAAAAGCTAGAGAATTTGCAAAAAAAGACATTAATTCTGGATTAAAAATAATAAATTACTTAAAAAAATTCAAGATTCCTGTAATAGCAATTTCAGGAAACACAGATCCTGCAAAATATGATGACATTTATGTAAAAAAATATGCAAAAACCCATGAATCAGACACTTATGACAAATATTATAAAAAAAATCTTGTTGAGAACACTGAAAAATTCAAGATAATTGATTTTCAAGCAGTAAAATTCAAAGATTTTATTTTTATTGGAAGCCATAAAAGTTCTTATCCTGGTTATTTGCCAAGACCAAAATGGAAAAAACATAAAAAACCACATTCAAAATACAAAAAAAAGCTGGAAAAACTTTTTAAAAAACATAAAAACCAAAAAAATTATCTTTTTATCTCATAATGTTCCTTATCTTATCCTTGATAAAATAAGAGATAAAACAGCACATAAAAAAGCAAAAGGAAAACATTATGGTTCTTATCTCACAAGAGAAATAATAAAAAAATATCATCCAATTCTCTGCATAGCAGGACATATTCATGAAAACAGGGGAATGAAAAAATTAGGAAAAACAAAAGTTTATAATCTTGGATTAAGGAAGTATAGGATTATAAAAGTTTAATTAAAAACATAACTTCAAAATGGCAGGAATAAAATATCGCGAAGCTCAAGACATCAGATTAAATATAAAAAAAATATGTTATGTTCTTGGTCTAGACCATGTTAATCTTGAAAGAGTCTTTTGTATAAGAAGCCATGAATCTTCCTCACGCAATATTATAGCTAGATGCCATGCTCTTCCCAAGATATTACAACAAGTTCTTGAAATAGAGCCAGCATATGTAATCGAAATATTAAGTGAAAAGTTTGATAAAATGTCAGAAGAAGATCAAATTAAAACTTTAATTCATGAACTTCTTCATATTCCCAAGGCTTTTGGGGGTGGCTTCCGACACCATGATTTTGTTCAAAGAAGAACAATTGACAAATTCTATAGAGAATTCAAAAAAAATGAACACAAATTCAATTTTGAACAGCCTTTAAAACCAGAGGAATTAAAACAAGAAGAAGAAATTGAAAAGAAAGATCGAAACTCCTTGTGGGATTTCTAAGTAAGAGTTAAATTAGTAAGTAAGATAATTTAGGTAAGACGACGTTGTGCTATGCAGTCTTACTTTTTGATTTAAACAAAGCGCCGGATGTGCTAAAAAACCAAAAGGTTTTTGGCATGCAGAAAATCTTCTGATTTTCAAGCATAACTAAAGCGCACATTAATTTTATTATTGATATACATCTATGCTCCCTAATTCTCCATATGTTCAAAATCCCTGACCAACTTATTTTTTAAAGGAATTTCAAGAACATATTTTCCTTTAGATTCTTCAAAAGAAGTAAAAGGTTTCATTATCTTGATTTTTGTCACTTTTTTCTTTTTATCAAACCAAACAACTAATAAAGGAATAAAAACAAAAATCATATGAATTTTAACTAAAATCTCTTCTCTAAACTCAAAAATTATAGGTTTCTTGTCTGAAGTAAACATTTTTCCAGTAAATTTTCTCCAAAATCCTTTGCAAGTTTTAGCTCTAATTTTTATTTTTCTTCCTTGATACTTAAAACTGAAATCCCCATATTTTTTGATTTTCATTTTTTAATAAAGATTTAAAGTTTTTTAAAACTATCTCCTAAAAACTACCTTCTTCATCGTCGTCATTGGTCAATAGTCCCCGACGGGACGAAAGGTTTAAATACGTCCTCGACGTTAAGAAATATATTAAATAGGATTAGTTATAAATAATTCCAAAAGGAGGAAAAAATGGGAAAGGTTCTAGTAAAAAACGTTATCAAGAGAAAGCCAGGATATCTTTACTATGTTGACGGAAAAGGAAACGTATGTGAAGCTAAAATGGCCCGAGGCGGAAAAAAGAAGAAGAAGAGATTATAAATAAATCTCTTAGATTAATTTTTTATATTTAATTTATTTTTTTTATTTTTCTAAATTCTTTTAAGGTTTTGTCTTATTTGTTCTAGCTTTAAGTTTAAAAATCCCAAAAACTAGTTTATATCATGAAATGCATATTGGCTTGTGCAGGATACGCGACAAGGTTATATCCTCTAACAGAAAATCAGCCAAAAGCCTTATTGCCTGTAAAAGGAAAACCAATTATAGAATATCTGCTAGAAAAAATTGAGCAGGTTCCTGAAATAGACCCAGTCTACATTATATCAAACAACAAATTCTATACTAAATTCGCATGGTGGCTTTCTTCAATTGAAAGTAAATTTTCAAAAAAAATTGAGATTATTGATACCAGCTCTTTAACAGTAGAAGATCAAAAAGGTGCATTGCAGGACTGTCTAACCGCAATAAACCAAAAAGAAATAGATGACGATGTATTAATTCTTTATGGAGATAATCTATTTGATTTAAATTTAAGAGATTTTATAAAATTCTTCAAAGAAAAAAATTCTACTTGCCTAGCTTGTTATAAAATTCCTAGAATAGAGGATGCAAAAAAATATGGGATAATTGAAACAGATTCTGAAAATAAAATAATTGAAATAGAAGAAAAACCACTAGAACCTAAATCAAATCTCGCTGTCACAGGAATTTACATGATAAAAAAACAAGATATAAAAAAAATAAAAACATTCTATGAAAAATCAAAACAAGAAAACAAGCTTGCTCCGGGTTTTAGCATAACTTATTTTATAATCGATTTATTCAAAAAACAAGATGTTTATGCCTTCCCTTTTTCAGGAAACTGGGTAGATATCGGAAGTCTAGAGGATTATGAGAGAGTAAAATGAATATAGCAATGTTGCATGACAGTATAATTGAATTAACTGGTGGAAGCAGTATGTCTACTATTCGATTCTCTGAATTATTAACCGAAAGAGGGCATAAAATCATTTTTCTTACAAGTGAAGGCAATAAAAAAAAACAAATTAGATATTACCATTCTCCAAAAGGATATAAAATAAAAGAGTATATTTTTAATTCTCTTCCCTTACAAGAACAGATTGGAAGGCACTTCTCATTAGCGATTCCATCATTCCAAGAACTCGAAAATATATTCAAAAAAGAGAAAATCGAGATTGTACATATAATGCTTCCCTTTTTTGCTGCCCATAGAGCGTTGATTGTTGCAAGAAAAATGGGCATAAAAGTTATTTATACTTCACATATGGAACCAGAAAATTTCTTCTCACAAGTCTACCATAAACTAAATCAAAAAAGATTTATAGATCTATTTTATAAATTCCTTCTAAGCAGCTATAAAAAAGGAGATAGGGTCATCTGCCCAACAGAATATTCTCAAGAAGCTATAAAAAAACAAGAGAAAAAATTAAAAACAGTAGTAATAACAAATGGAGTAAATCTAAAAGACTTCAGAAAAGTTAATCCTACGCCTTTCTTTAAAAAATTCAAACAGAATAAAAAAGATCCAAGGCTACTTTACCAAGGAAGAATAGATTTAGAGAAGAACATTGAAACTCTTGTCAAAGCAACACCCTACTTGAAAGAAGCTTTCCCAAACATAAAGATAGATATAAATGGGGACGGAATTGCATTAGAAAAAATAAAAAAATTAGTTAAGAAAATGAATTTAGAAAAAAACGTAAACATCTGGGGCAGGGTTCCAAACAATACATCAGTATATTCTTATAATGCTGCAGATATTTTTGTATTACCTTCAATAGCAGAAATTGAGGGCATGGTAGTCATAGAAGCACTTGCTTGTGGAAAACCAATTTTAATTTCAAATTCTAAAAAAAATGCTGCAAAATCATTTATTAAAGAAAATGGATTTACTTTTGAAACACTTGATCCAGAAGATTTAGCAAAAAAAGCAATAAAAATTCTTGAAAATCCAAAATTAAAAGAGAGTATGTCGAAGAATAGCCTAAAACTTGCAAAAAAGTTAGATATTCAAAAAAGTGTTTTATTGCTTGAAAAAACTTATCAAAAAATTTTAAAAGAAAAAAGCCTACTCCTGAAACCTGAAACAAAAGAAGAAAAAAGAACAACAATAAAATTAATAAAATCCCTAAGTAAAATAAAGTTTCCACAGATAAACCCAAATAAACTAATTTATCAAAACTTTAAACAAAGTTTAATTTATGCAAAAAACATTTATTCTAAAAGAACAAATCCTAAAATTAAAATGCCAAAAATACCAAATACTGGCTTGTCAAAAACAGTTTTTAGAAAATGGTAAAAATTGTGACATCCTCTGTCAGCTAAAGCTGACAGCGTCCTAAAACGAATGATGTAAT